>NZ_JBJXIA010000005.1:0-336896 GCF_046115955.1 Variovorax sp. GrIS 2.14
TCCAAGGACTACTTCGGCTTTGCCGGCGCGGCCAACGGCTCGGGCCTGAAGGGCCGCAACAGCGGCTACCTGAACCTGTCGTACGCCAAGGAAGTCATCCCGCACCTGACGTTGAAGGCTGCTGTCGGCTACACGCGCCTGAGCAGCGACATCCGCAAAAACACGGGCTACAAGAGCTATGTCGACTACAACGTCGGCGCGTCGTGGGACTTTGGCGGTGGCCTGTCGCTGGCCGGTGCGGTGGTCGGTGCCAACAAGAAAGACGCCTACCTGGCGGTCGTGGAACCGGGTTTTGGCCCGATCGGCGCGCAGACCCAGTCGATCAACAAGGCGCAGTTCATCGCCACGCTGACCAAGACGTTCTGACCCTCCAAATAGAAAGCGCGGCGACCGCCGCCGCGCCCGTCGGTTTTATCTCAAGGAGAACATCATGAAGCTGGTTACAGCCATCATCAAACCATTCAAGCTCGACGAAGTGCGCGAAGCACTGTCGGCCATTGGCGTGCAGGGCATTACCGTGACCGAGGTCAAGGGCTTCGGTCGCCAGAAGGGCCACACCGAGCTCTACCGTGGCGCTGAGTACGTCGTCGACTTCCTGCCCAAGGTCAAGATCGAGGCAGCCGTTTCCGACGAGCTGGTCGAGCGCGTGATCGAAGCGGTCGAGGGCGCCGCCCGCACCGGAAAAATCGGCGACGGCAAGATTTTTGTCTACAACCTCGAGCAGGTTGTTCGCATCCGCACCGGCGAAACGGGCCGTGAAGCGCTCTGAGATCAAGGCACGAAAGAACAACTGAAATGAAAAAACTGCTCGTCTCCCTCGCGCTCGGCCTGAGCGTGTTTGCCGCTGGCTCTGCGTTCGTCACCTCGGTGCAAGCGCAGACCCCGGCGCCGGCCGCCGAAGCGGCTGCGCCTGCGGCCAGCGCTGCGCCAGCGGCTCCGGCCCCTGCTGCGACTCCGGCAGCCGACGCTGCTGCAGCGCCTGCCGCTGCCGCCCCTGTCATCAAGTTCGACAAGGGCGATGTCAGCTGGATGATGGTGTCCACGCTGCTCGTCATCATGATGACCGTGCCGGGCCTGGCGCTGTTCTACGGCGGCCTGGTCCGCAGCAAGAACATGCTGTCGGTGCTGATGCAGGTCATGGTCACGTTCTCCTTGATCGTGGTGCTGTGGCTCATCTACGGCTACAGCCTGGCGTTCACGGAAGGCAATGCTTTCGTCGGCGGGTTCGACCGGCTCTTCATGAAGGGGATCTTCGATCCGGCCACCGGCGTGTTCGCACCCGGCGCGACCTTCAGCAAGGGCGTCTACATCCCTGAACTGCTGTTCGCTGCCTTCCAGGCCACGTTCGCCGGCATCACTTGCTGCCTGATCGTCGGTGCCTTTGCCGAGCGCGCCAAGTTCGGCGGCATCCTGCTGTTCATGGTGCTGTGGTTCACCTTCAGCTATGCGCCCATCGCGCACATGGTCTGGTTCTGGATGGGCCCTGACGCCTACGCAAGCAAGGAAGTCGTCGACTCGATGAACTCCAAGGCGGGCCTGATCTGGCAGTGGGGCGCGCTCGACTTCGCTGGCGGTACTGTCGTGCACATCAACGCAGCCGTTGCCGGCCTCGTGGGTGCCTTCATGATCGGAAAGCGCATCGGCTTCGGCAAGGAAGCCTTCACGCCGCATTCGCTGACGCTGACGATGGTCGGTGCCTCGCTGCTGTGGGTGGGTTGGTTCGGCTTCAACGCAGGTTCGGCCCTCGAAGCCGGCACCAGCGCCGTGCTGGCCTTCATGAACACCTTCTCGGCCACCGCCGCCGCCGTGCTCGCATGGTGCATCGGTGAAGCGCTGCACAAGGGCAAGGCTTCGATGCTGGGTGCCGCTTCGGGTGCTGTCGCCGGCCTCGTCGCCATCACGCCGGCCGCCGGCAACGTCGGCCTCATGGGTGCCATCATCATCGGCTTCGTCGCTGGCTTCGCTTGTCTCTGGGGCGTGACCGGTCTGAAGAAGCTGCTCGGTGCGGACGACTCGCTCGACGTCTTCGGCGTGCACGGTGTCGGCGGTATCGTCGGCGCGTTGCTGACCGGCGTGTTCAACACGCAATCGCTCGGCGGCCCCGGCATCGTCGGCGACTGGGTGACGGCCAGCGTCGTCACCAGCGAAATCGGCCCACAGGTCTGGATCCAGCTCAAGGCTGTGGTGCTGACCATCGTGTGGTCGGGCGTGGTTTCGGTCATCGCCTACAAGATCGCCGACCTGACGATCGGTCTGCGCGTGACGGAAGAAGAAGAGCGCGAAGGCCTCGACATCTCTTCGCACGGCGAGACCGCATACAACAGGTAACCCCCCAAGGGCTTTGCGCACTTCGTGTCGCTTTGCCCTCCCCCCTGCTGGGGGCGACACCAGCGGATCGGCAAAGCCGGATCCGCGGTGTCTTTGGAATTTAAAGGCCACCTTCCGGTGGCCTTTTTTATGGGCGGCGGTGACGCACAATTACTTCCATGTGGACCACGCTTGACGACAGCCTTTGCGAACTGGGTGAATCGCCGTTCTGGCACCCGGGCGAACGATCTCTTTACTGGCTGGATATCGCTGGACGTGCTGTGTTGCGGACTCGTGGGGACATCGGTGCCGCCGGCGCGACCGTCGAGCGATGGGCGCTGCCCAGCGAGCCGGGGTGCATGGCGCCGGCGCGGCGCGGCGGTCTGGTCATCGCGCTGCGTGACGGCATCTACCGGGCCAAGACATGGGGCGGCGCGCTGACGCAACTGGTCGGTGTCGACTACGACACGCGCACCATGCGTTTCAACGACGGCAAGTGCGATCCGCTCGGCCGCTTCTGGGCCGGCACGTTGAACGAGGCCAAGGACAAGTCCAACGCCGAGCTCTATTGCCTCGACATGCGCGACGGGCGCGCACCGGTGCTGCAACGCATGGCAGGCGATGCCATGACCGCCAACGGCCTCGCGTTCTCTCCCGACGTCGGCACCCTGTACTGGGCGGATACGGCGGCGCATGCCATCCGCGCGTGGGACTGGGTGGCCGATTCCAATACGCTGACGCGGCCGCGCGTGTTCGAGCAGTTCGCGGCCAAGCCGGCAGGCTGGACACCATCGTCGCCGGTGCGCTATGCAGGTCGCCCCGATGGCGCCACGGTCGATGCCGAGGGCCACTACTGGGCAGCGATGTACGAGGGTGGTCAACTGCTGCGCTTCGCGCCCAATGGCAAGCAGGTCGGCGCCATCGCGACACCCGTGCAGTGCCCGACCATGCCGTGCCTCGGCGGCGATGATTTGAAGACGCTGTTCGTGACGAGCGTGCGCAAGGGACGTCCCGCAGAGGAACTCGAAGAGCGACCGGCCTCGGGTTGCGTCGTCTCGATGCGCGTCGACACACCGGGGTTGCCGGTGGCGTTCTTCGAGGACTGACACGATGACTAACTCCGTTGAACTCCAGCGCATCGTCGAGCGCGTGCGCGCTGCTGCGGCCGACGCCACGCCGCTCGACATTCGCGGTGGCGGCACCAAGGATTTTTATGGTGAGGTGGCTTCGGGCGAGCCGCTCGCGACCAGCGAGCTCACCGGCATCACGAGCTATGAACCCAGCGAGCTGGTTGTCACCGTCCGTGCCGGCACGCCACTCGCCGAACTGGAGGCGCTGTTGGCCGATCAGGGCCAGTGCCTGCCTTTCGAGCCACCGCGCTTTGCGCATCCGGCCAACCCCGGCGTGCGCGGTGGCACCGTCGGCGGCATGGTCGCTGCCGGCTTGAGCGGGCCGTCGCGCGCCAGCGTGGGGGCGGTGCGCGACTACGTGCTCGGCGCCACGCTGGTCGATGGTCGCGGCGAGGTGCTGCACTTCGGCGGCACGGTCATGAAGAACGTCGCAGGCTATGACGTCTCGCGCGTGCTGGCCGGGTCCCTCGGCACGCTCGGCGTGATCGCTGAGGTGAGCCTGAAGGTGCTGCCCGTCGTGCCGGCCGAAGCGACGATCGAGTTCGCTTGCGAGCAGGCCGACGCATTGCGGCTGCTCAATGAATGGGGCGGTCGTCCACTGCCGCTGAACGCCAGCTTGTGGCGACGGCGCGATGGTGCGGGCGTGTTGTCGTTGCGCTTGCGCGGTGCGGTCGCGGCGGTCGACGCGGCGTGCCGTCATCTGGGCGGTGCGCCTCAGGCCACAGAGCCCGCTGCAGCCGGCTGGCAATCGTTGCGCGATCAGCAGCATCCGTGGTTCTCCGACCGTGAGGCGAACGGCGGTGCTTCGGCCAACGCGGATGACCTCTGGCGCCTGTCGGTGCCGCAGACTGCGCCGGCGCTCTCGCTCGATGGCTCGCCGTGGATCGAATGGCATGGCGGCCAGCGCTGGTACCAGGCGGGGCAAGGGCAATCTGAGCGCATGCGCGAAGCCGCCCGCGCGGTCGGCGGTCATGCAACCCTGTTCAGGGCGGGGGGCCGTACCGAAGCGACCGATGCAAGCGCACCGGCTGCAAGGTTCGATGCGCTGAGCGTGCCGTTGGCGCGCATTCATCGCGCGCTAATGAAAGAGTTCGACCCGCACCGGATCTTCAACCGCGGCCGGCTGTTGCCGGAAGCTTGACTCGTCTTGCTTCTTCAGCCAACACGTTAGCCAACACAGCCAGCTATCAAGGCCAGCCCCTACCCCACATGCAAACCGAACTCGCCGATGAATTTCGTGACACCGCAGACGGACAAGAGGCTGAAGCCATCCTGCGCAAGTGCGTGCACTGCGGCTTCTGCACCGCCACTTGCCCGACCTATCAATTGCTGGGCGACGAACTCGACGGCCCGCGTGGCCGCATCTACCTCATCAAGCAGGTGCTCGAAGGCAAGCAGCCGACGCGCAGTACGCAACTGCATCTGGACCGCTGCCTGACCTGCCGCAACTGCGAAACGACCTGCCCGAGCGGTGTGCAGTACGGCCACCTGGTCGACATCGGCCGGAAGATCGTCGACCAAAAAGTGCCACGCCCCGCAATGGAATCGGCCACGCGCTGGCTGTTGAAAGAAGGCCTGCCGTCGCCGCTCTTTGGGCCGGCCATGAAGGTCGGCCAGGCGGTGCGCGGACTGCTGCCCGCCGCGCTGAAAGCCAAGGTGCCCGCCAAGCAGGACGCCGGCCTCTGGCCGACGACCCAGCATGCGCGAAAGGTGCTCATGCTGGCCGGTTGCGTTCAGCCGTCGATGATGCCGAACATCAACAGCGCGACCGCGCGTGTGCTCGATGCTGCGGGCATCCAGACCGTCATCGCCAGAGAGGCCGGTTGCTGCGGTGCGTTGAAGTTTCACCTCAACGACCAAGAAGGCGGTAAGGCGAACATGCGCACCAACATCGACGCGTGGTGGCCGCACGTAGAACGCGCCGAAGTCGAAGCCATCGTGATGAACGCATCCGGCTGCGGCGTCACGGTACGCGAATACGGGCACATCCTGCGAGACGATCCGGCATACGCGGCCAAGGCCCGACGCATCAGCGAACTGACCAAAGATCTGAGCGAGCTGCTGCCCGATCTGGTGCCCGTGCTCAAGGCGCGTGTGAAGCCGCCCGAGGGCGTTATCGCCTACCACCCGCCGTGCACGTTGCAGCACGGTCAAAAACTGCGTGGGGGCGTCGAAGTCAACTTGCGCGCACTGGGTTTCGATGTGCGCGTCTCGCTCAACGAAGCGCATCTTTGCTGCGGCTCGGCCGGGACGTATTCGGTGCTGCAGCCCGAGCTCGCTTATCCGCTGCGCGATCGCAAGCTCGGCAACCTCAACCAGCTTCAGCCGAGCGTCATCGCCTCAGCGAATATCGGCTGCATCACGCATCTTCAAAGCGGCAGCGGGGTGCCGGTGAGGCATTGGATCGAGTTGCTCGACGCTGCGATTTCTGCGCATTGACTCGGTACTCAGAGAGCAGTCAAAGAGGTGTCTTTCGTGGCGTTTCTTAACATTTAATTTCTTTTCGGAAACATTGAAGTGACACTTGCGGCCGTCGCAATTGTTAATTGCCTCCCGCATTATTAAAGAGAGTGTCAGCTTCGAATAAGACAGCGACTTAGTTCCTGCGCACTCCCAAATTCCGACCCGATACTTGCGCCCCATTGCTGAGGCACTTTTTGACCGCGGCACGAAATCAGGGGAAGTCGATGAACCGGTCATACAAGAGCATCTGGAGTGAGGCGCAAGGCGCGTGGATCGCGGTGTCGAAAGTCGCTGGGGGGCGCGGCAAAAAGAGTCGTGGCGGGGCGGCGGTGATTCGTGCCTCGCTCCTGTGCAGCTCGCTGGTCTGTTTCACGCTGGTGTCGGCACAGGTTCAGCAGGCTCAGCCCCTTGCACCAGCCCCGCGGCCGCGCAATACGCTGGAGCAATTGACCGCGCAAGCCGGCATCGGTACATGCATGAGCACGATGCATCGCGTCGCACCGGGCCTGACCGGGCCCGCAGGCGCTTTCGCCGCCATGCTGATGACCAACCCGGTAGCGCCCGATGCCTCTGCGTTTGCAGCATCGGTCGAGCGCGCGGAGCCGACGGGCACGCGCTTCGTCAGTGCCGTGTTCGCACCGACCGGGCGTGGCGGGTGCGACGTGGGCTACGACATGATCGACGTCTGGGGCAAGCCGTGCGCGCAAGTTGCCGTGCAGGACCTCGGCTACACCAAGCCGCTTGATGTCGTCGGCAAGTCGATCGGCGTGGTACCGATCAGCCCGACGCATCACATCTATCTGATGCCTACGGCGGGCAACGGTTGCGTCAGCATCACTAAGGAACTGCTGTTTCCCTGACCTCGTCTGGCGCTCCGGTCCGACCCTGAACGCCGGCAGTTGTGGCGACTCTTGAGTACCCTGATTCAAGGAATGTCTGACCATGTTCAATAAAACCCGGATCGCTTTTGTCGCCGCAGCCTGCCTGGTGTTGCCCGGCGCCGCAACAATCGCTGCGGCGCAATCCGCTATGCCGGCCATGCGTGGCGAGGGCGCCGCGCGCTACGTCTGCGGCGGCATCGGCTCCGACGAATCGACAGCCTTTCGCGCCGCCATGAAGGAGCATCCGCTGGCACTGTTGTTCGCGCGAGCCGACGGTGCGTACGAGGCCGACGTCGCGGTCAGCATTCAGAACGAAAACAACGTGACCGCGTTGGCGTTTCGCGCCAGCGGGCCGGTTTGCCTGATCGATCTCCCTGCCGGAAAGTACGTCGTCAACGCCGACGCTGGCAGCGCTTCCAAGAAGCAGTCGGTCACCGTGGGTGGTGGCTCGAAGTCGGTCGACTTCCGCTTTTGATCTGACGTGAGCTGGCGCCGCCTTGCGCGGGCGCCGTGTTTATCAGGCCGTAGCCAGCGCCTTCTCGATGTCCCGCTCCATCGATGCCGGCGTGTCGAGCGGCGCATAGCGCTTCAACAGGCTGCCGTCGCGCGCCAACAAAAACTTGGTGAAGTTCCACTTGATGGCCGTGCTGCCGAGCAAGCCCGGCTTCTCCTTGCTAAGCCACTGGTACAGCGGTGCAGCGCCGCTGCCGTTGACGTCGATCTTCTCCATCATCGGAAAGCTGACGCCGTAGTTCTTGGTGCAGAACGCGCCGATCTCTTCGTTGCTGCCGGGGTCTTGCGAGCCGAACTGGTTCGACGGAAATCCAAGCACCGTCAGGCCTTGCGCAGCGTACTTTTCATGCAGTTTTTCGAGCCCCTCGAACTGCGGCGTAAACCCGCATTTGCTCGCGGTGTTGACGATGAGCAAGACCTTCCCGCGATAGCTTGAAAGCTGCACGCTCTTGCCATCGATCTGGGTTGCGTCGAAATCGTAGACGGTGGTCATGTGGTGTGTCTTCCTGGGTCAGTGGTGTTTGTCGCTGCGCGCGATGGCAAGCAGATGCTGCACCTCTTCCGGGTATTTCTGCAAGTTGCTCAGATGCCAGCGGCGAATGAGCCACATGAAACCGGCAACCAGTCCGCCGAAAGCGGTGATGGCGGCGTTGGCCGACAGGCCGAGGCCGGTGCACGCGCTGTAAAAACCACCGAGCAACAAAATGCAGGCTTGCTCGTTGAAGTTTTGTACGGCGATCGAACGGCCAGCGCCCATCAGGTTGTGGCCGCGATGCTGCAGCAGCGCGTTCATCGGCACCACCAGAAATCCGCCGCATCCGCCCAACAAAATCAGGAACGGCACAGCAAGCCACACGTTGCCGATGAAGATCATGCAGATCACCAGCACGCCCATTCCGATGCCCATCGGAATGACCTGCGTAGCGGTGTCGAGCCGCATGCGCATCGACGCCGCCACAGCGCCGACCGCCATGCCGATGGTGACCACGCCGGTCAGCCAGGACGCCTGCGTCGTGTTGTAGCCGAGTGCCACCGAACCCCAGGCGATGACGATGTACTTCAAGTTGCCGCCAGCGCCCCAGAAAAGCGTGGTGGTCGCGAGCGAAATCTGGCCGAGCTTGTCGCGCCAGAGGCGTGCATTGCAGTGCCAGAAGTCGGGCAACAACGATGCGATGTTGCGCACCAGGCCATGCTGCTTGTTGCTGCGCAGCGACCGCATCTCCACGCCCGTGTGCGGGATGCGCGTGTTGAACCAGGCCGCCAATACATAGACGAAGATCAGCACGCTGATCGCGGCGGCCGGCGGCGTGTCGACGCCGGTGTCGATGAACGGCAGATCGAACCGCAGCAGATGGCTCGACACCGTGTGCCCGACCAGCGTGCCGCCGAGCACGATGCCCAGCAGGATCGATGCGATCGTCAGGCCCTCGATCCAGCCGTTGGCCTTGACCAGTTGCGATGCCGGCAACAGCTCGGTCAGGATGCCGTACTTGGCCGGTGAGTACGCCGCGGCGCCGAGACCGACGATGGCGTATGAAAGCAATGGATGCGTGCCGAACAACATCATCAGACACCCGACCACCTTGATCGCATTGCTGATGAACATCACTTTGCCCTTGGGCAAAGCGTCTGCGAAGGCACCGACCAGCGGTGCCAGCACCACATAGAAGACCGCGAAGATCGGCACCAGCGCGGCGCGCTGCCATTCGGGTGCGCCGGCACTTCTCATCAGTTCGACGGCGGCCACGAAAAGCGCTTGGTCGGCCAGTGACGAAAAGAACTGGGCCGACATGATCGTGTAAAAACCGCGCTTCATCGAGGGGCTGAATGGCCAGAGAGGGGGCTGCTGGCAATAGTGAAAAAAGGCTTCCGCTACAGGCGGATGGGCGGTTATAGCATGGGGTTGCGATGCCAAAATGAGCACTACCACCCGTGTTTTCTGTGGGCATTGCGCCTTTTTTCGCACATTCTTTTGCACATTCAAAAACGAGTCCGAGATGCCCCGTCCGATTCTTGCCACCGTTCACGCCGACGCACTGCGCCACAACCTCGAGCGTGCGCGTCGTGCCGCGCTCGATTCGCGCGTGTGGGCGGTGGTCAAGGCCAACGCTTACGGCCATGGCATTGAACGCGTGTTCGACAGCTTTCGCGGCGCCGACGGTTTCGCGCTGCTCGACCTGGCCGAAGCCGAGCGGGTCCGCGCGCTCGGCTGGCGCGGTCCGGTGCTGCTGCTCGAAGGCGTGTTCGAGCCGCGCGACCTCGAACTTTGTTCCCGCCTCGACCTCTGGCACACCGTGCATTGCGACGCGCAAATCGACATGCTCGCCGCGCACAAGACGCAGGCACCGCAACGCGTGTTCCTGAAAATGAACTCCGGCATGAACCGGCTCGGTTTTGCACCATCGCGTTTCAGGTCGGCCTGGACCCGGCTCAACGCGTTGCCGCAGGTCGACGAAATTTCGCTGATGACGCACTTCAGCGACGCCGACGGCGCGCGCGGCATCGCGCACCAGCTCGAAGTGTTCGAAGACGCCGCGCGCGACCTGCCGGGCGAGCGGTCCATTGCCAACAGTGCTGCCACGCTGCGGCACGCGGCGCTGGCCCGCGGCGACTGGGTGCGGCCGGGCATCGTGCTGTACGGGAGCGCGCCCGACTTCCCGGCGCACGATGCGGTGCACTGGCAACTGCAGCCCGGCATGACGCTCTCCACGCGGCTGATCGCGGTGCAGACGCTGCAGGCCGGCGACACTGTCGGCTACGGCTCCAGCTTCACCGCCGAAGGGCCGCTGCGCATCGGCGTGGCGGCGGTGGGTTATGCCGACGGCTATCCGCGGCACTGCACCACCGGCACGCCGGTGCTGGTGAACGGGGTGCGCACGCGCATGGTCGGGCGCGTCAGCATGGACATGATCACGGTCGACCTCACGCCCGTGCCGGACGCAGGTTTCGACAGCGACGTCACGCTGTGGGGCCGCGCCGCTAAAGGCGCCCTGCTGCCGATCGACGAGGTTGCCCAGGCGGCCGGCACGGTCGGCTACGAGCTGATGTGCGCGGTCGCGCCGCGCGTGCCGTTCGCCGTCGACTGAGCGGACTGGCAGCCATCAGGCGCACGCGCGGATGAAAATTCTTTCGAACTGGCGGTCCGTTCGGCTTTGGGAAAGTGAGTTGGAGCGCGACCTGCATCGCGACTACAGCCTGCGCACGCACGGCATTCTGATCGGCAGCGCCATGCTGCTGCTGACGTGGGCGGTATCCGCCTTGCTGATGCACTTCGGCACGCACTCGCTCGCTGCGCGCTATGCCTTCACGCTGGGTGTCGGCTACCTGGGGTACCTGGCCTTGTTGCGGTGGTGGGCGCAACGGCTGGTCCAAGGGCGCACGCAGGTGAACCCTGACGCGCCTGATCCGTCGGACTTCGGCCTCGAAGCCGTGGGCGAAGTCGCGTCCAACGGCAGCTTGCTGTCCGACGCGGCCAGCGGCGCCTTCGATGTCGCGGCGGCGGCCGACGACGGCGCGATCATCGTCGTGCCTGTCGTTGCCATCTTCCTGATCGTCGTGGCGATCGTCTTCGGCGCCGGTTGGCTCACGCTGCTCTACTTCGGCTGGGACACGCTGCTGGCGGTGGCCGTGGAAGTCGCGTTCTCCTATGTGTCGGCACGTGCCGTCGTGCGCGTGGCACGCGAGGGCTGGCTGGTGGTGGCGGTCAAACTGACCTGGAAGCCGTTGTTGGGGGCGCTGTTGTGCGCCGTGTTGCTCGGCGCGACCATCGATCACTTCATGCCGCAGGTGCACTCGCTGCCCGAAGCGGTGCGGGTGCTGCTGCAGCACAACCGCTGAGCGCACCCACTCCGCTGCTGCAAACGTTCAATAGAGCCCGAGCTCCCGGCCCTTGAGCCGTGCCAGACCGAGCAACGCATCGGTGAACGGCGTCGACACCTTTGTCAGCTGCCCGAGTTCGCGCACCACGCTCACCAGCGCATCGAGCTCGATGGCGCGATGCGCCTCCACATCCTGCAGCATCGAGGTCTTGAACGCGCCGAGCTTGCGCGTGACGGCATGCCGGTCTTCCGGGCTGTCGGTGATCGCGATGCCGATGCGCGCGCCGATCTCCTTGGCCTCCAGCATCACCGCTGAAATAAAGCCGAGCACCAGATCGTCGGACATGATCTTGTCGGTGGTGGCGCCGGTCAGTGCGCTGATGGGGTTGACCGTCATGTTGCCCCACAGCTTGAACCAGATGTCTTTTTGGACCTGCGGCGACACGCTGCATTCGATGCCGGCACGGGTAAGCAGCGCCGCCAGTTCGGTCACGCGCGGTGAGGCGCCACCGGCCGGCTCGCCGATGATGAGCCGGTTGCCGAAGTGGTGCCGCACCACGCCGGGCGCGTCGAGCGAGCAGCTCGCATGCACCACGCCGCCGATCACATGTGACGCCGGGATGGCGGCGGCGATGGCGCCGTCGGGATCGACCGCTGCCAGCCTCGAGCCGGCCAGCGTGCCGCCGAAGCCGCCTTCGAGGAACCACCAGGGCACGCCGTTCATCGCGGTCAACACGATGGTGTCGGGACCGATCAATGGTGCGATCTGCGCAGCCACGCCCGCCAGCGCCGGCGCCTTCACTGCGACCACCACCAGGTCTTGCGGCCCGTGCTCGGCCGGGCTCGCGACTGCGTGGACCGGCACGCGCAGACGCACGTCGCCACGCACGAGCGACAGGCCGTCCCGTTGCAAGGCATCGAGCGTGGCGCCGCGTGCCACGACGTTGATCCGTTCACCAGCTTGGGCAAGGGCGACGCCGATCCATCCGCCGATTGCGCCGGCACCGTAGATGCAGATTTTCATGATGTCAGAGGTGTCGAAAGGTCTTGAAGATGGCTCAGAGGTACTGGGCGAGGTTGTTCAGTTTGCCGGCGTAGACCTCGGCACCTTCGTCGATCTGCAAGGTGAGCCCGAGCGCGCGGCCGGCGGCAATGGGCGCGAAATGCATTTCGATGGCGGCCATCAGCGTGTCGCCGACTTTCTTCTTGAGCGCATCGCTGCGGCCTGGCGTGATGCGCAGTTGCAGCCAGACGAATGCACGATCGGGCGCGCCGTCGGCCACCGCGAACTGTTGCGCCGGCCAGGCCAGCACCCGTGTTCCGGTGATCGGAAAGACCGGCGCACCGCTGTCGTCGAGCGTGCCGACGAGCGTCGCGCGCAGGTGTTCGCAAAGTTCGTCGATGCGAAGTTCGTCTTCGAGGTTGGCGGTGTATTCGATGCGAAGGTGCGGCATGGTGCGATGTCTCCGTGTGTGCGGGGTGAGCGGCGGCGACCACCTTTATAGTCGCAGGCCCATGGCCAAAGACAGAAGCATCTACGTTTGCACCGAATGCGGAGGCACGAGCGCGAAATGGCTCGGCAAATGCCCGAGCTGCGATGCATGGAATACGCTGGTCGAGCAGGCTGCTGCGGTGCAACCCGGCAGCGCCAACAACCGCTTCGGCGCTCCGGTGTTCACCGCTCTGGCCGGCGCTGCCGAACTCGCCACCCTGTCGGACATCGAAGCCACCGACATGGCGCGCACGCCGACCGGGCTCGACGAGCTGGACCGCGTGCTCGGCGGCGGCATCGTGTCGGGCGGCGTCACTCTCATTGGCGGCGATCCGGGGATCGGCAAGTCGACGCTGCTGCTGCAGGCTGTCGATGCGCTCCAGCGCGCCGGGCAAAACGCGATCTACGTCACCGGCGAAGAAAGCGGCGCACAGGTCGCGCTGCGCTCCAAACGCCTGGGCCTCGATCACTCGCAGGTGCAGGTGCTGGCCGAGATCCAGCTCGAAAAAATCCTGGCCACGCTCGACGCCACGCGGCCGGCGATCGCGGTCATCGATTCGATCCAGACCGTCTACTCGGATCAACTCACGTCTGCGCCCGGCTCCGTCGCGCAGGTGCGCGAATGCGCAGCGCATCTGACGCGCTTCGCCAAGGCCAGCGGAACGGCCGTGGTGCTGGTCGGGCATGTCACCAAAGAAGGCGCGCTCGCCGGCCCACGCGTGCTGGAGCACATGGTCGACACGGTGCTGTACTTCGAGGGCGACACGCACTCGAGCTTCCGGCTGGTGCGTGCCATCAAGAACCGCTTCGGCGCGGTCAACGAGATCGGTGTATTCGCCATGACCGAGCGCGGGCTGAAGGGCGTGACCAACCCGAGCGCGATCTTTCTGAGTCAGCACGCGGAGCCGGTGCCCGGCAGCGTGGTGCTGGTCACGCTCGAAGGCACGCGGCCGATGCTGGTCGAAATCCAGGCGCTGGTCGACAGCGGCGGGCCGAGTCCGAGACGGTTGTCGGTCGGCCTGGACCGCGACCGCCTCGCCATGCTGCTGGCGGTGCTGCACCGTCATGCGGGCATCGCCTGCATGGACCAGGACGTGTTCGTCAATGCGGTCGGCGGCGTGCGCATCAGCGAGCCGGCGGCCGACCTGGCCGTGATGCTGGCCATCACTTCGAGCCTGCGCGGCAAGCCCTTGCCCAAGGGCTTTATCGCGTTCGGCGAAGTCGGCCTGGCCGGCGAAGTGCGGCCGGCGCCGCGCGGCCAGGAGCGTCTGCGAGAAGCCGCCAAGCTGGGCTTCAGCGTGGCGGTCGTCCCAAAAGCCAACGCGCCCAGAAAGGGCGCGAAGGAAATCGAAGGGCTGACCATTCATCCGGTCGAGCGCATCGAAGAAGCGATGGACGTGGTGCGGCAGCTTCATTAGCTGCGCGCAGGCCAAGCCTCGGTCAGCCGATGTGCATCGTGAAGGCCGGACCGTTGTTCAGCACGCAGGTGCCGCTGCCGAGCGTTGCCGAATTCATCGTGTAGCGGCAACTCAGCATGCCGCCGCGCGTGCCGCTGGCATTGGCGATGCCGCTGCGCTGCGAACTGCCCGCTTGCCGCGTCGACTCACCCTGGAATTGCTCGCCGGCGATCGTCGCGTTGAAGTAGCCGCGACCGTTCATGTCGTTCGTGACGGTGCCGGTGATCGTTCCGTACATGACTGCTTCGGCGTTGGCCGGGTAGAGGCGTGCGGTGAAGGTCGGCGCCACCATCGGAAGCGGCGTCACCATCGTTTGCGGCGCAGCCATCGGCATCGTTGCGACCGGAAACAACTGCTGGGACGGCACCTGCGGCGGTGGCGTTTGCAACGGCACGATGTAGCAGCCGCTTAAAGCGGCGGCCGCGAATGCGCCGGCGAGGGAAAGACGAACAACAGAAAAAGACAAGCGCGAAGGCAAGAGCTTCATACACTTTTCGGTGGCCCGGGCAGATGCCCGTGAACGCAATGTCGTCGACACGGTCAGCGAAGCGTCGGGAATTTGGGTCGAGTAGCGCTGGGCGCTCCCGCAGGTAACGCCAGCCGCGCCCCGGCGACAATCGGTTCATGAATTTCCGGAAGATCCTCGTGCCGCTGGTCGGTATCGTGCTGCTAGGGCTAGCCTATCGAAGCTACGGCTGGCAGGGCGTCGCGCTCGTCGGCGGCGCCATCGTCATGTTTTTGCTGCTGCACTTCAACCGCGCGATGAAGGTGCTGCAACGCGCCGCCGAGCGGCCTGTGGGCTACGTCGACAGCGCCGTCATGCTCAACGCCAAGCTCAAGCCGGGCTCGACGCTGATGCACGTGGTCGCGATGACGCGCGCGCTCGGAGAGCCGAAGTCGCAAGAAGGCACGCAGCCCGAGCTGTACCGCTGGACCGACAACGGCAACTCGTGGGTCGACGCGACCTTCGTCGGCGGCAAGTTGAAGGAATGGGCGTTGACGCGGCCCGACGTGCCGGCGGAAGACACTCCCACCGGCCCGTCTACCTTGGCGCGCTAGAACGGCGCGGTTTCGTCCGCGAGTTCTTTGGCCGTGGGGCCGTTGGCCGAGGTTCCGGGCGACTTGCCACCTTGCGCCTTCAGCTTCGCGACGGTGTCGTTCGCAGCATCGGCCGCAGATGCACCCAGCTGCATCTCACCGCCAAGCGCCTCGAGCAATTCAGGCACCAGCTGGCCCAGCTCGCCTGTCGCGATCGCCGCATCCGCATCGAAGTTGTCTTCCTTGCCGCCCTTGTTTGCGACTGCACTGTCGGTGCCCTCGAGGAACACGATCTTGCGGATCACCATCGCGTCGGTCAGCTCGAACGACACGCGGTCGTCCCAGGTCATCGCAAGGCGCGTCGGCCGCTTGCCATCGGCGATGTGCTGGCGGACCTCTTCGATGTCGAGCGCGTGCTTGGCGTAACGCACGACGGATTTCGATTCGTCGCTGGCGCGCAGTTCGCATTCGCGGTCGATCGTGAAGCCGGCCGGCGGTTCCTGGCTGGAGAGCCACTCCGACATCGCGGCGGCCGGCTCCATTTGCGTTTGCAGCAGTGCCACCGAAAAACCTTCGAGGCACTGCACCAGGCTGGTCACGACTTCGTCGGCGCGCGACACGTTGCTGGCGTTCACCACCAGGCGGCGCTCGGCTGGGTCGATCCACACCATGATGCGTGCATGCTTGGTGAAGGCCAGCGGCAGCAGCTCGTGCGTAACGTCTTCCTTCAGGTCGCGCTTTTCTTTCTTGCCCGGCTTGCGGCCGGTGGTGGCCTCGATTTGCGCGGCGCGTTCCTCTACTTTGCGCCGGATCACCGAGGCCGGCAGCGCCTTGCTCTCGATCATGTACTCGAGCAGCCACTGGCCGCCGATGGATTCGACCAGCGGCCCGTTTTCTTCACCGCGGGGCTCGGTCCAGCCGGCGGACTTTTCTTGCGACGGGCCGCAGGCCACGAAGCGGTTGGCGCCCAGGGCCTCTTCGGCCTGGGTCGATGTTTGCGACCACGATGGTTCGATGCGATAGACGATGACGTTCTTGAAGACGGACACTGAAACCCTTTTCCGAGTGATTGGCAGAGCCGTCCATTGTGGGCCTCTCGTCGCGCCGGCCCGTGGCAATACCTATACGCGCCGGCGCCGTAAAATCGAAAGCTTTTGCGACAGCATTTCCACACGCCCCCAAAGGACCAAGACATGAGCGCCCTCGTACCGCCTCCCGCTTCCCTAGACGACCGCGACGGCAAGATCTGGATGGACGGTGAACTGGTCGACTGGCGCAATGCCACGGTCCACGTCCTGAGCCACACGCTGCACTACGGCTGCGGCGCCTTCGAAGGTGTTCGGGCCTACGACACGGTCGATGGCACTGCGATCTTTCGTCTTGCCGAGCACACCGAGCGCCTCTTCAACAGCGCCAAGATCCTGCGCATGAAGATCCCTTTTTCGCAGGAAGAAGTGATGGCGGCGCAAAAGCAGGTCGTGCGCGAGAACAAGCTCGCAAGCTGCTACCTGCGCCCGCTGATCTGGATCGGCTCCGAGAAGCTCGGTGTCAGCCCCAGGGGCAACAAGATCCACGCGATGGTTGCGGCCTGGGCCTGGGGCGCGTACCTCGGTGAAGAAGGCATGCGCCGCGGCATCCGCGTGAAGACGTCGAGCTACACGCGGCACCACGTCAACATCACCATGACGCAGGCCAAGGCGGTGAGCAACTACACCAACTCGATCCTCGCCAACATGGAAGCGCTCGACGACGGCTACGACGAGGCGCTGCTGCTCGACGCCAGCGGCTTCGTCTCCGAAGGCGCCGGTGAAAACATCTTCGTGGTGAAGGGCGACGTGGTCTACACGCCCGACCTGTCGGCCGGTGCGCTCAACGGCATCACTCGCAACACCATCCTGCATATCTGCAAGGACTTGGGGCTGGAGCTCGTGCAAAAACGCATCACGCGCGACGAGGTCTACATCGCCGACGAAGCCTTCTTCACTGGCACCGCGGCTGAAGTGACGCCGATTCGCGAACTCGACCGCATCGAGATCGGCAACCGTGGCGACGGCGGTTCCCGCGGCCCGATAACCGAAAAAATCCAGAGCGCGTTCTTCGACATCGTGAACGGCAAAAATCCCAAATACGCCCATTGGCTCACCAAAGTCTGAAGAATTCATCACCATGTCGACCACCGCCGTCATCGAACTGCTCGCCAAAGAACTCAATCACCAGGGCGGCGTCCACTGCCCGAGCCCGCTGGCCGACATGAAGCTCTGGAGCGCGCACCCCAAGGTCTACCTCGACGTGGCACGCACGGGAGAAGCCAAGTGCCCGTATTGCGGCACGGTGTACCGCCTGAAAGCGGGTGAGTCGGCAGTGCATCGGCACTGAGCCGCTGACCTGCGCCAAGCGATAAGGACAAGACGATCAACAAGCTTTCTGTCCCCCGTCGAGCGTTGTTGCTCGGCGCGTTTTCCGCACCGTTCGTCGGTGCATGCGCTCCCTTGTCGCATGACGCCGGCGCATCGGCGGCTGCGCTGCAGGCGCTGGACAAACTCGAAGCATCCGCGGGCGGACGCCTCGGCATCGTGGCCTTCCGGACCGAGGCCGGCAGCGGTGGCGATGTTGGCGCGCGTTCTACGGTGCAGCATCGCGCCGATGAACGCTTTCCGATGTGCAGTACGTTCAAGGTGCTGGCCGCCTCCGCCATTCTTCAGCGCAGTGCGATCGAAATCGATCTGTTGCAGCGTCGCGTGCGCTATGCCACCAGCGACCTTGTGACCTATTCGCCCATCACTGAGAGGCATGTGCACGACGGCATGACCATCGGCGAACTTTGCGCCGCCGCGCTGCAACACAGCGACAACTCGGCCGCCAACATGCTGCTCGACGCACTCGGTGGTCCGCCAGTTGTCACTGCCTTTGCGCGATCGATCGGCGACACGGCTTTCCGACTCGACCGCCGCGAGACGGAACTGAACACAGCGCTGCCCGGCGATCCCCGCGACACGTGCACGCCTCGCGCCATGGCGCGCAATCTGCAAGTGCTGCTGACGGGCAACGCATTGCCCACGCGACAGCGCGATCAACTCGTCGCATGGATGCTCGGCAACACTACCGGTGCCACGCGCATCCGTGCAGCGGTGCCTGCCGACTGGCGCGTCGCCGACAAGACCGGCTCGGGCGACTATGGAACGGCGAACGATATCGGCGTCGCATGGCCGCCAGCGGGTGCGCCGATCGTCATGGCGATCTACTTCACCCAGACCGTCAAAGAGGCGCCGATGCGCAACGATGTCATTGCATCCGCAGCGCGCATCGCGGCCACTGCATTGGCCTGAGCGCGCCGGTCGAATCTTGCAGGCTCATGCGTTCAGGGCCGGTGTATCGCCGGCGCATCCACCACGCTGCTGGTCGCTGCGTTCGCCTCTGTCTTCGCTGTCGTATCGGCAGCTGCCTTGATTGCGTGGGCCGCACCGCGCCGATGGGCGATCCACCACTGCACACCACTGCGCAGGCCGGTATAGATCGCGAGAACGACCGCGCCCAGCAGCAGCCCGGCACCGACATCCGCCGGAAAATGCGCGCCTGCGTAGATGCGGCCCCATGCAGTGGCAAAGGCCAGCGCCAGCAACACGGCACCCGCGGTATGCAGGCCCGGACGCACCAGGCAACCCAGCGCGACCAACGACATCACCGACATGTGCGTGCTCGGCATGGCGCCTCGTCCACCGTGCTGGAGGTAATTCGGGCTCATGCCTATCGCGAACGGGCGAGGCATGTCCAGGGCGCTCGAGATGGCTTGAGACAGCACGGACGTGAGGCACGCCAGCAGCACCAGGAGGAGCAGATAGAGGCGCTGGGATGGCTTGCGAAGGCCGCTGTAGATCACGGTCGCCCCTGCGACCCACGCGCCGTACACGGCGATCCAGCAAGCCGCCACCAACAGCCAGGGCGTGGGATGGAAACCTCCCGCCATCCATTCGAACAATCCAAAATTCACATACCGCATACCAAAACCTCTCGACCAACATCTCGATCACCAACAAGGGCCTGTTGCGAGGCCGCTAGGCAGCAGGGGGTCGATGCCTCATCAGGCGCCTTTGTCAGGCCGGAAAGGGCGGTACGGTTGCAGGCGGCAAGGTTCGCGCGATTGTCTGGCTCGTCTTCGACCGCGGCGCCGATCGACCGCACCCGAAATGCCGGATGCGTCAGGCGACGTCGGACTGTTGAAAACACCACGCCGCGATTCTCGAAATCAGGAGTGAACCGAAGCTGAACGTGGCGGTTGCAGCCGCATCAGCTCCTGTAGCCGCAAGGGCAGCATCTCGCGCCACGGCTGGCCCGGCTCCTGCACCAGCCGCAGGTAGACCATCGCGATCCACAGCAGGCTGAGTCCGATCTGCGCATCGCGCAGCGCAGAGTTCACGCTGGTCGCGATCAGCATCACCAGCATGGCTGCAAAGCCGCAGCGTCCGGTGATGTCGTTCCGGCGCCAGCCCTGCCACACGCCGACCAGCATGATGACCAGCAGCGTCAGCAGTCCCGGCACCCCGGCCTGCGCGCCCATCCACAGGAAATCGTTGTGGGGCATGTTGTAGTCGGCCAGCAGCTTGGGCCCGCGCAGGTGCCATTGCTCGGTCCAGCCGCCGATGCCCCAGCCTGCGAGCGGTTTGTCGATGATCATGCGTGCGGTGTCGCGGTACATGTAGAAGCGCACGACCCAGCTGCCTTCCGACACCGCACCGGCCTGCGCTGCTTCGATTTCCTGCGCGCCCAGCGCGAAGGTGCGCTGCACCACCGGCGACTGCCACACCAGTACCGACGCCGCACCAACCGCGATCACCAGCACCACCGCCAGCACCCGCAGTTGCTTGCGCCACTGATGCACGCATACTGCAACGCCCGCAACCAGCAGCCCGAGCAGCGAAGTCCGAGATGGCAACCACAGCGTGATGATCACCGCGACAAAGCCGGTGAGCGCGAAAGCGGGCAGCGCCCAGTGCCCCTTCTTGTCGTGGATATGGGCGAGCCCGAATACCACCGCACTCACACCGAGCACCGTGAACAGCAGCGCATCGTTGATCGACTTGTTGCCGACCAGCACCAGCGTGGCGCGCCACAACTCGGCCATCGGAAAGCCGACAGTGCGATAGAGCAGCACCATCAACACGCTGGTGAAGGCGATGACGAAGAAGCCGCGCAGCGCCCACAGCGCTTCGTCACGGGTGAGCGCCATCGCCATCACGATGGTCGCTGCGATACGGAAACCATGCCAGAGGTTCGATGGTGTCTGCGGGTAATGCGGCCTGAATGCGAGCACGACAAGCGTCCACGCAACGTAAGCGACCACCGGCCACCACAGCGGATTGGCACGGATGCGCGCCGCGCGTTCCTGCAAATTGCCCGCGATAAAGAGCGTCGCGAACATCAGTACGGCGGCAAGGTAGTTGACGCCCACCGGTGCGAAGACTGCGAGCCCCCAGAACATGGCGGCGGGGCGGGCAATCGTCGATCTCTGCATGGTGGCGGCGATTCTAGGTGCGGCCTCCGGGTGGCCACCTGACTTCACCGCCTCGCCTAGAGGCTCAAGCTCCGTTAGGCAGCGCGATGACGAAACTGGCGCCGCCGCCGGCACGTTCTTCGCAGCGCACCGTGCCGCCGTGGCGTTCCACGATCGATTTCACCAGCGCCAGCCCCAGGCCCACACCGCCTTCGCGCTCGCTGGCGCCGGGCAGCCGATAGAACGGCTCGAAAATGCGGTCGCGCAAGGCGGCTGGGACGCCCGGCCCGCGGTCGTTCACGCGCACGGTGGCAAAGCCGCCGGCGCCGGAAGCGGTTGCCAGCTCCACCGAAATCTCGCCGGCGCCATAGCGCCGTGCGTTCTCGAGCAGATTGCGAATCGCGCGTCGCAGCAGCCGCGGCACGCCACGCACCGTGAGTGCATTGCTGTCTGTGCCTTCGGCCACGTCGAGTTCCGCGCCGACCTGAGAGCACTCTTCGGCAGCCAACCCCATCAGGTCGACGGTTTCGATCGTGCCCATGTCGGCTTCGCTGGCGTCGAGCCGGCTCGACAACAAAATCTCGTCGATCAATTGGTCGAGCTCACCGATGTTGCGGGCGATTTCCTGCCGCGACTTCGGGTTCGGCGTGTCGCCCATCAGCTCCAGCCCCATGCGGATGCGCGTGAGCGGCGAGCGCAATTCGTGCGACGCGTTGGCCAGCAGCGACTTGTGCGAGCGCACCAGTTGTTCGATCCGCACCGCCGCCGCATTGAAGCGTCGCGCCAGGTCGCTGACCTCGTCTTGCCCTTCTTCGGCCACGCGCACCGACAAGTCACCCTCGCCCCAACGCTGCACGCTGCGCTGCAACGACTCCAGCCGCTTGGTGAGCCGCCGCACGATCGGGTACACGCCGAGCGCGACCGAGACGCCGACCAGCACGATCATCCAGACGAAGCCGAACGGCGTGCGCCACGGCGGCGGTGGTGGCCGGCCTTCGCTGGCGATGGTGCCCGGCTCGCGCCGATTCACTTCGAGCGACAGGGCGCGGCCGTCGCTGAGCGTCAAGTCGAACTCCAGGCCTTGGCCGCGCGCACGCGTCGCCTGGCCGGTGCCGATGACGTTGTTCTCGGTGTCGCGCACGATCACCTCGCGCGGCAGTGCGTTGATGCGGTCGCGCTCGCTCTCGGCGGAGATGCGCACCAGCCAGCCAGCCGTCAGCGTGAGCACCACGACACCCGCTACCACCGCCAGCCAGATGCGAACGTAGAGGTGGCGCGAGTAGAGGCTCAGCATCGGTCGGTCAATCGGTCAATCGATTTGAGCCGATCAGTCTTGTTGCTTGGCAAAAACGTAGCCGACGCCGCGCACCGTAAGGATGCGCTTCGGGTTCTTCGCGTCGATCTCGATGGCGGCACGGATGCGGCCCATGTGCACGTCGATCGAGCGGTCGAAGGCTTCGAGCTCGCGGCCGCGTACCGCTTCCATGATCTGGTCGCGTGTGAGGACGCGACCCGCGCGCTCTGCCATCGCGACCAGCAGGTCGAACTGGTACGAGGTGAGGTCGGCCAGTGCGGCCGCGACGGTCACGGTGCGGGCGTTGCGGTCGATCTCCAGGGTGCCGAATCGCATCATGGTCGACGCTGCGGCTTCGCTCGTCGTCTCGCCGCGACGGCGCAGCACGGCGCGAATGCGGGCCAGCAATTCACGCGGCTCGAAGGGCTTGGGCAGATAGTCGTCGGCCCCGATTTCAAGGCCGATGATGCGGTCCATCGGGTCGCCCTTGGCCGTGAGCATCAGCACCGACACCTTCGCAAGGCCACCCGGCAGTGCGCGGATGCGGCGGCACACTTCGAGCCCGTCGGTGTCGGGCAGCATCAGGTCGAGGATGACGAGGTCGGGTGCGTGCTCCTGCAACTGCGCCAGTCCGCTCGCACCGTCGGCCGCGTGGTTGAAACCGAAGCCCGACTGCGTCAGGTACTCGCCCACCATCTGCGCCAGGCGGGTGTCGTCTTCGATCATCAAAAGTTGGGGGGTGCTCATGGGCTTCATGGTGAAGGGCGGCGAGCAACCCGCGTTGAACGCTGCGTAAAGTTGGGGTAAACGTCGGGGTGTGCCTCAAGCGGCGAACAGCATGGTCCCTTGACCGGAATGGGCTGGCACCATCGCCATTTTTTCTTTGAGCAACATGCGCAATTCGGTCGCTTCGATACCGGGGTGTTCCGTCGATGCGCGCACCAGAATCTCAGCGGCCAACTGCCGTAGTTGTGCGACCGATGCGCGCATGCGATCGCGAAACGCGCTGTCGTCGAGATCGTCTTTCAGGCTCCGATTGAGGTCGGCAAACCAGGGTAGCGCCGCCTGGTCGAGCATCACCGCCGGGTTGCGCTTGGTCGTCACGCCAGACCACGCGCGCAAAAAATGCTGCACGGCGACGTTGAGCTTCTGGCAGTGCTGCAGTTCTTCCTTGAGGCTGCCCAGCAGCGCCAGGTCGGTGAGCCGATCCTGGAAGAAGATCTGCGAGAGCACGCCCCAGTAGTAGGTGTAGTCCCAGATCACCTTGATCGGCAGCACCTCGGGGTCGCCGAACAGCGCGTACTGGTCCTGATAGAGCGCGAGCGTGCTCTCGTAGAACGAGTGATAGATCTGGTCGTAGAGCTGCGCGCGTGCTTCCACGGAATGCCCGGCGCGGTCGTGCGCGATGAGGTCGGTGATGTAGGTGTTGCCCATCGCGATGAAGTCGCTGCCGGGCGAATAGAAGGGGTCGAGAAAGAGCCCTGCTTCACCGGTCAGCGCCCAGCGCTTGCCCGAGAAAACCTGCTTGCAGCCGTACGAAAAATTCTTGAAGAAGGCGAAGTCCTGCAAGAGATGGCGCTTGCCGTCGAGCTCGTCGTAGAGCGCAGGCTGCCAGGTCTTGAACCAGTCCATCGCCTTGTCGAAAGTGTCGAAACGGTCGAGCGGGTGAATGCGCGGGTCGGCCACGATGCCGATCGAGTGCGAACCCGATGCCAGCGGAATCAGCCACACCCAATAGCCCGCGCCGACCAGGTGATTGGTCGACAACCAGCGTGCTTGCGGCTCGCAGCGCTCGCGCCATTCGGCGTTGTCGCTCCAGTGGTCGATGGTGATGCGGTCGCCGATGCGAAACCACACCGCGTTGCACTCGTGCGAGTTGGGCTCGGCCAGGCCGAGCTTGCGCTTCAACATGCCCGCACGGCCGCAGGCGTCGATCACCCAGCGCGCATGGATCTCGTGCGACTCGCCGTCTTGCGTCCAGCGCAGGCGATGCGGCTGGCGAGCGTCTTCGGCCAGGTCGATCTGCTTGACCAGCGCGTTGTCGACGAAGCGGACGCCGCAACGCGCAGCTTCTTCGGCCAGATAGTTCTCGAAGATGCCGCGATCGATCTGGTAGCTCGGCACCGACAGATAGCGGCTGGCGCCGATCTCGGTCACCTGATCGATATCGCGCCGCCCTTCGCTGAAGAAAAAGCGAAAGCCGAACTTGCGCAGCTGTTCACCTTGCAGGTGCGGCTTCAGGCCCAGTACCGTGTCAAAGTAGTGCGCGCCGATCTCGACCGAGGATTCGCCGACCTTGTGCGCGGCGTGCGGCACCGGATGCGAGCGACGCTCGAGCACCAGCACGTCGATGGGGTCGAAGCGCTTTTTCAGCTGCAGCGCCAGCGTGAGCCCGGCCAGCCCGCCGCCCATGATCACGACATCGTGCGCGCTCACATTGGCATCATCGGATGCTGTATTGGCGGCGGCCGCCGCAACGGCTTTGATGGACATCAGGCCTGCTCGAGCCGCATTTGAAGCGACAGTTTGGGTGACAGCGGGAGCGCCAGCGTGCCCGCCTCGCCCAGTGCAAGCAATTCGAACAGCGGCAGCGCGTCGGCCATGGCGTTGGCGGTGAGCGCTTGCAATATGTCGCTGCGCGGTGGAATGGCGTGCGCTTCGCCGCTGACCAGCGACCAGTCGAACGATGCCACCGTGCGCTCGGTGCGCTCCGGCGCGATCACCATGCCGACTGCCAGCAGGCCCCGGCTGGTAGTGACCGACGACAACGCACCGACCGACGGAATGTCGTAGCCCACCAGCAGCACCGGCGTCTGGTCGGCGGCACACTGCGCGGCGGCTTCGAGCATGCCGGCGGCAAAGCTGCTCTCGAAAGCCGAGATCGAATTGCTGGCCGCCATGCAGCCGGTGCCGATGGTCCAGTAGCCCACGGCGGCGTTGTGCACCGAGTTGTGGAACTTGGTCGGCGACAGCACCGATGGATCGCTGGCGAGCACCGTGCACATGTAGTCGTTGATCGCCAGGTCGCCGTGCGCCGAGACGAACACGCACGGCAGGTCGGGCGCGTGGCGGCCGGAAGCGGCGATGGACGCGGCCGCAACTTCCAGTGCCAGCGCCACGGTGTCGGGCGCGCGGCGGCGCTCGGCCGGGGCCAGCACCATCGGCGCGGGGCGCTTCGCGGGCGGCTCGGTCAAGTTGCCTTCGCCACGAAACGCGGCGCGGGCGTTGTCCCAGCCCGGCAGGCTCGGGGCCCAGAAGGCCGGGCCTTCGATGTAGAGCGTCGGTGGCTTCGGAATGTGGTTGGTGCTCATGCCGCGGCTCCCTTGCCGAACACCAGCGAGCAGTTGTTACCGCCGAAGCCAAAAGAGTTGGACAGCACGTAGCGCACCTCGCCGTGCGCCGGTTTCAGCCGGATCTGCGGTCCGAAGTCCGGATCGATGTCAGTGGTGTTCACAGTGCCCGGCTTCAGCCCGCGCTCGATGGCGAGCAGGCTGACGACGGCTTCCACGATGCCCGCTGCCCCGAGCGTGTGCCCGGTGAACCCCTTGGTCGAGCTCGCGTGCGTGGTCTCCGGAAAGCGGCGTCCGACCAGCGCGCCTTCGACTTCGTCGTTCTTCATGCTGGCGGTGCCGTGCATGTTGATGTAGTCGATGGCGTCGGTGCCGAGGCCCGCGCGGGCCAGTGCATCGTTCAGCGCCCTTTCAGCGCCGAGGCCTTCGGGGTGCGGCGTCGACATGTGGTGCGCATCGCTGGCTTCACCGTAGCCGAGCAGTTCGAGCGCACCGGCGCCGCGTTCGAGCAATGCGAAGCCGGCCGCCTCGCCCAGGCTGATGCCGCCCCGCGCCGCATCGAACGGACGGCACGGCTGGTTCGACACCAGCTCGAGCGAGTTGAAGCCGAACAGCACGCTGCCGCACAGCGTGTCGACACCGCCGACCACCGCCGCATCGACAAGGCCGAGGCGGATCAGCCGCTCGGCGGAGGCGAATACTTTGGCGCTCGACGAACAGGCCGTCGAAATGGTCTCGCACGGACCTTCGAGGCCGAGCACTTCCTGCACGAACATCGTGAGCGAATGCGGCGTGTGCACTTCGGGCCTCCGCTGGTCGGCGGGGAATTGGCCTTCGGCATCGAGCTGCGTGTATGCGAGCTCGGTTTCGCCAATGCTCGACGTGGAAGTGCCGAGGATCAGCGCGATGCGCGACGCGCCGTACTTTTCTCGCGCTGCGGCCACGGCCTGCTCGAAGCCATCGGCCTGCAGGCCCAGCCAGGCGAGGCGGTTGTTGCGGCAATCCCAGTGCGCCAAGGCTTCCGGGAGACGCACTTCTTCGACGCCCTCGACGCGGCCGATCCAGGTGTCGAGCGGTGCATCGCCGAAGTCGTTGGGACGCAGGCCACTGCGGGACGATTCGAGCGCGGTGGCAAGCGACTCCTTGCCGGTACCGACGGCCGAGGTCGCGGTGTAGGCGCTGATCTTCAGAGGGGGAATTCGGGAGGGCACGGTGATGGAGAGAGAAAAAATACAGGGGTCGGGCGCACGGTGAGGTGCAAGCTCTCGGGCGGGCCCGCTCGAAAACCGTTACAGCCTACCAGCAGCACGCTGTATGCCACGTCGGCGCAATCCGATAGTCCAGAGCCGTAGCGGGGCTAGCTGTTCGGGTCTGTCGAAGCGGTCGAAGCGTGCTGGGCCCTGGCGGCACGCGACGCCAACGCGACCAGCACCAGCACCGGCACGCCCAGCACGGCCGTGGCGATGAAGAAGGTGCTGTAGCCGTAGGCATCGACGAACACGCCCGAGTAACCGGCGATGAACTTCGGCAGCAAGAGCATGAGCGAACTGAACAGCGCGTACTGCGTCGCCGAATAGCTGACGTTGGTCAGGCTCGACAGGTAGGCGATGAACGCCGCCGAGGCGATGCCGCCGGCCAGGTTGTCGGCCGACACCACCGCGATCAGCGCGTGCAGGTCGTGGCCGCGGCCGGCCAGCCAGGCGAAGAGAAGATTGCTGGCCGCGCTCAGCACCGCGCCCAGCATCAGCACCCGCATGACGCCGACGCGCATCGACAGCACGCCGCCGACGAAGGCGCCGACCAGCGTCATGATGACGCCGAACACCTTGCTGACGTTGGCCACCTCTTCCTTGGTGAAGCCCATGTCGACGTAGAACGGATTCGCCATGATGCCCATTACCACGTCGCTGATGCGATAGATCGCGATCAGCGACAGGATGAGCGCCGCCTGCCATTTGTAGCGGCGGATGAAATCGGCGAAGGGTTCGACCAGCACGCTCTGCAGCCACTCGGCCGCATTCTTGGGCTGTGGCAACACGCGACGGATGGGCTCGGGCGACAGCAGCACCGTCAGCACGCCGACCGCCATCGAACCGGCCATCACGAGGTACGCCGTTTTCCAGGCGCCGTTCTGGTAGCCCGACGCACCACTCACCTCGGCCCATGCGGCCACCCACAACACGCCAGCGCCGGCCCAGATCATCGCCAGGCGGTAGCCCGTCTGGTAGGCGGCGGCGAGCGCAGCTTGCTTGCGGGTTTCGGCCGACTCGATGCGAAAGGCGTCCAGCGCGATGTCTTGCGTGGCCGAACCGAAGGCCACCAGCAACGCGCACCAGATCATCGGACGCAAGCCGGCGCTCGGGTCGTTCACCGCCATGCCGACCAGCCCGACGATCACGACCGTTTGCGCCAGCAGCAGCCAGCCGCGCCGTCGTCCGAGCAGCGTGGTGAGTGGCGGTAACGGCAGCCGGTCGACCAGCGGTGCCCACACCCACTTGAAGCCGTAGGCCAGGCCGACCCAGCTCAGGAAGCCGATGGTCGCGCGGTCGATGCCGGCTTCGCGCAGCCGATAGCTCAGCGTGCCCAGCACCAGCAGCAGCGGCAACCCCGCAGAGAAGCCGAGGGCCAGCATGCGCAGCGTGGCAGGTTCGAGGTAGACCTTGAGCGCGTCGCGCCAGGGCAGGGCGGGGGTGGCTTCGGCAGCCGAGGGTGCGGACATGAGGGCAATAGGGTGGGGCTCTCCTATTATTCCCTCATGCCTGCGGCCGCCCCGGCCTTGCCCGCCGGGCGCCGTCAGCGTCGGTGGTACGTGGGCGCCAGTTGGTACACCGGCGTCGGGATGCCTTCCATGCGCGCCTTGAGTTGCAGCGCCAGAAACTGCGAGTAGTGGCGCGACTGGTGCAGGTTGCCGCCGTGAATCCACAGCTGGGCGACCTGCGTCGGCTTCCACATGTTGCGCAACTCGCCTTCCCACGGGCCGGGGTCTTTGGGCGTCGCGGAGCCCAGGCCCCAGCACTTGCCGACCTGATCAGCGACCTCCGGTGAAATCATGTCGGCCAGCCATCCATTCATCGAACCGTAGCCGGTCGCGTAGACCAACAGATCGGCCGGCAACTCGGTGCCGTCGCTCAGGGTGACCGAACGAGGGTTGATGCGCTCGATGCCGACGCCGCTCCTGAGCTTGACACTGCCGTTGGCCACCAGCTCCGATGCGCCGACGTCGATGTAGTAGCCCGAGCCGCGGCGCAGGTATTTCATGAACAGGCCCGATCCGTCGACGCCGAAGTCGAGCATGAAGCCGGCCTTCTCCAGGCGCGCATACAGATCGGCGTCGCGCACCTTCATGGCGTCGTAGATCGGCACCTGCATCGGCGCCATGATCTTGTAGGGCACCGAGGCGAAGGTCAGGTCGGCCTTGTCGGTGGTCATGCCCGCCTTCACCGCGGCATCGGAATACAACCCGCCCAGCGCCAGCTCCATCAGTGAATCGGATGGCGCGATGTGGGTCGAGCTGCGCTGCACCATGGTGACGTCGGCGCCGTGTTCCCACAGTGCCGCGCAGATGTCGTGGGCTGAATTGTTGGAGCCCAGCACCACGCATTTCTTGCCCTCGTAAGCCTCCGGTCCGGAATGCTTGCTCGAATGATGTTGCTCACCCTGAAATTCGGCGGCACCGGCGATCTCCGGCGTATTCGGGTAGCCCGAAACGCCCATCGCGAACACCAGCTGCTGCGGCCTGAGCACGACCTCCTTTCCTTCGCGTTCGACCACCACTTCCCACGCCTGGGTGGCTGCGTCGAAGTGCGCCTTTTTTGCGACGGTCCAGTGCCAGTAGTTGAGCTCCATCACGCGGGTGTACATCTCGAGCCAATCGCCGATCTTGTCCTTCGGCGCGAACACCGGCCAGTCGTCCGGGAACGGCATGTACGGCAGGTGGTCGTACCACACCGGGTCGTGCAGACAGAGCGACTTGTAGCGGTTGCGCCAGGCGTCGCCAGCCCGCGCGTTGCGGTCGACGATGATGGCCGGCACGCCGAGTCGCCGCAGCCGCGCTCCCAGTGCGATACCGCCCTGGCCGCCGCCGACGATCAGCACATAAGGCTGCTCGTCGTAGCCGAGTGCGGCCTCTTCTTCCTGCCGCCGTTCCAGCCAGCTCTGGCGCCCGCGTCGCGCACCGTGCTCCGCACCCTTGACGCGCCGCGCGCCGGTCTTCTCCTCGAAGCTTTTCAGCTCGGTCATGGTGGTCAGCAGCGTCCAGGCCTTGCCATGGCGCAAGCGCAGGTGGCCGCGGCCACGCGCCACTGTCGTCTCGAAGGTGAACCACGCATCGACCACGCCATCGGCCTCGGTGGCCTGGCCTTCGACGGCAAAGCCGCTCGGCTTGGTGTCGGCGAGGCGCGCCTGCAGCATCGCGCGGATGGCCGCCGGGCCTTCCTGCGTACAGATATTCCAGGTGAAAGAGACGAGGTCGCGCCAGTAGCAGTCCGGCTCGAAGAGCTCGACCGCGGCGTCGATGTCTTCGCGTTCCAGGGCGGACGAAAAGTCCGCGAACCAGGCGCTGGCAGCCTGGGTCGGATGAGTCGACAGGTCAGTCATCGGATGTCTCCGTGCACGGGGGATCCCGGCGACAGGTTCCTGCGTCGAGCCGACGCGTGCCAGAGGCAAAACCCGTGTCTTTGAATCAAGTCGTAAGGTGCCGCACAGCCATGTCCGGGCCGTCTTCATTCGGAACAGATCGTGGGCGCGAGTTGCACTTTCGACAAAACAGTATTGCAATCGGTGAAGCGTCGTGAGGGGGCTGTAGTCGAGATTTTTCGGTTGAAGGGCGCGGCCGCCACTAGAGTCGCTCCAATCCCGGAACTTCTGCACGGGGGTCAGGATTCATATGTGTTCTTGCTGATCGGTTTTGCGCGGTCATTCGCCAAGGCCGAGTGGCAGCCGGTGCCGTGGCGCGGCGCAGTGCTTGCATGCCTGGCTGTGCTGGCGAGCTTCGGCGCGCAGGGTGCCCAGACCGCTTGCACCCCCCAAGCGGGCTTTACCGCGTGCACCCAATTCAGCTACAGCGGTGTCGATCAGACGTTCACCGTGCCTGCCGGCATCACGACGCTGAACTTCAAGGCCTGGGGTGCGGGCGCGGAGGCTCCATCTCCAATACGTACGGCAACGGTTCGGCCGGCGGCGGCTATGCGACCGGCAACCTCGCCGTTACGGCTGGCAGCAGCCTGACGGTGGTGGTCGGTGGCGGCGGATCGGCTGCCGCACTTTCGGCGGTTGCCGGCAATTCAGCCTACGGCGGTGGCGGCGCGGGAGGCAGCGCCACTGGCGGTACACCGCACGTCGGCGGCGGCGGTGGTGGTCGCAGCGCGATGGTGCTGAGTGGCACAGAGAGGCTGACTGCGGGTGGCGGTGGCGGCGCTGTGGTCGATCAGGCGTACGACACGTTTCCAGTCGCGGGAGCGGGTGGCGGGACGACCGGACTGGCGGGCAGCAACTACGCACCTGCCGGCTGCGGGGCTGCGGGCGGCTCCGGTGGGCAGGGCGGAAGCTCGGGCTCTGGCGGGGCTGGAGGCGTCAGCGTCGAAACGGCCCGAAACGGGTCGGCCGGTACCGCGAGACAGGGCGGCGCAGGCGGCAACGGCGTACCTTTTGCGTCCTCCACCGGAAACAGCGGAGGTGGCGGTGGCGGTGGCGGCTACTACGGCGGTGGCGGCGGCAACGGCGACTCTAATTTCAACTGTGGCTCGCAGACCGCGGGCGGCGGCGGCTCCAGCTACACGGGTGTCCTGACAGGGGCTTCGACCACGGCAGGGGCCGGCAGCGTGGCCGGCAACACGGGCGACAGCGTCTACTCGGCCGGCGTGGGTGCGGGCGGTGCACAAGCATCCGCGGGCGGCAACGGCTTGGTGGTGATCCAGTACAACTTGCCGCCCGTTGTCACATCGAGCATGACGGCCAGTGCCAACCCGCTGCTCGGGGGCGTATCGGGGCAGTACTACACGCTGGTGGTGAACGTGGGCACCGCACCGACCACGGCGCCGATCAGCATCGCCGACACGTTGCCCGCCAACATCGTGCTGAGCGGCACACCGACGATCGTGGCGGGCACTGCCGTGCTGTCCGGTTGTCCCTCATCCGGCGGCGCGACGGGAGGTTGCACGGTCGCTGCCGGCGCAGCGGTCGGCAGCTTTTCCATCCGTTTTCCGGTGAGCGTCGCAACCACGGCGACCACCGGCACCAACTCTGCGAACCTTTCGGGCGGCGGCGATCCCAACTGCACCGCGGTCCTGCCAGATGCCTGCGACGCCACGACGCCGGCCACACCCGTCTACAACCCGCCGCTGATGCTGTTGAACGCACAGACTTCCTACGCCGCGCCGATCTCTTCGACCTTCGGCTACACCTTCACTGGCCTGTCGATCAGCAGCGATGCGATCGCGACGGTGGGCTCGGGCAGCACGGCATCGTCTCAGAACGCAGCAGGCATCTACGGCACCGCGGGAACTGCGGTCTCTATCGTGGCGTCGGGCATTCCCGCAGGCTGGCCGACCAACCTGGAGAACGTGACCTGTACCGACAGCAATGCGGCCTCCGATGGCAACGGCTCGACTGCTACCAATTTCGCTACCTATGTCGGCAACACGGTCACGCTGCCGGGCTCGGCAATGCGGGCCGGCGCCAGATTCACCTGCACCATGTACAACTCTCGCCCGAGCGTTTACCTGAAAAAGCAGATTCTCGGCATCCCACCCGATTCGGGGCTGTTCAACCTGACGGTGGGCGGTGCGAACCTGACATCCGGCGGCAACCCCGTATACAACGTGGGCAGCGGCGGGACCACCACGTCGGTGGGCGTGGATGTCGGCAGTGCGTTGACCCTGGTCGAGACGGCGGGCACCAGCACCAACATGGCGAGCTACGTCTCCAGCGTCGCATGCCGCGATTTTTCCGGCACGCTTTACACCACTGGCGTCGGCGGCGCGGGCGGCAACTTCACGGTGACTGCCCCACCGGTTTCTGCCAGCGGCAACGCCAAGAACCTGATCTGCACCATCACCAATACGCTGGCGCCCGGAGTCCTGGTGGGCAAGCAGAGCGTCGGCGGCACCGGGACTTTCAACTTCTCGCTCACCGGCGTGACCAACACGAGCGACAGCGTGACCACGGCGAATCCGTCGGTGACGGTCGTGTCGGGCGTCCAGCATGTCGGCACCGTGGGCACAGCGATCACGGTCTCCGAGACGGCAACGCCCGGCTACACCACCAGCGCCAGTTGCGCCGATGCGAACAACTCGGTCACGGGCAACAACACGCCGCTCGTCTCGACCACCAACAGCATCACGATTCCTGCCGGAAACGTGAAGACCAGCGCGTCGTACGTTTGCACCTTCACCAACAACAAGCTGCCGACGGTCCGGATTACCAAGGTCAGCAATGGCGGCGGCAGCAGCGGCGTCGGCACTTTCGGCTTTACCGGAACCAACGGTGTCAGCGCGGTCAGCATCACGACCACGAGTCCCAATGTGGCGGCGTCGGGGCCCGAGCAAACGGTGTTGCTGGCCAACACGGTGACGACGGTCAAGGAAAGCTCGGTCCCGGCCTTTTGGCCGAGCAACCCGGCCTCCGCGTTCTGCGTCGACAACAACGCGTCGGTTTCGGGCAATTCCGCCGGGGCCAACTACGCGACGCTGGCAGGCAACGTGGCGACGATTCCCGCAGTCGCGATGAAGAGCGGCGCCACCTTCAACTGCACTTTCTACAACACGCTTTACCCGCCGCCGAACCTGTCGTCGACCAAGACGCCCAGCGCCAATCCGCTGATCGTCGGCGCCAGCGGCCAGTCGTACACGTTCAATATCTTCACCAACGCAACGACGGCCGGGCCACAGACAACACGCCGATCGCCGGTCTGCCCACGGTCAACCTGTGGAGCAACACCGCGACCGCCAGCGCTGGCACTTCGACCTTCGGCTTCACCCTGACCGGACTGTCCGCCACCACCGACAGCATCGCGGTCACCGGCAATGCGCTGGTGCGCTCCGCGCTGAACCTCACCGGCACAGTCGGCGTCGTGGCGACGATCCGCGAGTCGACCATTCCGGCCGGCTGGCGCACTTCGTTCGACGTGGTCGACTGCAGGGACTCCAATGCGCCGGGCGATGGCAACCCGACCAGCAACCTGGCGGCGCTGGCTGGCGCCACGATCACGCTGCCGGCCGCCGCGATGCGAGGCAACGCCAACATCACCTGCACGTTCTACAACCGCAGGCCGACCATCACCGTCGTCAATCAGATCCTCGGCACGCCGCCAGACAACGGGCTGTTCAACCTGACGATCGGCGGTGGCGCGCCGGGCGTCGACGGCACTGCAAACCCAGTGCTTGCCGTGGGCAACGGCGGCACCATCGCCAACATCGGCGTCAACGCGGGCGGTGCGCTCACCATCGCGGAGACCGTCGGTAGCGGCACGGTGTTCGCGAACTACCTGTCGTCGTTCGCTTGCCGGGACGATCACTTCGCCATCTACGCGTCCACCGGTGGCTACAGTGGCAACTTCACTGCGACCGCGCCGCCTGCCAGCAGCACCTCCGGCACCGAAAATCTGACCTGCACGCTCACCAACACCGTGCTGCCTACCGTCACTGTCGCCAAGCGATCGACCGGCGGCACGGGCGCTTTCGGATTCACGCTGAGTGGCGTCACGAACACGACCGATAACGTCACCACCACCACATCGGGCACGACGGTCACTTCGGCCACGCTGCATCGCGGGTCGGTCAGCACGGCTGCCACGGTCACGGAAACGGCCGTCGCCGGGTACACCACTTCGGTCAGCTGCGCCGATACCAACGCGGCGGCCACCGGCAACTCGCCGGCGCTCGTCGCTGCGTCCAACACCATCACCATCCCGCCCGGCAACATGCTCGCGGGCGCAGCGTACGTCTGCACCTTCAGCAACAACAAGGCACCGTCGATCAGCGCGACCAAGACGGCCAGTACGAGCCCGTTCCTGGTCGGCGCGACAGGTCTATTACTCGGTGAACGTCACCGTCGGCGCCTTGACCACGACGGCCGCCATCACGGCAGCCGACACGTTGCCGAACGGCATCACGCTCAGCGGCACGCCCACCTTGGTCGCGGGCACCACCACGGGTGTCCTGAGCGGCTGCCCCACCAGCGGCAACAACCTCACCGGCTGCAGCGTTGCCAGTGGCGTGGCGCCGGGGACGTTCTCGATCCGCATACCGATCAACGTCGCTGGCACTGCCGTTGGCGCTGGGGGTGGCACCAACACCGTCAACCTGAGTGGCGGTGGAGACCCGTCTTGCACCGCTTCGGCAGGCGAGGCGTGCGATGCAAAGACCGCGGCGATTGCGGTGGTCGCCAGCAACCCGACAGTGCAGATCGTCAAGACGGTTGCCAGCGGGTCGGGCAGCAACCTGTTCGGCTTTGCGTTGAGCGGCCTTTCCGCGCCGACCGACAGCGTGACGGTGGTGGGCGCGACGTCGGGCAACGGCGCTGCCAACCTCACCGGCACCAGCGGCGTCGTGGCAACGCTTCGCGAGACGGCGCCCGCCGGTTGGCCGGCCAACCCGCAGAGCGCGAGTTGCGTCGACGGCAACGCCGGCGTCAGCGGCAACCCTGCCGGCGCCATCGGAACGCTGTCGGGCGCGTTGCTGACCATTCCGGCAGCCAACATGGTCAATGGCGCAGCCCTTACCTGCACCTTCGTGAACGCCTACGCCTTCAGCGTGACCGGCCGTGTCTTCACCGACAGCGGTGCCGGCGCAGGCATCGCCAACGACGGCGTGCTGAACGGCGCCGAAGCCGGCGTGTCGGGCGTGACGCTGAAGCTGCTCGATTGCGGCAGTTCGAGCCTGATCGCCACGGCCGTCACCGACGGCGCGGGCCGTTACTCGCTGGCGGTGCCGTTCGCCACCGCGGTCGGCAACAACCTGTGCGTCCAAGAGACGACGCCCGGCACATGGCTCTCGACCGGTGCGTCGGTCGGCTCCGTCGCGTTGCCCGCGGGCTCGCTCGTCACGACAGGAGGTACCGGCTACACCTACACCCGCGCGGTGCCGCTGGATGTCATCGCTTTCGCATGGAACGGCAGCGGTCACGCCGACTTGAACTTCGGCGACGTACCGCCCAACACCTTCGCGACGGGGGAGGTCAAGAGCGGCATCGCAGGCAACACCGTGAGCTATCCGCACAGCTTCTCTGCACGCAGCGGCGGCTCGGTCGGGTTCGCCATTGCCTCGTCGGTCAGGTCGCCGCCGCTGAGCGGCTGGAACGAGAAGATCATTGCCGACCCGGGCTGCACCGGTACGCTGCAAGCCGGCGCCGCCATGCTCTATCCGCCCTCGGTATCGATGGTTGTCACGGCGGGCCAGCCGGTGTGCATCCTGGTGCAGGTCTTCGTGCCGGCGACCGCGCCCGCCGGCTACACCGACAACGCTTTGGTCCAGGCGAGCTTCAGCTACACCGGCGCGATGTCCGCATTGACGGCCACTTACACGCTGAACGACCTCACTACCGTTTCGGGCGGCGCGCTCGACCTAAAAAAGGAAGTTCGCAACCTGACGCAGAACGGCGTCTTCGGCTTCGACAACCTGGCCAAGTCGGGTGAAACGCTGGAGTACCGCATCACCTACACCAACAATGGGCCGGCGCCCATCACGGGGCTCGACGTCAACGACGTGACGCCCAGCTACACCACCTTCGTCGCGGCGACCGCAGGCTCCACGCCAGCGGCATTGACCGCCTGCGCCAAGCGCACGCCGGGCAACCCTGCGCCACAGCCGACCGTGCCGTGCGCCACCGTGCAGTCGACCGGCGGCACCGGACCCCTGCGCTGGAGCTTGACCGGGCCGCTCGATCCGGGCGCCAGCGGAACGGTGCTGTTTTCCGTCAAGCTCGACTGATCGTTCGCTCGCGCCGCCTTCCGCCCGCCGTGAAAATGCGCTGGCACGTCGCTTGCATGTCATCTTGTACACAAGACGGGATGCCTGACGATGGTGCATACGAAAATCGACGCGACCGCGACCGCCTGGATCAAGCGGTTCGACACTCCGGTTGCAAGCGCGAGCGCCGGGTCGGGCACGACGGGCGCACTGGCCGGCCTGCGCTTCGCCGCCAAAGACAACATCGACGTGGCCGGCATCGCCAGCAGCGCGGGCTGCGCCGCGTTCGCTGACTTCCGCGCAACGCCAACTTCGCATGCGCGTGTGGTGCAGCGCCTGCTCGATGCCGGTGCGAGTTGCGTCGGCAAAACCAATCTCGACCAGTTTGCCTGCGGCCTCAACGGCACGCGTTCGCCCTACGGAGCGGTCCCCAACAGCTTCGATGCGCGCTATGTCTCGGGCGGCTCGAGCTCAGGCTCTGCTTACGTTGTCGCGACCGGGCAAGTCGACTTCTCGCTCGGCACCGACACCGCAGGCTCCGGCCGCGTGCCGGCCGGGCTCAACAACATCGTCGGCATCAAGCCGTCGCGCGGGCTCATCAGCGCACGCGGCGTGGTGCCGGCGGCGCAGAGTGTCGATTGCGTTTCGATCTTCGCTCGCACCGTGGGGCTGGCGCTCAAGGTGCTGCACGCGGCAAAGGGCTTCGACGCGGCGGACCCGTACGCGCGAGCACTCGAACTGACGAACGTACCGTACCCGAAGCGCTTTAGATTCGGCGTGCCGTCGACGCTGGCCTTCTTCGGTGACCACGCCTCGGAGGCCGCGTTCGCTGATGCCGTCGCGCAGCTGGAGAACATGGGAGGCATCCAGGTCGCCATCGACTACGCACCTCTCGCGGAGATCGCCGCGCTGCTCTACGACAGCGCACTGGTCGCCGAGCGCTACGCCGCGGTGCGCGAGTTCTTCGACGCGCACGAGGCCGAGGTGATCGAGCCGGTGCGCGGCATCCTCGCTTCCGGTCGTGGTTACAGCGCGGCCGATCTGGTCGAGGCACAAATCAAGCTGCGCACACTGGCCCAGCGCGTCGCCCCAATGTGGAACGACATCGACCTGCTGCTGGTGCCGACCGCGCCGACGCACTACACGATCGAAGCGATGCAGGCCGACCCGGTCGTGCTCAACCGCAACCTCGGCGCCTATACCAACTTCGTCAACCTGCTCGACTACGCCGCGATCTCTGTGCCGAGCAGCTTGCGGCCCGACGGCATGCCGTTCGGCATCACGTTGATCGGCCTGTGCGGCAGCGACTTGCAACTGGCGGAACTGGGCCAGCGCTATCACCACGCAAGCGGGCTCACGCAAGGCGCGACTGGCGAGCCGCTGCCGGCGCCCGTCGACGTGTTCGCGAACGCATCGATGGCCCCGGCAACATCAGCGCCTGCCATGGCGCGCGTCGCCGTCGTCGGCGCTCATCTGTCGGGCATGCCGCTCAACAGCCAACTTGCCGACCGCGGCGCGACGCTCGTCGCCAAGACGCAAAGCGCACCGAGCTACCGCCTCTACGCCTTGCCCGGCACCGTGCCGCCCAAGCCCGGCATGGTCCGCGTCGCGCCGGGCGAAGGCGTCGCGCTCGAACTCGAAGTGTGGGAGATGCCGATGGCGCAATACGGCAGCTTCGTTGCGCTCATTCCTGCGCCCCTCGGCATCGGCACGCTGGCACTGGCCGATGGCAGCAGCGTGCAGGGCTTCGTCTGCGAAGCGCTGGCGCTCGACGGTGCCGAAGACATCTCGCATCACGGTGGCTGGCGCAGGTACATCGCTTCGCGCTCATGACGCCTGCCCTTCTTCGCCTTCGCCTTCTTCTCCCGCCTTTTCCCTTGTCCTTTTCTCTACCGTCCCATTCAACGAGGAGCCCGAGTCCATGAGCAACCCCGAACAGTTTCATCGCGCATCGCGCCGGCAGCTTTTGCAGGCGGGCGCCGCGGGGGTCGCCGTGCTGGCAGCACCGGCCATCGTGGGCGCCCAGACCGGTCCGAAAATCCGCATCGGCTTCTGGCCCGTCGCGGCCGGGCTGCCGTTTTTTGCCGCCCTTGAAAAAGGCTACTTCAAAGAAGCCGGCCTCGACGTCGAACCGCTCAAGTTCGCGGGCGCGCAGCAGGTGATGGAAGCCATGCTCTCGGGCCGCGGAGATGGCAGTGCCAACGGCACCGGCACGGCCAACCTTGCCATCGGCGAGATCGCGCAGCCCGGCCTGTTCAAGATCTTCTGCACCAACCCGAGCAACGTGAAGTACGTGCTCGACGAGTTCATCACGGGCAAGGACAGCGCCATCAAGACGATGGCCGACCTGAAGGGCAAGCGGGTCGCCTCCGGGCCCGGCATCCAGAATACGACGCTGTGCAAGACCATGCTGGAGCGCGCCGGCGCAACCGGCGCCACGGTGACGGAGCTGCCCATCGGCCAGCACGTCGCCTCGCTGGTGGCGGGCCAGGTCGACGCCTGCTACACGCTGGAGCCGACCGGCACCATCGGCCGCATGAACGGCACCACCCGCGTCATCGAAGCGGGTGTCGTCGCCAAGTACATCCTGGGCGATCCGATGGCGCCATGGCACGGCGGCGCGGGCAGCCTCACGACCGAGTTCATCAAGAAGAACCCCGAAGTCTCGAAGAAGTTCATCGCGGCCTATGCACGCGGTGTCGAACTCGTGCGCACCAAACCCGACGAAGCCCGTCAGTTCATGAAGGGCTACACCGCCATCGAAGGACCGCTCACCGCCGAGGTGCCACTGGCCTCCTACATGCTCTACAACGAATTCAAGCCGAGCGACATCGCCTACTTCCAGAAGTTCTACGACCTGTTCAGCGACAAAGGCATTTTCGAGAAGAAGGTGCCGGTCGAGCCGCTCATCTACAAGGCATGACCATGGCCGATGCCACCACGACCACAACCACGGGCGTACCGTGGACGCCGCCGGCCGGCGCTGCCGCCGTCTCGGTTTCCACGGCACCCGCCTGGGACCGCTTCCTGCCCTTCATCGGGCCGATCGCGCTGTTCATCCTGTGGGACCTGGTGGTGCGTTTCGGCTTCATCAAGCAGATCCTGCTGCCGACCCCCATCGACACGCTGCATGCGCTCGCGACCGGCCTGGCTGGCGGCCCGCTGTTGCTCGACTTCGCGGTCACGGTATGGCGCACGTTGCAGGCTTTCGTGATCGCGGCCGTCGTCGGCGTGCCGCTCGGCGTGCTGCTCGGCAGCAACGAGAAGGCGTACCGCAGCGTCGAGTTCCTGATCGACTTCTTTCGATCGACGCCCTCGTCCGCACTGATCCCGTTGTTCCTGCTGATCTTCGGCGTGTCGGACGTCAACAAGGTGGCGATCGCCGCCTTCGGAGCCTTCCTCATCGTGATCTTCAACAGTGCCTACGGCGTCATCAATGCGCGCAAGCAACGCGTGATGGCAGCCAAAGTGATGGGCGCATCGCGCTGGCAGGTGTTCAAGGATGTGCTGATCTGGGAGAGCCTGCAACCCTCATTCGTCGGCTTGCGTTCCGCCGTATCGATGGCGCTGGTGATCGTGATCGTGGCCGAGATGTTCATCGGCTCCGACAGCGGCCTCGGCCACCGCATCATCGATGCGCAGCAGGTGCTCAACGTCAAGAGCATGTACGCGGCCATCCTGGCGGCCGGCGCGCTGGGCTATGCGCTCAACATTCTTTTCCTGGTGGCCGAGCGCCGCATCGTCCATTGGTCGGGGAGGTAAATCACCATGAGCGCAGTCTTGAACGGCCCTGTTTTTGCCGACGTGCCGCAACCCAAGTTCCAGCCCGGCCCGGCCGGCACGCACATCACGATCCGCAGCCTGACCAAGTACTTCGCCGGCTGGCCGCTGTACGAGAACTTCAACCTCGACATTCCCAAGCACGCGATCGTCTCTGTGTTCGGGCCCAACGGCTGCGGCAAGTCGACCCTCATCAACATGATCGCCGGGTTGGTCCCGATCGATGCCGGCGAGATCCTGTTCGACGGCAAGCAGCGCAAGGACACCAAGATCGGCTACGTGTTCCAGAACTACCGCGAGGCGATGTTTCCGTGGATGCGCACCATCGACAACATCGCCTATCCGCTCAAGCTGGAAGGCAAGAGCAAAGCGGAAGTCGACCGCCGCATGGCCGAGCTGGTGGCGTCGTTCGACGTCAAGTTCGACCTGAAGCGCTACCCGTACGAGCTCTCTGGCGGGCAGCAACAAACGGCGTCGATCATGCGGGCGCTGGCGCCCAACCCGGAGGTGCTGTTCCTCGACGAGCCGTTCTCGGCGCTCGATTTCGAGATGACACTGTTCATCCGCGAGAAGCTGCAAGAGGTCTTCATGAAGACCGGCACCACCATGTTGCTGGTGTCGCACGACCTCGAAGAAGCGGTGTACCTGGCCGACCAGGTGCTGCTCCTGACCAAGCGCCCGACCAGGGTGGCCGAAATCTTGCGTTACGGCGATGCACGGCCCCGCACCCTCGAGACGCTGAGCGAGCCGAGCTTCGTGGCCATGAAAAAGCTAAGCCTCGAAATCTTCCAGCGCGAAGTCAGACGATGAGGTTGCCATGACGCCTGTGCAGATCGAAACCTATGTGGATGCGGCAGCGGCCGCGCTGGGGCTGCGGCTTTGGCCGGAGCACCGGGCGGGCGTCCTCGGCTACTTCACGCTGGCAGCAGGCTTTGCCGACATCGTCGAGGCGGTGCCGTTGGCGCCTTCGCACGAGCCCGCGGTGACGTTCGTGCCCGTGAGCCCGACGGAGCAAGAGCGATGAACCCCGAAGCGTTTCTGGCCAGCGGTGCGTCGTCGATGGCCGATGCGGTGCGGGCTAACGAGGTCAGCGCGGTGGCGCTGGTGCAGGCCAGCCTGGAGCGCATCGCCGCGACCGACAGCCGCATCAACGCGTTCACCGAAGTGCTGCAGGCGCGGGCGCTGCGGCGCGCGTCGCAGGTCGATGCATCGCTGGCTTCGGCCAACGGCGATCGCACGCGCGAGCTGCCGCTGCTGGGCGTGCCGTTCGCCGTCAAGAACCTGTTCGATATCGCCGGCATCGCCACGTTGGCCGGCTCGAAGATCGAGCGCGAGAGTGCGCCAGCCCGCAGCGATGCGGCACTGGTGCGGCGCCTCGAGAGCGCTGGCGCGGTGCTGGTCGGTGCGCTCAACATGGACGAGTACGCCTACGGCTTCACCACCGAGAACAGCCACGTCGGCCCGGTGCGCAACCCGCACGATCGCACCCGCATCGCGGGCGGCTCGTCGGGCGGTTCGGGTGCTGCGGTGGCGGCGGGGCAGGTGCCGCTGACGCTCGGCTCGGACACCAACGGATCGATCCGCGTGCCGGCATCGCTGTGCGGTGTGTTCGGGCTCAAGCCGACCTTCGGCCGTCTGCCACGCACCGGCAGCTATCCCTTCATTTCGAGCCTGGACCACCTCGGCCCGTTCGCGCGGTCGACCCGTGACCTGGCGCTGGCCTACGACGCCATGCAGGGGCCGGAGGGCTTCGGCCATCGCGACCCCGGTTGTGCGCAGCGCGATGTCGAGGCCGTCGTCAAAGATCTCGACCTCGGCGCGCAAGGGCTGCGCATCGGCGTGCTCGGCGGCTACTTTCGAGAGCACGCAGGGCCGGAAGCGCTGGTCGCGGTCGATCGCGTGGCCGACGCGCTGGGCGCGGTCAGCACGGTGATGTTGCCGATGGTCGATGCCGGCCGCGCGGCGGCGTTTCTCATCACCAACTCCGAAGGTGCGGCGTTGCACCTGAACGATTTGCGCAAGCGGCCGCATGACTTCGAGCCGCTGTCGCGCGACCGATTTTTAGCCGGTGCGTTGCTGCCGGCCGCGTGGGTTGCGCGCGCCGAGCGCGTGCGCCGCGCCTACGCCGAGGCGGTGGCGCGCGTGTTCGAGCGCTACGACATCCTGCTGGCCGCGGCAACGCCTTCGGCTGCCACGCCCATCGGCGCGGAGTGGTTCGAGATCAACGGACAACGCCTGCCGGTGCGGCCGAACATGGGGCTGCTCACGCAACCCATTTCATGCGTGGGGCTGCCGGTGTGCGCGGTGCCGGTGTGGGGCGCCCACGCGACCTTGCCGATCGGCGTGCAGGTGATCGGCGCACCCTGGCGCGAAGACCTGGTGCTGCGTGTGGCCGCGGCACTCGAAGCCGCCGACGTGGTGCACGCGCCGGTGGCCTCTTTGAGTTGAACCGAACTGAACTGAACTGAACTGAACTGAAGAAGCATCCTCATGTCCCTGCAACCTGCTATCAACCTGCCCGACGTCGTCGCCGAAGTCGTTGCTGCGTTCCGGCGCTACGAAGACGCGCTTGTCACCAACAACGTCGGGGTGCTCGACGAACTGTTCTGGGACAGCCCGCTCACGCTGCGCTACGGCGCCGGCGAAAACCTCTACGGCCATGAAGCGATCCAGGCGTTCCGGGCCGGGCGCCCCGCCGTGGGGCTCGCGCGCGAATTGCTGCGCACCGTCATCACCACTTATGGGCACGACTTCGCGACCGCCAACTGCGAATTTCGCCGTGCCGGCAGCGAGCGCACCGGCCGCCAGAGCCAGACCTGGATGCGCACACCAGAGGGCTGGCGCGTGGTGTCGGCGCATGTGAGCCTGCTCTGAAATCGACGCCGGTTTCGGCGCGCTTCATCTCGGCACACTTCGTGCATACCTTCTTGTATCCAAGATGCGCCAGTCCAGGATGCATTGGAGGATCAACCCGCAAGCCGTCCCAAAACCGGAGAGAGCCATGAAGAGTCAATTCAACCGTCGCGATTCCCTTAAGTCACTCGCCGCGCTGGGCGCAGCGGGCACCCTCGGAGGATTCAGCGCATTCGCCAGCGCACAAAAGCCACTCACCGTCGGCGTCATCTACGTCGGCCCGCGCGACGACTACGGCTACAACCAGGCACACGCCCAGGCCGCGGCCGAGATCAAGAAAATGCCTGGCATCAAGGTGGTCGAAGAAGAGAACGTGCCTGAGACCGCAGCGGTGCAAAAGACCATGACCGGCATGATTTCGCAGGACGGCGCCAAGCTGCTGTTCCCGACTTCTTACGGCTACTTCGACCCGCACATCCTGGCGCTCGCCCCCAAGGACCCCGATGTACGCTTTTCGCATTGCGGCGGCCTGTGGACCGAGAGCATGCCCAAGAATGTCGGCAGTTTCTTCGGCTACATCGACGAGTGCCAGTTCCTGAACGGCGTGATTGCCGGCCACATGAGCAAGAGCGGCAAGATCGGCTTCGTGGCGGCCAAGCCGATCCCGCAGGTGTTGCGCAACATCAACGCCTTCACGCTGGGTGCGCGCTCGGTCAAGCCCGGCATCACCTGCAGTGTCATCTTCACGGGTGAATGGTCGATGCCGGTGAAAGAAGCCGAAGCCACCAACAGCCTGGCCGACCAGGGCTGCGACGTGTTCACGATGCACGTCGACGGCCCCAAGGTGGTGGTCGAGACCGCCGCCAAGCGCGGCAAGATGGTTTGCGGCTACCACGCAAGCCAGGCCAAGCTGGCACCGCAGGCCTACCTCACCGGCGCCGAATGGAACTGGCTCACCGCCTACAAGACCATCATCGAAGCCGCGCAAACCGGCAAGCCGCACCCCAACTTTTTGCGTGGCGGCCTGAAGGACGGCTACGTGAAGATGTCGGCTTACGGCCCGGCCGTGACCGACGCCGCCAAGAAGCAGGCCGACGACGTCAAGGCCAAGATGATCGCCGGTACCTTCGACATCTTCAAAGGCCCGCTCAAGGACAACAAGGGCAAGGAAGTGCTGGCGGCTGGCAAGACGCAAAAGCAGACCGACATCGAACTCGAAAAGATGAACTACCTGGTCGAGGGCGTGAACGGCAGCTTCTAAAGGCTCGACGATGCGCAACGCCCTCCGCGAGATCGCCCTGCCGGTGTTCGCCATCGTGGCGGCGCTGCTGCTCTTCGGCCTGTTGGTCGCCTTTGCCGGGGTCGATCCGGTGGAGGTGTGGGTCGTGCTCTTCAAGGGCGCGTTCGGCGACTGGTTCTCATGGCAGAACACGTTGCAGCGGGCGGCGCCGCTCATGCTCACCGCGCTGTGCGTGGCCATCCCGGCGCGGGCCGGGCTGGTCATCATCGGCGGCGAAGGGGCGTTGGTGCTGGGCGGACTCGCCTGCGCGGCATTGGCCCATGCCGTCCCGTTGCCTGCCAACGTCATCGGCACCGTGCTGGTGTGCATCGCCGGCGCCATCGCCGGGGGGCTGTGGATCATGCTGGCGGGCTGGTTGCGACAGTACCGCGGCATCAACGAAACCATCAGCAGCCTGCTGCTGGCCTACATCGCCATCGGCATCTTCAAGCACCTGGTCGAAGGCGTGCTGCGCGACCCGGCTAGCCTGAACAAGCCGTCGACCTATCCACTGCCCGAAGCCTTGCGCATCGGCGGCATCGGCGGCTCGGACATTCACTGGGGTCTGGTCATCGGCATCGTGGCCTGCATCGGGCTCGGGCTCTGGCTGCGCATCACCGCGTCGGGTTTTGCGATTCGCGTGGTCGGCGGCAACCCGCGCACCGCGCAGCTGGTCGGGCTGCCTGCGACGAAGCTGATCCTCGCTGCGTGCGGGGTCGGCGGTGCGTGTGCCGGCGTGGCCGGTGCGGTCGAAGTCGCTGCGGTGCACACCAACGCCAACGCGTCGCTCATCGCGGGCTATGGCTATGCCGGCATCCTGGTGTCGTTCATCGCGCGGCACAACCCGATCGCGGTCATTCCGGTCGCCATCCTGTTCGGCGGCTTCGGCGCGGCCGGCAGCTTGCTGCAACGGCGGCTCGGCTTGCCCGATGCGTCGGTGCTGGTACTGCAGGGCATCGCTTTCGTCCTGATCCTGGCGAGCGAAGGGCTCCGGATGATCGACTGGAAGAAGCTGAGCGCGAAGACGCTCGGTGCGGCCTCGGCGAAGAAGACCAACACCGTGGAGGCTGCATGACCGCTGCCCGTTCAACATGACCGCCGACCAGTGGGTGGCGCTTGTCGCAGGCATCGTCGGCGGTGCTTTGCGCGTTGGCGCACCGTTCCTTTTCGTCAGCCTGGGTGAATGCCTGACCGAGAAATCGGGCCGTATCAACCTGGGCCTCGAGGGCGTGCTGGTGCTGTCGGCGATGGCGGCTTTCGGCGGTGCGTATCTCACCGGCTCGCCCTGGCTCGGCGTGTTGATCGGCGCCTGCGCCGGCGCGGCGCTCGCCTTGCTGCACGGCTTGTTGTGCTCGCTTGACGGCGTCAACGACGTCGCGACCGGCATCGCGTTGATGCTCTTTGGCACCGGCCTCGCGTTCTATCTCGGCAAGCCGCTGATCCAGCCGCAAGCGCCGCAGATCCCGGCGATCCCGCTCGGCGACTGGAGCGACAACCCGGTCGTTCGCTCGGCGCTGCAGCTGAACGCGCTGGTGCCGATCGGCCTCTTGCTCGCGGTCTTTCTGTGGTGGGGCTTCGCACGTACGCGCGCCGGTCTGCTGGTGCGCATGGCGGGCGATTCGGCCAACGCCACGCGGGCGCTCGGCTACTCGGTGGCGGGCATTCGCATCGCGGCCACCACGGCAGGGGGCTTCATCGCGGGGCTCGGCGGTGCGTCGCTCACGCTGTTCTATCCGGGCAGCTGGAACGAAGGCATCTCCAGCGGGCAGGGCTTGATCGCGGTGGCACTGGTCATCTTCGCGCGCTGGAGCCCGCTGCGGTGTGTCGGCGCGGCCTTCCTCTTCGGCGGTGCGGGCGCCATCGGGCCGGCGCTGCAATCGGTCGGCGTGGGCTGGGGCTACCACCTCTTCAACACGGTGCCCTACGTACTCACGCTGGTGATACTGGTGTTTACCTGCAAGCCTGGCAGTGTCGCGATCGGCAGCCCGGGCCAGTTGTCTTCGACGCGCTGATCGTTCGGCGCGCCAACCCTTATAGGAATCATTGAAATGAGCGGCTTCGGTGGTCTCAACAAGTCGGCGAACGGCGTCGTCATCGGTCTGGTGCAACTGCAGTTGCCGGTCGTCAAAACCAAGGCCGACCTCACGGCGCAGACGCAGCGTGTCTGCGACATGGTCGGCAAGGCGCGGCGCAACCAGGGCACGATGGATCTCGTCGTATTCCCGGAGTATTCGCTGCACGGGCTGTCGATGGACACCTCGCCCGAGATCATGTGCGAGCTCGATGGCCCCGAGGTGAAGGCGCTGCGGCAAGCGTGCGTCGACAACACCATCTGGGCCTGCTTCTCCATCATGGAAGCCAACCCCGGCGGTAACCCGTACAACACGGGGCTCATCGTCGACGACATGGGTGCGATACGGCTCTACTACCGCAAGCTCCATCCGTGGGTGCCGGTCGAACCGTGGGAGCCCGGCAACGTCGGCGTGCCGGTGTGCGACGGCCCCAACGGCAGCAAGCTCGCGCTCATCATCTGCCACGACGGCATGTTCCCCGAGATGGCGCGCGAGGCCACGTACAAGGGCGCTGAAATCATCCTGCGCACTGCGGGCTACACCGCACCGATCCGCCATGCCTGGAAGATCACGAACCAGGCCAACGCCTTCTGCAACCTGGCCTACACCGCGAGCGTGTGCCTGTGCGGTAGCGACGGCTCCTTCGACTCGATGGGCGAGGGCATGTTCTGCAGCTTCGACGGCACGGTGATGGTCGAAGGCGGCAGCCGCGTCGACGAAATCATCACTTGCGAACTGCGGCCCGATCTCGTGCGCGAAGCCCGCACCGGATGGGGCGTCGAGAACAACATCTACCAGCTCTACCACCGTGGCTACGTGGCGGTGAAGGGCGGGGCGCAAGACTGCCCCTACACCTACATGCAGGACATGGCGGCCGGCAGCTACAAGCTGCCGTGGAGCGATCAGGTGCAGGTGGTCGACGGCACCTCGTGCGGCTTTGCGGCGCCGCTGCGTGCCTACAAGGGCCACGAGACGCATCCGCTCGTGCCGCAACTCCCCGCCTCGCTGCCCGACATTCCGCAAGACCCCGACTCGGCACACCGGAGGGCTCTCGATTCATGACCGACAGCGCCACTTTGCCAGCGCTGCACATTGCGGCCGAGCCTTACGCATGGCCCTACAACGGCGACCTGCGGCCGGCCAACACGGCGCTCATCGTCATCGACATGCAGACCGACTTCTGCGGCAAGGGCGGCTATGTCGATGTGATGGGCTATGACCTCGCGCTTGTGCAGGCACCCATCGCGCCGATCGCACGCTTGCTGGCCGTGTTGCGGCCGCTCGGCTTTCACATCATTCACACGCGCGAAGGGCATCGGCCCGACCTCGCCGACCTGCCTGCCAACAAGCGCTGGCGCTCGCGGCAGATCGGCGCCAACGGCGTCGGCATCGGCGACGACGGACCGTGCGGCCGCATATTGATTCGCGGCGAGCCGGGTTGGCAGCTGATCCCCGAGCTGGCGCCGCTGCCGGGCGAAGTGGTCATCGACAAGCCGGGCAAGGGCTCGTTCTATGCGACCGACCTGGAACTGATCCTGCGCACGCGCGGCATCGAGAACCTGATCCTCGCCGGCATCACGACCGACGTGTGCGTGCACACGACCCTGCGCGATGCCAACGACCGCCCCTTCGAGTGCCTGCTGCTGTCCGACTGCACGGCCGCCACGGACCACGGCAACCACCTGGCGGCGTTGAAGATGATCACGATGCAGGGCGGCGTGTTCGGTGCGCATGCCACGTCGACGGCGTTGATCCACGCGGTCGACGCGCTCGACAACTGAAAGACCGCATGGCCGCAAAGCTCAGTGCACCCGCCGATATCGCAGCGCGCTCGCACCCTATCGGCGCATTGCCCGCAGGCACCGGCGCGCTGATGCTCGACACCTACCGGCTCACCAAGCGCTTCGGCGCCTTCACCGCCATGGACTCGGTGACGATGCACGTGGAGCCCGGCACGGTGCACGCGCTGCTCGGAGAAAACGGCGCGGGCAAGAGCACGCTGGTGAAGTGCGTGGCGGGCTTCCAGCGGGCTGAAGAAGGCGGCATCCTCATCGACGGCCGGGAACAAGACATCGCCAACCCGATCGTCGCGCGCGCTTTGGGCATCGGCATGGTGTATCAGCACTTCACGCTGGCACCGGGCATGACGGTGGCGGAGAACCTGTTGCTGGCCGGCGGCAAGACGCCGGCGCTGATCGACTGGAAAGCCAAGCGCGCCGACCTGAAGGCATTTCTCGCGACCACGCCCTTCAGCCTCGACCTCGACGTCACGCCTTCGTCGTTGGCGGCCGGAGAAAAGCAGAAGCTAGAGCTGTTGAAGCAGCTGTACCTGCGGCCGCGCCTGTTGATCCTGGACGAACCGACCTCGGTACTGACGCCGCAAGAGGCCGACGAGGTGCTGGGCCATGTGCGCGACTTTGCCCGCAGCGGCCGCTGCACCGTGCTGCTCATCACGCACAAGTTTCGCGAAGTGATGGCCTATGCCGACAGCGTGACGGTGTTGCGCCGCGGCCAGGCGGTGCAGCACTGCCGCGTCGATCAGACCAGCCCGGCGCAACTGGCCGCCGCCATGATGGGCGAAGGCGTGGCGCCGCCCCCCGAAGGCGAGGCCCCCGCCGCGCTGGAGGCCGTGGCGCCAACCGGCCGCGCGCGGCACCGCATGAAGGCGCTGACGAGCAACGCGCCGATTGCATTGAAGGTCGAGCACCTGAAGGCCATGGGCGACCGCGGCACACTGGCCTTGCACGACCTGAGTTTGTCGGTGCGCTCGGGTGAAATTCTCGGCGTGGCGGGTGTGTCGGGCAACGGTCAGCGCGAGCTGGTCGAGGCATTGGTCGGCCAGCGTGCACGGCTGTCGGGCAAGGTCACGGTGATGGGCCAGCCCTACAGCGCCAAGCGTGACGAGAACCGCGAACTCAAAGTGCGCAGCCTGCCCGAAGAACCGTTGCGCAATGCCTGCGTCGCCGACTTGAGCGTGGCCGAGAATATGGCACTGCGCGACTTCGATCAAGCGCCTTTGGCACGCGGCGGCATCCTGAACTTTCCCGTGTGGCGCAGCCGCGCGCGTGAGTGGATCGGCGAGTACGGCGTCAAGACGCAAGGCGAGGACGCTCCTATTCGCAGCCTGTCCGGCGGCAACGTGCAACGCGCCGTGCTGGCCCGTGAGCTGGCCGGCGACATCAACGTGCTCATCGCGGCCAACCCGGTGTTCGGGCTCGACTTCGCTGCCGTGGCCGAGATCCACGCGCGCATCGTGCAGGTGCGCGAGAAGGGCGGCGCGGTGCTGCTCATCAGCGAAGACCTCGACGAGTTGCTGGAGCTGGCCGATCGCATCGTGGTCATGAGTGAAGGCCGCGTCGTGTTCGAGACGCCTGCGGCCACGGCCGAGCGGCACGTGCTCGGCGCGCACATGGGCGGCGGGCACCACTAACCAACCGAGAAGCACACCATGCGCGTGGAAGCCAACCCCTTTGCCTACGACTTCGACATCGACACCACGGCCCTGGTGCTGATCGACATGCAGCGCGACTTCATCGAGCCCGGCGGCTTCGGCGAGACGCTCGGCAACGACGTTACGCTGCTCGAAGCCATCGTGCCCGCGACGCAGACGATGTTGAAAGCCTGGCGCGATGCCGGCGGCCTGGTGGTGCACACGCGTGAGGCGCACGAGGCCGACCTGTCGGACTGCCCCCCCGCCAAGTTGAGCCGTGGCAACCCGACTCTGCGCATCGGCGACCCAGGGCCTATGGGCCGCATCCTCGTCAAGGGCGAGCCCGGCAACCAGATCATCGACGCGCTGGCGCCGGTCGAAGGCGAGCTGGTCATCGACAAGCCGGGCAAGGGCATGTTCTATGCGACCGGGCTGCATGAAACGCTGCAGGCGCGCGGCATCACGCACCTGCTCTTCGGTGGCGTGACGACCGAGGTGTGCGTGCAGACCAGCATGCGCGAAGCCAACGACCGCGGCTACGACGGGCTGCTGCTCGAAGACTGCACCGAGAGCTACTTCCCCGCATTCAAGGCGGCGGCCATCGACATGATTCGCGCGCAGGGCGCGATCGTGGGCTGGACCGCACCGAGCGACGCGGTGTTGACCGCCTTAAGCGGCACGGCCAGCGACTAACATTCCGAGGTGTCTACCGTCCGTACTCCTGCCACGCGCGCCGCTCGTCCTATCGGCTCCGCTGCTGCGGTCGCTGCGGCTGCCGCTGCATCGACGCCGGACCCCATCGTCGTTCCTGTTCCGGTGCCGTTTCGCACTCGCGCCGACGAGGTCTACGCGCAGCTGAAGCGCGACGTCGCCGAGTTCCGTTTGGTGCCCGGCGACCGCTTCACTGAAAACGAGATCAGCGAGCGGCTTGGCGTCTCGCGGACGCCTGTGCGCCAGGCGCTGTTTCGCATGCAGCAGGAAGGCTATGTCGAGGTGCTGTTCAGGAGCGGCTGGCGCGTGCTGCCTTTCGACTTCGACCAGTTCGAACAGCTCTACGACCTGCGCATGGTGCTGGAGACCACGGCCGCACATCGCCTTTGCGAAACCGACCGCCACATCGACCGCGCCATGCTCGACACGCTGGTCGCCATCTGGCTGGTACCCGCCGCGCAACGCAGCACGGATGCGACGCAGGTCGCGCAGTGGGACGAGGAGTTTCATTGCGCGCTGGTCGCCGCCGCAGGCAATACTGAGATGGCCCGCGTGCACCGCGATGTGACCGACCGCATCCGCATCATCCGGCGCCTCGACTTCACCAAGCAGCCGCGCATCGACGCGACGTACGACGAGCACGCGAAGATCCTGAAAGCCGTGCGTGCGAACCGCGGCGATCAGGCAGCGATGCTGTTGCGCGCGCACATCGAGACGAGCCAGGCGGAGGTGCGAAAGATCACGCTGCACCAGGTGCACATGGCGCGGCACGCAGCCGGTTGAACTCCCATACAGGCGCATGGCGTCCCGCGATGCAAGCGCTGCTTTCAGATTGATTTTTTCAGGAGCAAAGACGATGGCGAAAGAGATTTTGTGTGGCTTCGGGGTCGACGTGGACGCCGTGGCCGGTTGGCTGGGGTCGTACGGTGGGGAAGATTCGCCGGACGATATTTCACGCGGCCTGTTTGCCGGCGAGGTCGGGGCGCCGCGCTTGCTCAAGCTGTTTGAGCGCATGGACATCAAGACCACCTGGTTCATTCCGGGGCACTCGATCGAAACCTTCCCATCGCAAATGAAGGCGGTGGCCGAGGCTGGCCACGAGATCGGGATCCACGGCTATTCGCACGAAAATCCGATCGCCATGACGCCAGGGCAGGAAGAAGCCGTGCTGGACAAGTGCATCGCGCTGGTCGAGCAACTGTCGGGCCGGCGTCCGACCGGCTATGTGGCGCCGTGGTGGGAGTTCTCCAAAGTCACCAACGAGTTGCTGGTGAAAAAGGGCATCAAGTACGACCACTCGCTGATGCACAACGACTTTTCCCCCTACTACGTGCGGGTGGGCGACAGCTGGACGCCGATCGACTACGGCAAAAAGCCAGACGAGTGGATGGTGCCGCTGCAGCGCGGCGTCGAAAGCGACCTGATTGAAATTCCGGCCAACTGGTACCTCGACGACCTGCCGCCCATGATGTTCATCAAGAAGTCGCCGAACAGCCATGGCTTCGTCAACCCGCGCGACATCGAGCAAATGTGGCGCGACCAGTTCGACTGGGTCTACCGCGAATGGACTACGCGGTGTTCCCCATCACCATCCACCCCGATGTGGCCGGGCGGCCCCAGGTGCTGCTGATGCTCGAGCGTTTGTTTGCGTACATCAAGTCGCATCCCGGGGTGCGCTTTGTCACGATGGACGAGATGGCCAACGACTTTGCGGCGCGCCATCCTCGCGTCAAAGCCTGAGCCCCTGACAGCATGTGCGGCGTCTGCGGCTCGCTCGGCGGCGAGGAACACTGGAGCAGCGGCGCGGGCCGCATTCAAGGCGCGTCGGCGCCGACGCGCCGGGCCGAGCGGGCCAAACGCATCCGGGTCATCAACCGGGTGCTGGCCGCTGCCCGCGTCACGGTCAGCGACTGGCAAGGGCGCTTCTATCTGGTGGCTGGCCTGACTGGCAAGCAACAGGTGGTCGATAGCCTGCCCCATGTCTGGCAGGCCGTGCAGGAGATCACCGGGCGCAGCGTGGACCCGCTGGCGCAGCCCGACACGATGGGCTTCGGCCGATGAGCGAACGGATTCCCGTCAATGTGCTGACCGGGTTTCTGGGCTCGGGCAAGACCAGCCTGCTGAACCGGCTGCTGCGCGATGCGTTGTTCAATAACTGCGCCGTATTGATCAACGAGTTTGGTGACATCGGCATCGACCACCACTTGGTCGACCGCATCGAGGGCGACATCGTCTTGCTGCAGTCGGGCTGCATTTGCTGCACCATCCGCGGCGACCTGGCGAGCGCCATGCGGGACCTGTACGAGCGCCGCGAGCGCGGCGAGATACCGGCTTTTGTACGGCTCATCATCGAAACCACCGGCCTGGCCGATCCGGTGCCGGTGCTCGCCACCGTGATGTACGACCGGGTGCTGCAGCACCACTTCCGTGTCGGCAATGTGATCACCACGGTGGACGCGGTCCACGGCGCGGGCAATCTGGCGCAGTACCCCGAGTGCCAAAAGCAGGTGGCGCTGGCCGACCGCCTGGTGCTCACCAAGCTCGACATCGTTGACCCCGCGTTGCTACCGGCGTTGCAGCTGCAGTTGGCCCATGTCAACCCGAGCGCGCCGTGTCTGGCGCTCGACCCCACGCAGCTGGACGCGCGCGCCATCCTGGGCGCTGACGTCTTCGATGTTGCGGGCAAGACCGAAGAAGTCGCCAGCTGGTTGCAAGCCGGCCGCCAACGCAACTACCTGGCGCTGGCTGCGCCCGGAGGGCCTGCCGCCGCGGACGCCAACGTGCATCGCGACATCGTGGCCTTTGCCTTGGACTTGCCCGAGGCCGTCGACTGGACCGTCTTCAGCGTCTGGCTGTCGCTGCTGTTGCATGCCCATGGCGCGCAGGTGCTGCGCGTCAAAGGCCTGCTCAACGTGGAAGGGGCCGAGGCGCCGGTGGTGGTGCACGGCGTCCAGCAGTTGGTGCACCCACCGACGCACCTGGCGCGCTGGCCGAGCGACGACCACCAGTCGCGGCTGGTGGTGATCGTGCGCGGCCTGGAACCGCAACGCGTGCAGGAGTCGCTGACCCGGTACCTGAGCGATTGTTGCTAGATCGCGCTCTGCGTTGTCGGTGACGCCAGTGCTGCGGCGCCACCAGGTCGGGTACGGATTTTGCAAACTGAAGCGAGCCCTTAACCACCCACCTTCACCATGCCCAGCACCCGCTCCGCCACCCTGATTCGCAATGGTCGCGTCATCACCGCCAGCGACGACTACGTGGCCGACGTGCTGATGCGAGACGGCGTGATCCACACCATCGGTCACGCGCTGGAAGTCGGCGGCGATGTGCTGGTGATCGACGCCACCGGCCTGTATGTGCTGCCCGGCGGCGTCGACACCCATGTGCATCTGGAAAACGTGATCGGCCCGACGGTGACCTGCGACACCTTTGCAAGTGGCACCAAGGCCGCTGCTTTTGGCGGCACCACCACCGTGGTCGACTTCGCGCTGCAAACCGCGACCGATTCGCCGCTCGGGGCGATCGCCCGCACCCAGCGCAGTGCCGAGTCGCAAGTCGCGGTTGACTACAGCTTGCATGTGATCGTCACGCGGGTCGACGCCCAGGTGCTGCAAGACGTGCGGCACGCCATGCACCACGAGGGGGTGACCAGCTTCAAGATGTTCATGGCCTACCCCGGCGTGATGATGGCTGACGATGCGTCCATCTTTCGGATGCTGCGCCAGGTCGGTGCGGACGGCGGCATGGTGGCGTTGCACGCGGAAAACGGCACGGTGATCGACCTGCTGATCCAGGAGGCGCTGGAGGCGGGCCACACCTCGCCGCGCTATCACGCACTGACCCGTCCGGCCATTCTGGAAGGCGAGGCGACGCACCGCGGCATCCGGCTGGCCGAGCTGGCCCAGGCGCCGATTTACTTTGTCCATGTGTCGAGCAACGAGGCGCTCAAGCACATCGTCACCGCGCGCGCCGAGGGCATCCCGGTGTTTGCCGAAACCTGTCCGCACTACCTGTTGTTCGATGATTCGGTGTACCAAAGCGACGACCTGGAAATCGCCAAGTACGTGATGACGCCGCCGCTGCGCAGCGCCGACAACCAGAAGCATTTGTGGCGGGCGTTGCGCTACGACGACTTGCAGGTGATCGCCACCGACCATTGCCCTTTCTGCATGAAAGAGGGCCACCTCGGCTACCGCCTGCAGAAGATGCGCGGCAAGGATGATTTCTCGCAAATTCCGAACGGTGCCCCCGGCATTGAAACGCGCCTGGTCAGCCTGTTCGACATCGGCGTGATGCAGGGCAAGCTGTCGCTGAATCGCTTCGTCGAGTTGACCGCGACCACGCCGGCCAAGCTGTTCGGCCTGTTTCCGAAGAAAGGCACGATCGCCGTCGGCAGCGATGCCGACGTGGTGCTGTTCGACCCCAACGCCAGCCAGACCATCCACGCGGAGCACTTGCACAGCCATTGCGACTACACCTTGCTGGAGGGACGCACGCTGCGCGGTCGCGTCGAAAAGGTATTTCTCCGCGGCCAGCTGATCGTCGATGGGCCGCAGTGGCTGGGGCGCGCCAGTATGGGCCGCTTCGTGCCGCGCGGCGAAGTGCGGGCTTTTTAGTTGGATCGCGTCGGCCACGACACGCACTGAGGACGGCTTGAACGACGCATGGCTGGGCAACTGCGGGACGGCGTGATTCGGAGATCGAGATAAAGCGACAAGGCGAAGCGCTGATTGGCACGGCGGCTGCAAGGCGATGAGCATGAAAGCCTCCGCGCGCTCCCCACGCCCCAATTTGGCGCCGACGCTGCTCGAAGCGGCGTCGTTCGGCCCCGTCGCGCACAACGCATGGCAACTCCATGCCGACCATGTCAGTTTCGTCAGCACCATCGGCGCCACGCCGCCCGGCATTCCGCTCAGCCCTCTGCCGCTGGTGGCCGCGCTGGAGTACACGTTGTGAGCACGTCAACATCATCTGGCAAGGCGCAGAAGGTCGATGTATTTCGCGTGTCATGCAGTGGTCCGGCGGACCTTTCGGGCGTACAGGCGCTGATCGACGCGGGGCGGCTCGACCCGGCACACATCGTCGCGGTGATGGGCAAGACCGAAGGCAACGGCTGCGTCAACGACCACACACGCGACTTCGCCGCCACGGCCTGGTGCCACTTCCTCGCGCCGCATCTCCGCTGCACGGTGGCGCAGGTGCACGACCGCGTGGCGCTCGTGATGTCGGGCGGCACCGAGGGCGTGCTGTCGCCGCACTTCACGGTGTTCACGCGTGGCTTCATCGATGTCAGCGATGCCGCGAGCGTGTCGGGCGAGAAGCGCCTGGTGATCGGCACGGCGCACACGCGCGCCTTCGCACCCGAAGAGATCGGCCGCATAGCGCAGGTAGCGGCCACGGCAGAAGCGGTGCAGGCCGCGATGCACGATGCGGGCATCGACGATGCGGCCGACGTGCACTTCGTGCAGGTCAAGTGCCCGTTGCTCACATCCGCCAAGGTGCTGGCGGCACAACTGCGCGGCGAAGTGACCGTCACGCGTGACAGCTATGAGTCGATGGGATGGTCGCGTGGCGCCTCGGCGCTCGGCGTCGGGCTGGCACTCGGCGAATTGCCCGCAGTCGATGAGGCGGCGATCCTGCAAGACAGCGCGCTGTATTCGGCACGGGCCTCGTGTTCGGCCGGCATCGAGCTCGAAGGCAACGTCGTCATCGTGCTGGGCGAGGCCATCGGCAGCGCATCGGCTTACCGCATCGCGCACACGGTGATGCAGGACGCGGTCGATGCCAGCAGCGTGCGCCGCCTGCTGCGCGAAGCCTTCGGGCTCGACCCCGAGCGCGATGCCGATGCCATCGCGGCACGTCTGGTCAACCTGCTGGCCAAGGCCGAGGCCAGCCCAAGTGGGCTGGTGCGCGGCGCCCGTCACACCATGCTGAACGACTCCGACATCAACGCCACGCGGCATGCCCGCGCGGCGGTCGGCGCCGTGCTGGCCTCGGTGGTCGGCCAGACTGCCCTCTACGTCTCGGGCGGTGCCGAGCACCAGGGGCCAGCGGGCGGTGGTCCGGTCGCCGCGATCTTCGCGGTCGCTGGCTGAAAGCCATGATGCGCAACGCCAACCCGGGCGGGGCCTGCGCTTCGACCCGCACAATTCGCACTGAAATGACGACACCCCAGATGCCTGACGCTACGCCGACCCGACAAAGCTTTGATTGCGCCTGGCTGTTGACCGACCCCGGCGCTGCGCCTGCGCAGGCCGATGTGCGAGTGGCAGTTTCGGGCGGTCGCGTGGCATCGATCGATGCGCTGGAGGCACTGGGCGCCGCAGTCACGGCGCGTCGCCTGCTGGCCTTGCCGGCGCTGTCCAACGCCCACGACCACGCCCGCACCGTCCGCAGCGCCACTCTCGGCGCCTTCAACCAGCCGCTCGAAAGCTGGCTCCCCTACCTCGGCCTCGCGCCCGGCGTCGACCCTTACCTGTGCGCCGCCACATCCTTTGCGCGCTCGGTGCGTCACGGCGTCGCCAATTTGATGGTTCACTACACGCGGGTGCAGGGCGGCATGCCGTATGTCGACGAGGCCCGCGCGGTGGCACGGGCGGCGAGTGATGTCGGTGTGCGCATCGGCTTCGCGATCGCGATGCGCGACCGCAACGGCATCGCCTATTGCGACGACGCGACGGTGTTGAAGGCACTGCGGCCGGGCATTCGCAACGCGGTCGCGCAGCGGCTGTCGGTCAAGCCGATGGCGCCGGCCCAGCAACTCGCGTTGGTGGACGAGGTCGCTGCGATGGTGAGCGAAGGTGGTTATAGCGATCACGTCACCGTGCAGTACGGCCCGGCCGCCGTGCAGTGGTGCAGCACGCCGTTGCTCGAAGCGATTGCACAAGCATCCGCTGACACCGGCCGGCCCGTGCACATGCACCTGCTGGAAACCAAGTACCAGCGCGCATGGGCCGATGCGGCGCATCCCGGCGGCATCGTTCAATTTCTCGACAGCATCGGCTTCTTGAGTCCGCGTCTCACGCTGGCGCATTGCACCTGGGCGCGCGGCGACGAGCTGGCGCTGCTGGCCGAGCGCGGGGTGACCATCGCAGTCAACACCAGCTCCAACCTCGGCCTCAAGTCGGGCATCGCGCCACTGCCCGAGATGCTGAAGCGAGGCTGTCGCGTGGCGATGGGCCTCGACGGTATGGCGTTCGATGAAGACGACGATGCGCTGCGCGAGATGCGGCTCGCCTATTCGCTGCACCGTGGCTGGGGCTTCGACACGACGATGACGCGCGATCAGCTGTGGGGCTTTGCGGCGCGACACGGTCCGCGCAGCGTGGGGGGCGCCTTGCGTAGTGGTGGACGCATCGAGCCCGGCGCGCCGGCCGACATCGTGCTGCTCGACTGGGATGCGCTCGACGACGATGCGCTGTTCTCCGACATCGATCCGCTCGATCTGTTGTTGGCGCGCGGCAATGGCCGCCACATCGCGCAGGTGTTGATCGCCGGCCGCAGCGTGGTCGAAGGCGGCCGTGTGACCGGCATCGACGAGACGGCCTTGCGTGCCGAGTTGTTGGCGCGAATGCGCGCGGCTCTGTCCAGCGATGCGGCCAGCGCTTCATGGCGCGGCACGGTACAGGCGCTGTCCGAGGACCTCGCGCCGTTCTATCGCAGCGGCCACTTCGGTGGCTGCTGCGACTGACCCACTTTCAATATCTCAATCTTTGAATCTCGCATGACACGACTCGACATCACCGCCGGCGGCCTTCACTTCGTCGCCGAAACCCATCCGGACGCACCGCTCACCGTGGCTGCTTTTGCCAAGCTGCTGCCGTATCGGCAGAAGCTGATTCATGTGCGATGGAGCGGCGAGGGCTGCTGGGTTCCGCTCGGCGACTTTCAGTTGGGCGTCGGCTTCGAGAATCACACCGCCCATCCATCACGCGGCGACATCCTGTTCTACCCGGGCGGCTACAGCGAGACCGAGATCATCTGGGCGTATGGACCGTGCAGCTTCGCGAGCCGCATGGGGCCGCTGGCGGGCAATCACTTCCTGACGATCGTCGAAGGGCGGGATCAACTTCAGGCGCTCGGCCGCAAAGTGCTGTGGGAAGGTGCCCAGGACGTTCTGTTCGAACTGGCCTGAGCCCAAGCTCAACCGAAGCTGGCGGCCTCGACCGACGTTGTCTGCTTCGGCAGTGCGATCGGTACTTCGGTCACCCACATCTGCAGCGGATACGGCCGAAGGAATGCCGATGTTTCTTCGATGGGCGCATAGAGCCACTCGTCGACCCAGCCGTCGGGCAGGATCACAGGGCGCCGCCGCGGACGTTCGCCCCTGAGTTGCTGCATGAGCGCGTCTTCGGTGGCGTCGATCGTCAGCAGCGCAAAGCTCTCGACACACGCGCCTTGTGGCGAGCGCCAGCCATTCCACAGTCCGGCGATGCAAAACGGTGCGCCATCGAATCGCTCGATGCGAATTTCGCTGCCGGTGTCGGTCGTTTCGAACAACGCATCGGCAACCACCACGCAGCGGTGCGAGCGTTTCCATGGCTGATAGAAGTTGCGTTCGGTCGCGGCGGTTTCGCTGGCTGCTTCATGCGTAAGGCGGTCACGACCGTCCGGTGAAGACAGCGGGATCAAACCCCAGCGGCCGGCCGCGGCTTCAAAGCGAGGTAGCTTGCCGCCGCGGGCCGCGTCGGTGCGCGGTCGGCAGACGAACACGCCTTGATCGTGGACGCGAACTTCAGGCGCCACGGCCGGCGGCTGAACGCCAAACTGGCGCCAAAAATGCGCTGGATCCTGAACGGCGTGATAGCGGTGGGCCATGCAACCAACTCTAAATGCAACGGAATATTTCGGGAGAAAAATTGCGGCCAGCAGTTAATGCAAACGGCTTACCTTTCCCCTGAATTCGGGGCTTTTTACATCTTCAAAGCGAAAAATCGTAGTCGACGGTGATCGGCGCGTGGTCGCTGAACTTGACGGTCTTGAAGATCGACTCGTGCTGTGCCAAGTGAGCGAGCGCTGGCGTCGCCAAGTGGTAGTCGAGACGCCAACCCACGTTGTTGGCATAGGCCTGACCACGGTTGCTCCACCACGTGTAGGCCGCGTCAGTGGTCTCGGGCTGCAGCATGCGATAGACGTCGACCAGTCCGGCGCCCTCGGTGCCGGCATCGAGCAGTCGCGTCATCCAGGCGCGCTCTTCAGGCAAGAAGCCGCTGTTCTTCTGGTTGCCGCGCCAGTTCTTTAAATCGATCTGCTGGTGCGCGATGTTGATGTCGCCGCACAGGATGAACTCGCGTTCTTTCTTCAACGCGGTCAGATGCGGAAAGAAGCCCTTGAGGAAACGGAACTTGGCCGCCTGCCGTTCCTCGCCCGAGCTGCCGCTGGGGAAGTAGCAGCTGATGATCGACAGCTTGCGCGCAGGGGTGTCGAAGCGCAGCTCGAGGTAACGGCCTTCGGCATCGAACTCGGCGTCGCCCCAGCCGATGACGACGTCGCTCGGCGCATGGCGCGTGTAGATGGCGGTGCCGGCGTAACCCTTTTTCTCGGCGAAATGGAAGTGGCCTTTCAGGTTGGCCATTTCTTCGAATCGGCCTTCGACATCGCTTGCCTGGACGCGGATTTCCTGCATGCAAATACAATCCGGCGCCAGTTCGGCCACCCAGTTGGCCACGCCCTTGGTCGTTGCCGAACGAAGGCCGTTGAGGTTGAGGCTTGTAAGTTTGAACAAAGGAATTCCCGATGGCTGAGTTGACTGAATTGAATGAGGCTGGCCGTTCGGTCGCGCTGGACTTCGTGCAGTTCGCGATCGATTCCGGGGTGCTGCGCTTCGGCGAGTTCAAGACCAAGGCCGGTCGCATGAGTCCCTACTTTTTCAACGCGGGCCTGTTCGACGATGGCGCCAAGCTGATGCGGCTGGCTGAATTCTATGCAGACCGATTGATTGAAAGCGGCATCGAGTTCGACATGATCTTCGGCCCGGCCTACAAGGGCATTCCATTGGGGGCGACGGTGGCGGCGGAGCTGGCCCGGCGTGGCCGCAACGTGCCGTTTGCTTACAACCGCAAGGAAGCCAAGGACCACGGCGAAGGAGGTGTACTGGTCGGTGCGCCGCTGCAGGGCCGTGTGCTGATCGTCGACGACGTGATGTCGGCCGGCACCGCTGTGCGCGAATCGATCGAAGCGATCCGCGCCGCCGGGGCTACGCCGCAGGCCGTGGTGATCGCCCTCGACCGACAAGAAAAAGCGACGGAGAACGGCATCGATGTCGACCACAGCGCTGTGCAATATGTGCGTAATCGGCTCGGTATGCAGGTGGTGGCGATCGCCACGCTGGACGACTTGCTACAGTACCTCTCGGAACGCACAGACTCCTCGCTGGGCGTTCATCGCGAGGGAGTTATGGCTTACCGAAAACGCTACGGCGCTTGAGCATTTTTGGTCGGCTGAAAGACAGGATTTCTGGTGCGCACACATAATTTTCTCGCGATCTTGTCGGCAGTACTTTTGCTCGTTGGAGGCGCAGCGACAGCGCAGACGACAGCCAACTCGGGCGGTCCGAGCGGCGGCATCTACAGCTGCACCGATTCGCGCGGCCGCATCATCACCGCCGATCGCCCCATCGCCGATTGCATCGACCGCGAGCAGCGCGAACTCAACCCGAGCGGCACCACGCGCCGCACGGTCGAGCCGACTTACACCGCACGAGAATCGGCCGAGCGCGAGGAACGCGCGAGGCAGCAGTCGCTGCTTCAGGCGCGCCAGCTCGAAGAGCGGCGACGGGAACGCGCGCTGCTGGTCCGATACCCCAACGCCGCGGCGCACAACCGGGAGCGAGCCGAGGCACTCGTGCAGATCGACGCTGTGACCCAGGCAGCAAAGAAGCGCCTGGCCGAGCTGTCCGACGAGCGCAAGAAAATCGACGAAGAGCTCGAGTTCTACAAAAGCGACATCGGCCGTGCCCCGGGTGCCGTTCGCCGCAAGCTCGACGACAACGTGCAGAGCATGGCGGTGCAAAACCGCTTTGTCAGCGACCAGGAAGATGAGAAGAAGCGAGTGAATTCGCGCTTCGATGATGAGCGAATCAAGCTGCGCCAGCTCTGGACATCAGACGCTGGCGGCACGGCGAAATAGCCGACGCTCCCGCGGGCGCCGGCTCTGCTGAGCTAGCTCAACTTCGACTTTAAGAGCGCGTTGACCTGTGCCGGGTTGGCCTTGCCCTGGCTGGCCTTCATCACCTGACCGACGAGCGCGTTGAAGGCTTTCTCTTTGCCGGCGCGGTACTCGTCGATGTTCTTCTGGTTGGTCGCCAACACGCCGTCGACGATGGCTTCGAGGGCGCCTGTATCGCTCATCTGCTTCAGGCCCTTGGCCTCGATCAGCGCATCGACGCGTGCTAAATAATCGGCTGCTCTGCCGACATATGCCTCCGCCACAGGAGCGCCACTCATCTCTCCTGCGCCCCACAGAAGGCTGAGTATTTCTTTGGCTGCATTGTTTGAGATCGTTCCATCAGCAATGCGGCCAATGAGCGACGCCAACAAAGTCGCGCTCACCCAAGATTCTTGAATTCCGATTTCCTGCGCATTCAGCAGCTTTGCCATCTCGCCGGTGATCCAGTTGCTTGCGAGCTTTGGCGCAGCACCTGCCGCGACCGTGTCGTCGAAGTAGCGCGCCAGTGCCGTGCTCTGCGTAAGTTGCGCCGCGTCGTAATCGGAAAGTCCGTGTTCCGTCACATACCGCGCCGCCATCGCACGTGGCAGTTCCGGCATCTCAGCCTTGACGCGGTCGATCCAGTCTTGCGCAATTGCCAGTGGCGGCAAGTCCGGATCGGGAAAGTAGCGGTAGTCGGCCGCGTCTTCCTTGGTCCGCATAGCGCGCGTCTCGCCCGAGTCCGGGTCGAAAAGAATGGTTGCCTGCTGTACCTTGCGGCCATCTTCGATCTCTTCGATCTGCCAGCGGATCTCGTAGTCGATCGCCTGCTGCATGAACTTGAAGCTATTCAGGTTCTTGATCTCGCGTCGCGTGCCCAACGGCTGGCCGGGCTTGCGCACCGACACGTTGGCGTCGCAACGGAAGCTGCCTTCCTGCATGTTGCCGTCGCAAATGCCGATCCACGTCACGATCTTGTGCAGCTCTTTCGCATACGCCACGGCCTCGGCGGTCGAGCGCATGTCGGGCTCGCTCACGATTTCGAGCAGCGGGGTACCCGCACGGTTCAAATCGATGCCCGATTGGCCGATGAAGTTCTCGTGCAGCGACTTGCCCGCGTCTTCCTCGAGGTGCGCGCGCACCAGGCGCACGGTTTTCGATTCGTCGCCCACGAAGAAAGTCACCTCGCCGCCCTGCACTACCGGAATCTCGAACTGGCTGATCTGGTAGCCCTTGGGCAGGTCGGGATAGAAGTAGTTCTTGCGCGCGAACACGCTGCGCGGCGCGATGGTCGCGCCGAGCGCCAAGCCGAGCTTGATGGCGCGTTCGACTGCGCCCCGGTTCATGACCGGCAGCGTGCCCGGCAGCGCCAGATCGACCGCGCAGGCCTGCGTGTTGGGCTCGGCACCGAAGGCGGTCGAGGCACGGCTGAAAATCTTGCTGGCAGTCGACAGCTGCGCATGCGTCTCGAAGCCGATGATGACTTCGTAGCCACGCACCAACGGGCCGGTCGGTCGGCCTTCCTGCATCTGTTCAAAAGAGTTCATCACGGGTTGGCTCATCTCAAAAGCCCTCCGGCGTACGTGTGTGCCAATCGGTCGCTTGTTGAAAACGATGCGCTGCATTCAGCAACTTCGCTTCGCCGAAATAGTTGCCGATCAATTGCAGGCCAACGGGCATGTGCCCATCGAAACCGGCCGGCAGGCTCATGCCCGGCAGGCCGGCGAGCGAGGCGGGGAGGGTGAAGATGTCGGCCAGGTAGTCGGCGACAGGGTCGTTGCCATGCTCGCCGAACTTCCACGCGACCGTGGGTGCCACCGGGCCGGCGATGACGTCGCATTGCGCAAAGGCCTGCTGGAAGTCGTCGGCGATCATGCGGCGCACTTTTTGCGCCTGCAGGTAGTAAGCATCGTAGTAACCGTGGCTCAGCACGTAGGTGCCGATCATGATGCGGCGCTTGACCTCGTCGCCGAAGCCTTCTTCGCGCGTCTTGCCATACATGTCGGCCAGGTCTCTGTACTGCTTGGCGCGATGGCCGAACTTGACGCCGTCGAAGCGGCTCAGGTTGCTCGAGGCTTCGGCCGCGGCAATGATGTAGTAGACCGGGATCGACAGTTCGGTGCGAGGCAAGCTCACCTCGACGCGGCGGGCACCTAGCTTCTCGTATTCGGCAAGTGCTGCATCGACCGCAGCGCGCACGCCGGGCGCGACACCGTCTCCTAAAAATTCTTTCGGAACGCCGATGCGCAAACCTTCGAGCGATGCGCCGAGCGTCAGTGCGTAGTTCTCGACGGACCGGTCGATCGAAGTCGAATCGCGATCCAGATCGGGTCCGCACAGGGCCGACAGAAGCAAGGCGCAGTCTTCAGCCGAGCGGGCCATCGGGCCGGCCTGATCCAGGCTCGACGCAAAGGCCACCATGCCGTAGCGCGAGGCGCGGCCGTAGGTCGGCTTGATGCCGGTCACGCCGCAGAAAGATGCGGGCTGGCGGATCGAGCCGCCGGTGTCGGTGCCTGTGGCGGCCGGTGCCAGTCGCGCGGCCACTGCTGCTGCACTGCCGCCGGACGAGCCACCCGGAATGCGCGCCCGATCCCACGGGTTTTGCACCGGCACGGCCTTGTCGTGGCCGACCGCAGGCACGGCAACGTTCTCGTTGGCCGAGCCCATGGCGAACTCGTCGCAGCTGAGCTTGCCGAGCGTCACGGCTCCGGCCTCGGCCAGCTTGCGCACCACGGTCGCATCGAAGGGCGAGCGGTAGCCGGCCAGGATGCGTGAGCCCGCGGTGGTCGGGAAGTCGAGCGTCACGAAGATGTCTTTGTGCGCGATCGGCACGCCGGCGAGCGCGGGTGCGTTGCCGGCCGCAATCGATGCATCGGCTGCACGGGCCTGGGTCAACGTGACCTCCGGGTCGACCGCGACGAAGGCGCCGAGCGCTTCATGCAACTTCATGCGACCGAGAAAGTGTTGCGCGGCTTCGACGGCCGAGACTTCGCGTGCGGCGAGTGCACGCGCCAGCTCGGCCACGCCTTTTTCGTGAATCTGCTTGCCTCTCATTCGATCACCTTCGGCACCAGGAACAGGCCTGCCTCGACGGCGGGGGCACTTCTTTGATTGGCTTCGCGGTTGTTCGGCTCGCTCACCACGTCGTCGCGCAGGCGCAGCGTGATGTCTTCGATGGCGGCCACCGGATGCGCCAAGGGCTCGATTCCGGCGGTGTCGACGGCGCGCATCCGCTCGACCAGTTCGAAAAAGCCGTTGATCTGGCCTTGCAGGCGCTCGCTCTCGTCGGGGACGAGTTGCAGGCGCGCCAGCGAAGCGATGCGCGCAATATCGGAAGCGGAAAGTGACATCGGGAGAGTGGCTTGGTCCGGTGAAAGCACCGGTGGCATTGCACCCTTGAGGGGCGTGCAAACGTGAAAAAGACAGGGGATTCGGTTATTATCCCGCCTTTGCCGCAACCCCCGCGAACGCGCCGGCATTTGCCGCAAAAGCCCTCAATTTCACCTGTCAAACCAAGGGCGATGCCATGCCGAAGCGCATGCCGTGCCCGCAGAGGACCCCTTCATGTTCGGTACTTTCCGTCGGTATTTTTCTACCGATCTCGCAATTGACCTCGGTACGGCCAACACCCTGATCTTCGCGCGCGGCAAGGGCATCGTGCTCGACGAGCCATCGGTAGTCGCCATCCGCCACGAAGGCGGCCCGCATGGCAAGAAGGTCATTCAAGCGGTCGGGCGAGAGGCCAAGGCCATGCTTGGCAAGGTGCCGGGCAACATCGAGGCGATCCGCCCGATGAAAGACGGCGTCATCGCGGACTTCGTGATCACCGAACAGATGATCAAGCAGTTCATCAAGATGGTGCACCCGCGCACGCTGTTCACGCCGAGTCCGCGCATCATCATCTGCGTGCCCTGCGGTTCGACCCAGGTCGAGCGCCGCGCCATCAAGGACGCGGCTGAAGCGGCCGGCGCCACGTCGGTCTACCTGATCGAAGAGCCGATGGCCGCGGCGATCGGTGCCGGCCTTCCGGTGTCGGAAGCGTCGGGCTCGATGGTCGTCGACATCGGCGGCGGCACCACCGAAGTCGGTGTGATTTCGCTCGGCGGCATGGTCTACAAAGGCAGCGTCCGCGTCGGTGGCGACCGCTTCGACGAGGCCATCATCAATTACATCCGCCGCAACTACGGCATGCTGATCGGCGAGCCGACGGCCGAAGTCATCAAGAAGACCATCGGGTCGGCCTTCCCGGGCTCCGAAGTCAAGGAGATGGAAGTCAAGGGCCGCAACCTGTCCGAAGGCGTGCCGCGCAGCTTCACCATCAGCAGCAACGAAGTGCTGGAAGCGCTGACCGATCCGCTCAACAACATCGTTTCGGCCGTTAAGAACGCGTTGGAACAGACCCCGCCCGAACTGGGCGCTGACATCGCCGAGCGCGGCATGATGTTGACCGGTGGTGGTGCGCTGCTGCGCGATCTTGATCGCCTGCTCGCCGAGGAAACCGGTCTGCCTGTGCTCGTCGCCGAAGACCCGTTGACTTGCGTGGTGCGCGGTTGCGGCATCGCCCTGGAACGCATGGACCGTCTTGGAAGCATCTTCACGTCGGAGTGAGGTTGCTCGCGCCCAGGTCGCGCGCAGTTCGTGTCGCGCTCCCACCCCCGGCCGGGGACGCTGCCAGCGTCCCGGCAAAGCCGGCTCCACGGCAGCCCTGAAACAAGCCACTCGTGTGGCATAAAGCGCCATGCCGCTCGGTACCCTTGACCGCACCGCCCCGCCCCTCTTCAACCAGGGGCCGTCGGCACTCAGCAAGCTGGTCTTTTTCAGCGCGCTAGCGCTGTTCCTGATGGTGGCCGATGCCCGGTTCCACATCGTGCAACCGCTGCGCGCGGCCATCGGTGCCGTGCTGTATCCGGTGCAGTGGCTGGCACTGAAACCGGTGCAGGCGATGGTCGGCGGCGGTCGTTACCTCGAAGATCTGCAAACGGCGCAGAGCGGCGAATCCGATGCGCGCAAGGCGCTGGCGGTGCAGTCCGAGCGCGCCAGCCAGTCCGACACCCTGTTGCAAGAAAACTCGCGGCTGCGGTCGTTGCTCGAACTGCGCGCGAGCACGCCGACGCCATCGCGTGCGGCCGAGGTTCTCTATGACGCAGCCGACCCTTACACCCGCAAAGTCGTGATCGACCAGGGCATGACGCACGGCATTGCCGCGGGCTCGCCGGTCATCGACGAGCACGGGGTGCTGGGTCAGGTCACGCAGGTGCAGCCCTTCACCAGCGAGATCACGCTGGTGATCGATCGCGACCTGGCGATTCCGGTACAAAACACCCGCACCGGCGCGCGCAGCGTGGCGTTTGGCGATGCCAATGCGCACGGCGGCGGGCTCGAGCTGCGCTTCATGGCCGCGAACTCGGACTTGCAAGAGGGCGATCTGCTGTCGACCAGCGGCGTCGACGGCGTCTATCCGGCGGGCTTGCCGGTCGCGAAGATCGACCGTATCGAGCGCCGCGCCGACTCCGCTTTCGCGCGCATCCATTGCCTGCCACTGGCCCATGTGAGCTCGCCGCGCTATGTGCTGGTGCTGGCGCCGACCGGTGCCAACACGCCGCCAAAGCCGGCACCGTCCGCCGCGCCAGCGGCTGCGGCGGCCGCAAAGAAAAAGGCCGACAAGGCAGCGGAAAAAGCAGCTGAGAAGAAGCCCGCCGCCAAGCCGAAACCCAAGGAGCGCCAACCATGATCATGCGACCCGGCCAGCAGCAGTTGCTGCTCCCCCTCAGTCCGCTTTTCATGTGGACCAGCCTGTTCGTGGCGCTGCTGCTCAACATGATCCCGATCGGACGCGCGGCGTGGACGCCCGACCTGCTGGCGCTGGCCATCGTCTTCTGGAGCGTGCACCAGCCGACCCGCATCGGCATCGGCGTCGCGTTCGCTTTCGGCCTGGTGATGGACGTGCATCAATCGGCGATGCTCGGCCAGCATGCGTTGTCGTACACCACGCTGGGCTACTTCGCGATCGCGATTCATCGGCGGCTGCTCTGGTATCCGGTGGCCTCGCAGGCGCTGCAAGTGCTGCCGCTCTTCGCGCTGTCGCACGTCATCGAACTGGCCATTCGCATGATCGGTGGCGGCGTGTTCCCCGGGTGGAACCTGCTGGTGTCGCCGGTCATCGAAACCATCCTCTGGCCGTTGGCGAGCCTGCTGTTGCTGGCACCCCAGCGTCGCACGCCCGAGCCCGACGCCAACCGTCCGCTGTGAGCAACGCTCGGGCCTGTTCGATCTGCCTTCGATTTGCCCTGACGCGGCATCCCGCCTAAGCTCGTTTGCCCCATGACTGAAATACTCAACGTCGCTGCCGAGGTCGCGCGCTTCAAGCGCCGCGTCATCGTCACCGGGCTCGCGGTGCTGGTGGCCTTCGGCCTGCTGTGCATGCGGCTCGTGTACCTGCAAGTCGTGCGGCACGAAGACCTGGCCGAACAGGCTGAAAATAACCGCACGGCCGTTGTGCCGGTGGTGCCCAACCGGGGCCTCATCCTCGACCGCAACGGCATCATCCTGGCGTCGAACTACTCGGCCTACACCCTGGAGATCACGCCGTCGAAGGCTGTCGATGTCGATGCGACCATCGATGGCCTGGCCGAGGTGGTCGATGTCACGCCGCGCGACCGACGCCGCTTCAAGCGCCTGCGCGAAGACTCGCGCAGCTTCGATTCGGTGCCTATTCGCACACGCCTTAGCGACGAAGAAGTGGCGCGATTCGCGGCACAGCGCTATCGCTTTCCGGGTGTCGAGATCAAGGCACGGCTCTTTCGCAACTACCCCAACGGCGAGATCGCGAGCCATGTGCTCGGCTATATCGGCCGCATCAACCAGACCGAAAAAGCGGCGATGGAAGATTGGGAAGACGAGGACTTCGCCAACTACAAAGGCACCGAATACATCGGCAAGCTCGGCGTCGAGCAAAGCTACGAGAAAGAGCTGCACGGCCTGACGGGCGTCGAGCAAATGGAAACCTCGGCTGGTGGTCGCGCCGTGCGGCGACTGGCGGGCCATCCGGCGACGCCAGGCAACACCGTCATGCTGGCGCTCGACATCAAGCTGCAGAAGATGGTCGAAGACATGTTCGGTGACCGGCGCGGCGCGCTGGTGGCGATCGACCCCAAGACCGGCGAAGTTCTGGCCTTCGTCAGCAAGCCGACCTTCGACCCCAACCTGTTCGTCGAAGGCATCGACACCGAGAGCTGGAAAGAACTGAGCGAGTCGCTCGACAAGCCGCTGCTGAACCGTGCGCTGCGCGGCACCTACCCGCCCGGCTCGACCTACAAGCCCTTCATGGCACTGGCCGCCCTGCAGACCGGCAAGCGCGGGCCGAATGTGATCGTGAACGACCCCGGCTACTACAACTTTGCCGGGCACCGCTTCGGCAGCCCCGAGGGCAACCTGGGCGGCGTCGACATGCGGCGCGCCATCCAGCTGTCGAGCAACATCTATTTCTATTCGCTCGCCAACGAGATGGGCGTCGACCTGATTCACGACTTCATGAAGCCGCTCGGCTTCGGGCAGATCACCGGCATCGATCTGAGTGGCGAATTGCGCGGCGTGCTGCCGAGTCAGGAGTGGAAGCGCAACGCCTACAAGCGGCCCGAGGCCAAGAAGTGGTACGCCGGTGAAACGATTTCGCTCGGTATCGGCCAGGGCTACAACAGCTTCACGATGCTGCAGCTGGCGCAGGCCACCTCGATCGTTGCCGAAGGCGGTATCAAGCACCAGCCGCATCTCGTGCTGGGTACGCGTGACACGGTCACCGGCCAGATGACGTCGGTAGTGCAGCCGCCGGCCATCAACCTCGGCTTCAGCGCTGCCAACGTGTCGGTGGTGCGCGACGGATTGATGGCAGTGATCTCGGCCGGTACGGCGCGCAGTGTGTTCGCCGGCGCAGGCTACGTTGCAGCAGGCAAGACCGGCACCGCGCAGGCCGTGACGCAGGCACAAAACACGAAGTACAACGCCAAGTCCCTCGAAGAGCACCAGCGCGACCACGCTTTGTTCATGGCGTTCGCGCCGGCCAATGACCCGAAAATCGCGGTGGCGGTGGTGGTCGAAAACGCAGGTTGGGGCGCCGGTGCCGCAGCCCCCATCGCGCGCCGGGTGTTCGACTACTGGTTGATGGACCAGTACCCGAGCGAAGCCGACATGGAAGCCATCAAGACCGGCAAGGCAGCGGCGCCTATGGGCAAGCCACGCGTCGCCAGCGAAGTCGCCTGGCCGACTGTGGCCGCGACGCCGGCGACTGCGCCCTGATCCACGGCTCCCTGACACGCACCCAGACGACCGCCTAGAGATTTTTCAGGAAGGTCAGGCTGGGCGAAAAGAAGTACTCGCCGCCTTTCATCTTCACGAAACCTGCGAACGGCGCATTGTTGGCAAAGCCTTCCGCTGTGTCGTCCCAGGTCTTGGGCAGCTTTTGGTCGCCCGGATTGTTGGGCCCTTGGCCGATGACCGGATCGATGCCGTGCGGGCTGCCGGGCTGCAGCGGAAACTGCGTGAGGTTGACCCAGGTTTGCTGGGTGAATTTGAACTGGTCGCCAATCTTGTGGTTGTAGGCCATGAAAAGGAGGCCCACGCCACCTGTCGGCAACGAGGGCGCCACGTCGGCGGTGAACTCGGCCAGGCTGCCGGAGTCGGGCAGCTCCGACGGATGCACATCGCGTCTGACGTCTTCGTACGGAATGCCGCGTCGCGCCATCAGGTGCATGCGTTCGAGCGCCGGCGTCTCGGCGTTGCCGCTGCCGCGCGGGTTGGTCTTGCGGATGTGGCCATGAAACGGGCAACGCGTGCCGGCATCGCCGTCGTAGTTGAAGTTATTCGGTGGATCGTCGTCCCGTGCGTCTTTGGAGAGCGTCACTGGCGTGCCGTCTTCGAAGCGGCCGACGATCATCGCGCCGGCGAGTTCGCGGTCCTCGCCTTCGAGCTCGAGCACGTCCGCAATCTCCTGCTCTCGCGTCTTGAATCCGCGCACGTCCTGTTCGAGTTTGCGGAACACGAAGAAGCTGCCGAAGGAGAACGTGTCGGTCACGCCGGGGTCGTCGACCAGCGCCAGCTTGAGCGGAAAGCCCGGGTCCCAGCGCGACGAGCCTGTGGCGGAGGTCTCGGCGTCGATGTCTTCCTGCAGCATCAGGGGCTGGCTGCGGCCGTCGACATAGCCGAAGTTCTCGATGCCGTCGCCGCGCGCGTTTTTCAAGGCCCGACCATGCTGGACGTGGACGATGGTGCCGCCCGCGTCTTCGATGAGCTCTTTGACCTTTGCGGCCAGTGCGGCCGTCTTGCCCTCCGTTTCGTCGGCTGCGAGCACCATGCCATGGATATCGCTCTGGAACGGCGTTTCCCAAGCGGTGACGGCCGGGTCGGCAAGCGCTGAAATGCTGTTGGCAGCCTTCATGCCGCCGCGGAAATCTGTGTCGGTCGGGGCGCTCGCGGCAAGGCCAAGTGCCTGGTAGCCGGTAAAGCTCAGCGCCAGGTGCACGAACGGACCGCCGCCGTCGCACTTCTTGCTCGCCTTGAATTTTTCCGCGTCGAGCAATTGCCGATGGGCGCTGACGACATGAAAGTTCGCGAGGTCGCGCAACATGCGTTTCGAGTCTTTTGCTGCCGGGCCGAACTTGAAGAAGATATCGGCAGTCGACTCTCGCCCGTGGCCCTTGAGGATGTTGCCCTGCAGGGCCTGCAGCAACTTGAGCTCGTCCGAGTCGGCCTTTTTCCAGGCGAGCGGTTTGGTCAGATGAATCGGCATGACGAAATCTCCTGTGAGTGGGGGATTTCAGTCTAGGAAGCCGTCTTGCCGTCCACATCCGCCGGATGGTGGAATCATCGCCGCGGCCTCGGCGGCAGATGGTCTAGCACCGTCGGAAAGTTAGAAGGCCGTTTGTTGGTGAGTGCTGACCATCTGGCCAGGACCTGCGGTAGCTATATGCCGCCATGCAAGCGTCTGTGAAGCGCGCAAAAAAAAGCGCCGACCAGCGGCGCTTCGAAAAGGTATTCAGGCATCTCGAATGGGTGCCTTGAATATTTATTGTTTAACAGTCGGAAGCTTTGTCTCCTCAGACCCTCGACAGCCGGGACGTGCCCGCTTGCGAGTGGCGAGACTTTAGGTTGTCGCACCGAGGTAGTGCATTAGGAGTAACCCGCTCTAAAGCGTGCGCGGCGTCACGTTGGCGACGTGAGTTTGTTTCTGGAAGTTAACAAATGGCACGACTCGTGCAGGCAAAGAGCGTCCCAAATTCCCGATTGGCTCTTTCCGATGGCACTGGTTCCCCAAGCGTCCCTCAATGGCGCCGACACCGCCTGGCTTATGACATCGACCGCGCTGGTCCTGCTCATGACGCTGCCCGGCATCGCGCTTTTCTATGCGGGCATGGTGCGGCGCAAGAGCGTGCTGAACACGATGGCCAGTGTGCTGGTCGTCGCCGCCGCCGTGTCGATCACCTGGTTTGCGATGGGCTACTCGCTGGCGTTTACTGCGTGCTCGTCATGGCTCGGCGGCACGAGCCGCTTCTGGTTTGCCGGCTTCGACTATCTGAAAGAAGCGGGCACCGTTGCGGTGAGCCATGTCGCGCCGAATGTCCCCGAGTCGGTGTATGCGATGTTCCAGCTGACCTTCGCCATCATCACCTGTGCGCTCGTCGTTGGCTCGTTCGTGGAGCGCATGCGGCTGTCGGCGGTGCTCTGGTTCGCCCTGCTCTGGAGCGTCCTCGTCTATGCGCCGATCGCGCACTGGGTCTGGGAGCCGGGTGGCTGGCTCGCCCAAATGGGGGTGCTCGACTTCGCCGGCGGCTCGGTGGTGCACGTGAACGCGGGCGTGGCGGGCCTGGTGTGTGCCTATGCGGTCGGCCCGCGCCGCGGCTACGGGCGCGAGTCTTTCGAGCCCTACAGCCTGGCGTTGACGATGGTCGGTGCCGGCCTGTTGTGGGTGGGCTGGTTCGGATTCAACGCTGGTTCTGCCGTGGCGGCCGATGGCCGAGCCGGGCTTGCGATGCTGGTGACGCACCTTGCCGCAGCGGCGGGCGCGCTGAGCTGGATGATCGGCGAGTGGACGACACGGCGCAGCCCGTCGTTACTAGGCTTGTGTTCTGGCCTGGTGGCAGGCCTGGTGGCGATCACGCCGGCTGCGGGCTTCGTGACGCCGCCCGCAGCAGTGGCCATCGGTCTGATCGCCGGGCTGGCCTGCTACTGGGGTGCAACCGCGCTCAAGCGCGTGCTCCGGGCCGACGATTCGCTCGACGTCTTCGGCGTGCATGGCATCGGTGGCATCGTCGGCGCGCTGTTGACGGGGGTCTTCGCAGACAGCCGCATCTCCGGCGGAACCGGCCACGTGGGCGTACAGGCGCTTGCCATCGGCGCGGTCGCGCTTTACAGCGCCATCGGCACGGGGCTGGTGCTGCTGGTGGTCCACATCGTGGTCGGCCTGCGCGTCAGCGACGAGACCGAAGCGGTGGGCCTCGACCTCGGCCAGCAGCGCGAGCGCATCGGCACCTGAAGGATCACAACGACATGACCGAAGAGGATCGCATAGCCGCAGCGGCCCGACTGCACGTGGCGCTGCGCCGGAAGACCGGCCGCGTGACCGACACAGAGTGGATGTCCGTCAACGTCGAGTACGCGACAGCGATAGTGCGCATTGCGCGGGCGCACGCCACGGCGACGAGCGATCTCGATCTGGCGGCCATCGCCACGGGGCTCGAATTTGCGATGGCGCCGCTGGCGCTCGAAGCACGGGTGAAGGCGGCGGCTGCGAAGGCCGGGCTGGCGCCGGTGATCTCGAAAGGCGCCCCGCGCTATGTGGGTGGATTGCGGTGAGCCCCAGCTAAATTGCGGCGCTCCTCGACTTGGCGCCGGCCACGGCCTCTTCGTGCATCCAGCCTGCGGCCTTCTCCGCCATCATCAGCGTCGGGCTGTTGGTGTTGCCGCTGGTGATCGTGGGCATGGCACTGGCGTCGACCACCCGCAGGCCATGGATCAAATTGCCGCGCCCATCGCGCACGCGCATGCGGGAGTCGAGTACGGCCATCGAATCGCTGTCGGCGCCCATCTTGGCGGTGCCGACCGGATGGAAGATGGTGGTTGCGATGTCGCCCGCCAGCCGTGCGAGCTCGTCGTCGGTCTGGTACTGCACGCCGGGCTTCCACTCTTCGGGCTTGTACTTTGCCAGCGCCGGTTGGGCCGCGATGCGACGCGTGACGCGCAGCGAATCGGCCGCGACCTTGCGGTCTTCGTCGGTGCTCAGGTAGTTGGGCGAAATCGCCGGCGCGTCCTGGTAGCGCGGGCTCTTGATGCGCACGGTGCCCCGACTGGTCGGGTTCAGGTTGCACACGCTCGCGGTAAAGGCCGGGAAGCTGTGCAGCGGCTCGCCGAAAGCATCGAGCGACAGTGGCTGCACGTGGTACTCGAGATTCGGCCATTCGTGCTCGGGTGAACTGCGCGTGAAGGCGCCGAGCTGCGACGGCGCCATGCTCATCGGGCCGCTGCGCTTCATCACGTATTCGAGGCCGATCTTCGCTTTGCCGAAGAGCGACGAGGCCAACACGTTGAGTGTCGGTGCGCCTTCGATCTTGAACACCGCGCGAATCTGCAAGTGGTCTTGCAAGTTGCCGCCGACGCCGGGCAGGTCGGCCACGACCGGAATCCCATGTTCCTGCGATAGCGCCGCGGGTCCAATGCCCGAGAGCTGCAGGATCTGCGGCGAGCCGATGGCGCCGCCGCACAGCACCACTTCTTGCGTCGCATGCGCGATCACCATCTCGTGCCCGTCCCACACCTGCACGCCGGTGCAGCGCTGGCTTCCGTCGGCCTGCTTCTCGACGATGAGCTTGGTCACCTGCGCGCTGACCCACATCTCGAAATTGGGCCGCCCGTAGCAAACCGGCCGCAAGAAGGCCTTGGCCGTATTCCAGCGCCAGCCGTCCTTCTGGTTGACCTGGAAGTAGCCGACGCCTTCGTTGCTGCCGCGATTGAAGTCGCTGCTGTGCGGAATGCCGGCCTCTTGCGCCGCCAGTGCAAAAGCATCGAGGATGTCCCACCGCAGCCGCTGCTTTTCGATGCGCCACTCGCCGCCGGCGCCATGCATCTCGTCGGCACCGAGGTAGTAGTCCTCGTGCTGCTTGAAAGCGGGCAGCACGTTCTCCCAGCGCCAGGCGTCGTCGCCGGTGAGCGTGGCCCACTGGTCGTAGTCGCGTGATTGCCCGCGCATGTAGATCATCCCGTTGATGGACGACGAACCACCGAGCGTCTTGCCGCGCGGATAGCGCAGCGTGCGCCCGTTGAGGCCGGCATCCGGCTCTGTGTTGTAGAGCCAGTCGGTGCGCGGATTGCCGATGCAATACAGATAGCCCACCGGGATATGAATCCAGTGGTAATCGTCCTTGCGCCCCGCCTCGATCAGCAGCGTGCGCTTTTGCGAGTGCTGCGTGAGCCGGTTGCACATCAGCGCGCCGGCCGTGCCGCCGCCGATGACGATGTAGTCGAAAGTGGTGTCGTTGCTCAAGCCGTTGTCTCCAGATCAAACAAAAAAGCCCGGGACGGTGTGCCGTGCCTCGGGCTGTATTCGGAGCTTACTTTGCCGTGGGCATGACGAACTCTGCACCCTTGCCGATGCTCTCAGGCCAGCGCTGCATGATGCTCTTCTGCTTCGTATAGAAGCGCACGCCTTCTTCGCCATAGGCGTGCATGTCGCCGAACAGGCTCTTCTTCCAGCCGCCGAAACCGTGCCATGCCATCGGCACCGGAATCGGCACGTTGATGCCGACCATGCCGACCTGAATCCGGCGACTGAACTCGCGCGCCACGTTGCCGTCGCGGGTGAAGCAGCTCACGCCGTTGCCGAACTCATGCGCGTTGATGAGGTCTACCGCTTCTTTCAAATCGCCAACACGGACGCATGAGAGCACCGGACCGAAGATCTCTTCCTTGTAGATGCGCATCTTGGGCGTGACGTGGTCGAACAACGTGCCGCCCATCCAGAAGCCGTCGTCGCAACCCTTGCCGGCCTTGGCGCCGTCGAATTGGCGGCCGTCAATCACGAGCTTGGCGCCTTCTTTCTCGCCCAGGTCGATGTAGCCGGTGATGCGTTCGTGCGCGGCGCGCGTGACGATCGGGCCCATCTCGGCTGCGAGGTTCTCGCCGTCGAGCACCTTGAGCGTCTTGGTCCGTTCGATCAGCTTGGGCATCAGCTTGTCGGCCACGTCGCCCACCAGCACCGCCACGCTGATCGCCATGCAGCGCTCGCCGGCCGAGCCGAAGCCGGCGCCGATGAGCGCGTCGACCGCCTGGTCGATGTCAGCATCAGGCATTACGACCATGTGGTTCTTGGCACCGCCCAATGCCTGCACGCGCTTGCCGTGATGGGCGCCGGTTTCGTAGATGTAGTTGGCGATGGGGGTCGAGCCGACGAAGCTGATCGCCTTGACGTCCGGATGTTCCAGCAGCGCATCGACCGCGACCTTGTCGCCCTGCACCACGTTGAAGACACCGTCGGGCAGGCCGGCTTGTTTCAGCAACTCGGCCATGCGAAGCGAGGCGCTCGGGTCGGTCGGGCTCGGCTTCAAGATGAAGGTGTTGCCAGCGGCGATGGCGACCGGGAACATCCACATCGGCACCATCACCGGGAAGTTGAAAGGCGTGATGCCGGCGACCACGCCGAGCGGCTGGCGCAGCGTCCAGTTGTCGATGCCGGTCGAAACCTGGTCGGTGAAGTCGCCTTTGAGCAATTGCGGGATGCCGCAGGCGAACTCGACGACGTCGATGCCGCGCGAGACCTCGCCCTGCGCATCGGTGAATACCTTGCCGTGCTCGGCGGTGATGAGGTGGGCGAGCTCGTCCTTGTTCTGATTGAGCAGGTCCAGGAACTTGAAGAGCACGCGAGCGCGGCGAATCGGCGGCGTGTCGGCCCAGGCGGGGAACGCGGCTTGCGCCGCGGCCACGGCGGCATTCACTTCTACCGCGCTGGCCAGGCCGGTGGCGCCCGTCACCATGCCGGTGGCCGGGTTGGTCACATCCTGGCTGCGGCCGGACGCGTTGGCGACCATGCGGCCGTTGATGAAGTGATCGATCGGTGTCTTGGTGATTTGCATCGGGTGTCTCGCTTGGGGCGGAAAAGGTTGATGGACAGCGTGCGCGGAGCCGCCAGGGATGATGGAGTTTAGGCAGCGCAAGCTCGGCCGCCAAGGCGCAAACACTGAACGCATTGTTCGCTATGGTGAACAATGCATCCATGGAACCCCAAAAGATCGAAGCGCTCTGGATGCATTTGCACTGGCTCACCGTGCTGGCGCAGCAGGGCAGCTACACCGCGGCGGCGCAACGGCTCGGTGTGAGCAAGGCCGCGATGAGCCAGCGCATCGCCGAGCTGGAGCGCGCTGCCAATGTGCAACTGGTCCAGCGCACCACCCGCAGCGTGCGACTGACCGAAGCGGGGCAGCGGCTGGTCGACGACATGCGCACGCCGTTCGAACAGATCGCGCACAGCTTCGCCAGCGTGCGCGACCTGGCCGGCGTACCGACCGGGCTGCTGCGCGTAACCGCGCCGGTCGCCTTTGCGCGGCAGCAACTGGTACCGCGCATCGCTGAGTTTCTGCGGGCGCATCCTGACGTGCGCATCGAGCTCGACCTGTCGGATCGGCTCAGTTCGCTGGCGATGGAAGGCTTCGATCTGGCGATCCGCCACACCGCTGCGCCACCCGACACACACGTGGCCTGGACGCTCTGCGCCACACGATCGGTGCTGGTGGCGAGCCGCGCCTATCTGCGGCGTCGTGGCGTGCCCCGAGAACCGTATGACCTCGCCTCGCACGACTGCCTGCACTATCCCCGTGTGAAGGACACGCCGGCGTGGCACTTCGAGGCGAAGGCCGCGATGTCGACGATGGGGAAGCTCGCCGGCCAGCGCCTGACCGTGCCCGTGTCGGGCCCGTTTGCGGCAAACAACAGCGAGGCGTTGCGCGATGCCGCACTCTCGGGATTGGGCATCGCGCTCATGCCGGACTTCAGTGCGCAGTCGGCCCTGCAGGCGGGCAAGCTGGTCGAGGTGCTGGCGCAGTGGCGGCCAGTGGGTGCGTTCGGCGAGCAGCTCTACGCGATCCGGCCCTACGCGACGCATGTGCCCCGGGCAGTTGCGGCATTCGTCGAATGGCTGCGTGGTGCGCTTGCGCCGGGCTTTTCCGTGCAGCCCTGACGCACCCTGCGGTTAGGATGAATCCCGCCTTCAAACGAGCCGCCTCAGGAACCGACCGAACCCATGCCGCCAGCCGCTGCACCGATCCCTGCGCCCGACGCCGAAAGCGTTTTGCCGCGTGTCGTGCGGCACGATGAGCAAGGGCACCGGCTGAACGTCGCGAGTGGACGCTGGACTGCGCTGGCCATGTCGCGAACGTCGACTTGGGAGGCGCTGTCGAAGAGCCTCGGAGCTGCGCCGGCGAGCGACGAAACCGCTTGGGATCTGCGCCCGATCGAGCAACTCGACCACATCGGCGCGCAGCTCCTGTGGGGCCATTGGCACAACGCGTGGCCCGCATCGCTGGAAATGTCAGATCAGCAGAAGGCCGTGCTCGATCAGGTGGCGCGGTACACCTGCAGCACACCCGACGAGCCGCCCAAGACGCTAGCCGATCGCCTCAAGGCTTTCGCGCTCAACGGCCCGCGCCTGATGATCGTAGCGGGCGAGTTCACCCGGATGATCGGACAGCTTGCGCTCGATATCGGCAAGCTCATTCGTGCGCCGCACCGGGGGCCGTGGCGCGACTTTTCCGGGCATCTGTACCAGTTCGGCGCTACTGCTTTGCCGATCACCGCGCTGGTCGGCTTGCTCATCGGCGTGGTGCTGGCTTACCTCACGTCGCAGCAACTTCGGCAGTACGGCGCTGAAACTTTCATCGTCAACATCCTCGGACTCTCTCTGGTGCGTGAACTCGGGCCTGTTCTTGCCGCGGTGCTGATCGCGGGGCGTTCCGGTTCGGCGATCACCGCGCAGATCGGCGTGATGCGGGTGACCGAAGAACTCGACGCAATGCGCGTGATGGGCATCCCGCATGGCTTCAGGCTTGTCATGCCGCGCGTGCTGGCACTGGCCATTGCCATGCCGCTCATCAGCCTCTGGACGTCGATGGCAGCATTGGCGGGTGGCATGCTGGCCGCCGAGGCTGCGCTCGATATTTCGCCCGCCTTCTTTTTGTCGGCGCTGCCGCGGGCGGTGCCCATCGGTAACCTGTACCTCGCGCTCGCCAAGTCGGCGGTGTTCGGCATCCTGATCGCGCTGGTCGGCTGCTACTTCGGTATGAAGGTCAAGCCCAACACCGAAAGTCTGGGAAAGGGCACGACGTCGTCGGTGGTGACCTCCATCACCATCGTGATTCTGGTCGATGCATTGTTCGCGGTCCTGTTCCGCGGCGTGGGGTTTTCGTCGTGACAGGCTTCGTCGATCCGAGCGTGCCCGTGGTCGAAATCCGCAAGCTCTGGACGGTGTTCAAGAGCCCGGAAGGCGACCAGGTGGTGCACCGCGACCTCGACCTCGTCATCCAGCGGGGCGAGGTCCTGTCGCTGGTCGGCGGGTCGGGCACCGGCAAGACCGTGCTGCTCCGGCAAATGCTCGGGCTCGAGCAACCGACGAAGGGCGATGTCAAGGTGCTGGGCGAGGCGCCCGGCAAGCTCAGCGCGACGGGTGCAGCCAACGTCGGCATGCTGTTTCAGCACGGCGCGCTGTTCTCTGCATTCAGCGTCCTGGAGAACATCGCGTTTCCGTTGCGCGAATTGAAGTTGCTGCCCGACGAACTCATCCGCGACGCCGCAATGGTCAAGTTGCAGATGGTCGGCCTGGGGCCCGAGAACGCAGGCCGCAGCCCGTCGGAGTTGTCGGGCGGCATGATCAAGCGGGTGGCGCTCGCGCGTGCGCTCATCATGGATCCGCCGCTGCTGTTGCTGGACGAACCGACGGCCGGCCTGGACCCGGAGAGCGCCGATGAGCTTTGTGATCTTCTGCGGGGCCTGCACCGTGAACTCGGCCTCACGGTGGTCATGGTCACGCACGATCTGGACACGCTGTTCGACCTCAGCACGCGCATCGCGGTGCTGGCCGACCATAAGGTGATCGTGACCGGCGAAGCGCGCGATGTGATCGCCTATCCGCACCCCTTCATCCACCAATATTTTCTCGGCGGACGCGGCCAGCGCGCCATGGAGGCGTTGCACGAAAAACGTGCGACCCCGCCGATTGCACGGCCCGCCAACGCGGGCTAGAAAGAAAGAGAACACTGCCCATGGAAAACAAGGCCCATGCCATTGCCGCCGGTGCTTTCGTGCTCGGACTTATCGCCTTGCTCGTAGGGCTGGTGGTCTGGTTCACGCGCGACAACACCGTGCGCAATATCTACGAACTGTCGACCAGCGATGCGGTGAGCGGTCTCCAGCCGCAGGCCATGGTGCGCTACCGCGGCATCGCGGTCGGCAAGGTCACGCTCATCGACTTCGACCCCAAGCGCAAGGGCAACGTGCGGGTGCGCATCAGTGTCGACGAGCGCGTGCCGCTCACGCAATCGAGCTACGCGACGCTGAGCTACCAAGGCGTGACCGGCCTGGCGTTTATAGCGCTGGACGACAAGGGCGGATCGACCGTGGCGCTGGTACCCAACAACGACGATCCGCCGCGCCTTCCGCTCAAGCGATCGGCCCTCGCGCAGTTGCAGGACCGCGGCGAAGCCATCATCAACCAGGTCGAGGAAGTGACGAAGCGCGCCAACACCTTGCTCGGCGATACCAACCAAAAGCGCTTCGCCGACGCGCTCGAAAACATCGCGCAAGCGGCTGGCAGCGCGAACGATCTGACCAAGCGACTCGACAACACCGTCAAGACGTCGCTCGATCCGGCGCTCAAGGCCATGCCCGATGCGTTGACGCGCGTGAAGGCCGCCGCCACCGATGTGTCGCGGGTGGCGAACAACCTCAATTCGACGGTGAGCCGCGTCAACGAGAAAGACGGTGCGCTCGACCGATTGGCGAGCGGCACGCAGGCGCTGGGTCAGGCAGTGGATTCTTTCAATACCGCGACGCTGCCGCGCGTCAATCGCGTGGCCGACGACACCTCGCGCGCGGTACGCCGGCTCGGCCGCGCGGCCGACGGCATCAACGACAACCCGCAATCGCTCTTGTTCGGCAACGGCGGTGCCGCAGCCGGACCGGGTGAGCCCGGCTTCGCACTGCCTCCGGCTTCCGCACTGCCGGCCGCCAACAGCGCAGCGCGCCCTTGAAGGGGAACACATGAAACCAATCGATTCAGTCGCTCGGCTTGTACTGCCGTCTGCCTTCGGGCCGGCTCTGCTCGCGCTCTTGATCGCAGGTTGCGGCGCATTGCCCGACAAGCCACCGCGCGCGGCGCTCTACGACTTCGGGCCGGGGCTCGGTACGCCATCTGCCACGACGAGCACCGTGATGCCGCCCATCTCTTTGCCGGAGATCGATGCCAACACGAGGCTCGATGGCACCCAGCTGAACTATCGATTGGGCTATGCCGATGCCAACGAACTCAAGCCGTACGGTCAGTCGCGCTGGAGCGTCGCGCCGACGCAGTTGCTGCGGCAGCGTTTGCGTGAAGCGCTGTCGGCACGTCGCACTGTGCTTGGGCCGGAAGAGAGCGCGACCATCGCGCGTCGCGACGGCAAGGTGCCGGACACGCTGCGGATCTCGCTCGACGAGTTCAGCCAGTACTTCGAATCGCAAGGCTCGAGCGTGGGGTTGGTGCGGCTGCGCGCGACGCTGGTTCAAAGCACGGCGGGCGGCGACAGGGTGCTTGGGCAGCGCAGCTTCAACGCGCAGCGCCCGGCACCGACCGGCGATGCTGCAGGCGGCGTGAAGGCGCTGGCGGCAGCGAGCGATGCGGCGATTGCAGAGATGGTCGCGTGGGTCGATCAGCTGCCGCGTTAAGCCCGCCGCCGAGAGCCGAATGACGGCCTTAGGCGCCGCGCGACAACAGCACGGGGAACAACTTGCCCAGGCCGTCGGCCATCACTTCGACAGCCAAAGCCGCGAGGATCAGTCCCATCAGCCGCGTCATGATGTTGATGCCGGTGCGGCCCAGCACCTTGGCAATCGGCTCCGCCAATGAGAACGCAGCAGCGGTCGCCAGTGCGATGACCGCGCCATAACCCACCAGCACGAAAAGCTCCCAGAGGTGCTTCGCCTTCTCGGCATAGATCACCACCGTCGACATGGTCGCCGGGCCGGTCAGCAGCGGGATCGTCAAGGGCACGACCGCGATCGATGCACCGAGCGACGCCTTCACCTCTGTCGCCCGGATTTCCTCGTTGGTCGTCTTGTCTTCCGCCGGTTTGGCGTTGAGCATCGACAGCGAACTCATCATCAGCAGCAGACCGCCGCCGACTTGAAAGCTGGCGATCGAAATGCCGAAGAACCCGAGCAGTTGCAACCCGAGCAGTGCGCTGACCGCGATCACCACGAACGCGCTGAACGAAGCCACGATGACCGTGCGTCGCTTTTGCGCCTCGTTGAACTCCTGCGTGTAGTGAATGAAGAACGGAACGATGGCGAGCGGGTTGACGATGGCCAGCAGCGTGATCATCGGCTTGATGAGATCCATCGTCGGGCTGGCCATCAGCGTCCTCCCGCGACGTCCAGTACCGTCGCGGTGGTGTAGCTCGATTCGGGCGACAGTAACCACACGATCGCTTCGGCAACTTCCTGCGCGCTGCCGACGCGCTTCATCGGCACGCCGGGCGCCAGTTCTGCGGCGCGACCGGGCTGCCCACCGGAGGCGTGGATGTCTGTGTCGATCAAGCCCGGCCGCACTGCGTTGACGCGAATGCCTTCGTCGGCCACCTCTTTGGCCAGGCCGAGGGTGAAGGTGTCGATGGCGCCTTTGCTCGCGGCGTAGTCGACGTACTGGCCCGGGCCACCGAGGCGCGCTGCAGCGCTCGACAAATTGACGATCACGCCGCCTGCGCCGCCGTGACGGGTGCTCATGCGTCGCACCGCCTCGCGCGCGCAGACAAAGCTGCCGATCACGTTGATGCGCAGCATGCGTTCGAGCCGCGCGACCGACATCTGGTCGACGCGCGCCTGCACGTCGACCACGCCTGCGTTGTTGACCAGCGCGGTGAGCCGACCGAGCTCGGCATCGACCTTCGCGAACATCGCCAGGACCTGCGCTTCGTCGCCGACATCGGCCTGCACGGTGATCGCCGTGCCGCCCTCGGCGCGAATGGCGCGCACCACCTCGTCGGCAGCGAGCGGCTGGCTGGCGTAGTTGACGGCGACGGCATAGCCGCGGCGCGCCGCGAGCAGTGCGGTGGCGGCGCCGATGCCGCGACTGCCACCGGTGATCAAGAGCACTTGTTCCAAATCCTGCCTCCTGCACAAAAGTTGCGCGTCAGTTAAAAACTGATTACATCACCGCGACATCACGAGGAGACACCCTTGACACGCACGATCGATTACTACTTTGCGCCGCAGAGCCCGTGGACCTATCTCGGTCACGCGCGCTTCGCCGCTATCGCCAAATCAGCCGGCGCCACGGTGCGTGTGCGGCCGGTCGACCTGGGCAGCGTCTACCCCGTGTCGGGCGGCTTGCCGCTCGGCAAACGGGCACCGCAACGCCAGACTTATCGACTGGTCGAACTCGCGCGGTACTCGAGCCATCTCGATGTGCCGCTGCATCCCAAGCCCAAGTTCTTTCCAGTGGCCAGCGACGACGCGGCCAAAGTCATCATCGCGGTCGATATCAAGGACGGCACCGAGGCGGCCATGCGTCTGTGCGCTGCCGTGTTCGGCGCGGTGTGGGCGCAAGAGCGCAACATCGCCGACCCCAAGGTGCTTGCCGAGCTGGTCGCTGAATGCGACCTGCCGGAACAACGCAACGACCAATCGCAAAGCCAAGCCGTGCAGGAACGCTACGAGGCCTACACGCAGGAAGCGATCGACATCGGGATCTTCGGTGCGCCGAGCTACGTAGTCGACGGCGAAATCTTCTGGGGCCAGGACCGGCTCGACTTCGTCGAGCGGGCACTGAGCCTGAAAAATCCATCCAACCAAGGAGCATGACCATGGGTCAATTCATCGATCTCACCGCCAAAGACGGTTTTACCTTTCCGGCCTACGTGGCAGAACCCAAGGGCACGCCGAAGGGCGCAGTCGTGGTGTTGCAGGAAATTTTCGGCGTCAACTCGCACATTCGTTCGGTGGCCGACGGCTATGCGGCCGAGGGCTATCTGGCCGTGGCTCCATCGACCTTTCAGCGCACGAAGCCGGGCGTCGAGCTGGGCTACTCGGATGAAGACATGAAGGCGGGCTCAGCCTTGAAGGCCGCGGCCGAAGCACTCCCCAAGCCGGGCGTGTTGCAGGACATTCAAGCGGCGGTCGACTACGCAGCGCGTGCCGGAAAGGTCGGCATCGTCGGTTATTGCTGGGGCGGCTTGCTGACCTGGCGTGCTGCCGCCGAAGTGTCGGGCCTTTCGGCTGCTGCGCCTTACTACGGCGGCGGCATGACGACGCCAGAAGAAAGTGCGCTGGAGCCGCAGGTGCCGGTACTCGCGCACTTCGGCGACAACGACCATTGGATTCCGCTGGACACCGTCGACGCCTTCAAGAAGGCGCATCCCGATGTCGAAGTGCACGTTTACGCGTGCGGCCATGGCTTCAACTGCGAGCAGCGCGGGTCGTACAACGCCGAAGCCGCCGAGCTTGCGAAGGACCGCACGCTGGCGTTCTTTGCCAAGCACCTGGCCTGAGTCGAGGCGAAGGCCGCACTCAATGCTTTCTGGTCGTGCTGCGCGTGCCGATGCGCGTCTCCAGAAAGTCCAGAAACGCCCGCAGCGCCGCGCTGTTGTGGCGCCGCTGCAGGTAGGCGGCTGACAGCCACATGTCGTCCCGAACGAATTCTTCGAGTGCCGGCACCAGCTCGCCATGGTCGAGGTGCGGCTGGATGATCAGCGCCGGCAGATAGGTCACGCCGAAGCCCTGCATCGCCACCTCGATGAGCGGGCCAGCCTCGGTCGCGTCCATGCGCGTCTTGAGCGGCACATCGAGCGGCTTGCCGTCGACCTGAAAACGCCAGTGCGGATGCAGCCCAAGGCGTGAGTGCGTCAGCGCGTCGTGCTGCGTCAACTCCGACGGATGCGTCGGCTTGCCGTGCTTTTTCCAGTAGCGCGGCGAGGCGCACAGCACGAGCTTCATCAGCATGAGTCGCCGCACGATCAGGTTGTCGTCTTCGATGGGGCCGAAGCGCAGCGCCACGTCGATGGCTTCCTCCGCCATGTCGACCATCCGATTGCTCAGGTGCAGGCTGATGCTCACATCGGGGTAGTAGCCCATGAACTGCCCGATGAGCTTGGGCAGGTCGCCCTGGCCCATGCCGTGCGGGGCCGACACGCGCAGCCGGCCGCGCGGCTTGCTGGCGTGCTCCTGCAGCTCGGCAGTCGTCAGCGCAACCATCTCCATCACCGGCTTGCTGCGTTCGAGCAGCAGCTGGCCGGCATCGGTGAGACTGACGGATCGCGTCGAGCGATTGAGCAAGCGCACGCCGAAGCGCGTTTCGAGCTCGGCCACGTATTTGCTCACCGTCGCTTTCGACATGTCGAGCGCTGTTGCGGCGCGGGAAAAGCTGCCGCGCGCAGCGACTTCATGGAAGGTTTTGATGAGGTCGAAGCTGTCCATCGAGGCGGTCCGATAAAGAGGTGATTGTTTCCAGGGCGCGAACGCCGAGGTTCTTTTTCTGCGGGTTTTCCCTGCCATTCTCGGTTCAAACTTCATCTCACAGACCAGCCCACAAGTTGATCTGGGTGAACAGGGCCCCGAGCGAGGAGGTCGCATCCGAACGAGGAAGCGGCACCCACCCAAGACCGGTTCGAAATCATCCAAACAGTTGAAGGAAATTGAAATGAAGACCTCGAAAATCATCGCCGCTGCCGCGCTCACTTTGTTCGCTGCTGCTGCCGCTCAAGCTGAAACTTATGAAGGTGTGCATGCGCCGACGTCGATCGCCAGCCGCGCCGAAGTGCAATCGCAAGCTGTCGTTGCTGCGCACAGCGACAACCCGTATGCGGAAGGTGCCAACTCCGGCGTGCAAGTGATCGCTTCGACTGCCGAGCGCTCGGTCGTTCGTTCGGAAGCAGTCGCCACTGCGCATAACCCGCTGCAGAGCCTCGACCGCCGTGCGTTCTATCGCGATCAGGTGCCGGCCCAATACCGCAAGCCTGCGGTGTCTTTCACCCGTCAAGCCGGGCTGTAATCAAGACGGTTCGGCAGCATGACCGACTGAAAAAGCGGACCTTCGGGTCCGTTTTTTTATGGGCTGAGAAGACGCGCGTCGAACGATCAGCGGGCGCTGCGCGTCAGATAGCGTTTGCGCCAGAACACCAGCACCAGCACCACCGCCACGACCAGCATCGAGCCCATCGCGAGCCAGAAGCCATCTGACTTGTGCACCAGCGGGATGAATTCGAAGTTCATGCCGAAGATGCCGGCGATCAGGTTGAGCGGCAGGAATATCGCGGTCAGCACCGTCAGCACTCGCATGATGTCGTTGGTGCGATGGCTCTGGATGCTGAAGTGCATCTGGACCGCCGTCTCTATGTTCTGCTCGAGCCGCCGAACATGGTTGACCACGCGCTCGATGTGTTCCAGCGCATCCCGGCTGCGCACCATCAGCAGGTCTCGCTCGCGTTGTGCCGGCTTTGTTTCCGGCTCAGGCAGCGTCTCTTGCGAGTCGATCCAGTCTTGAACTGCCGAGCGCTGGTCTTCGCAAATATTGCCGAGGTGACGCAGCGACTGACGCGCCTCCATCAGTGCGCCCCAGTTGGTGAAGCGACTCTTCGGCTCGATCAGTTCGGCTTGCCAATGGTCGAGCTGCGTGGTCAGGTCGCGCCGCAGATCGAGATAGCCGTCGACGATCTGGTTGACGACGCGCAGCATCAGGTCAGCGGGGCTGGTCGGCATGCGTGCACTGACGGCGCGGGCATCGAGCGCGGGGTCGGCGTTGTGCGATGGGGTCGACCCGTTGATGCCGTCGGATGCAGCGGCCAGCAGCTTGGCCGCGTAGGCGTCGCGCATGGCTGCATCGAACGGATGCACCGACAGCAGGACGCGGTCGAACACCGCGAACCCGACTGGTCGCGTGTCGATGCGCCGCAGCACCGGAGGTCCGCCGCGCGTTGCGGGCGCGGATGCGCGCGCGCGTTCTACGTCAGCCTCGTTCGCTGCGCCGGGCATCGCGCCGTCGCGTGCGGCCAGCCGACGAAACACGAGCACGTCGTACAGCGAGGTGTAATCGTAGTGCGAGGGCAACTGATCGTTCAGCAGATCCGCGACATGCAGATCGACCAGCTGAGTGCCGCATACCGTCTGCAGGATGCCCTGTACCGCGACGAGCGCCGCACGGAATTCATCGCGCGTAAGCGATAGCCACAAATAGCTGTCGTCCCCACAGGCGCCAGGCGCGGCCAGTGGCGCCAGTGCGTCGTGCTCGTCGACCCGCGAGCCGGTGATCTTGAAGATGCGCACCGCGCTATTGTTTTTGCAGTAAGCGGGCAGCGTCTAGCGCGAAATACGTCAGCACGCCATCGGCGCCGGCGCGTTTGAACGCGAGCAAGCTTTCGAGCACGACAGCGTCGTGGTCGAGCCAGCCGTTTTGCGCCGCTGCCTTCAGCATCGCGTATTCGCCACTCACTTGGTAGGCGAAGGTCGGCACGCGGAACTCTTCCTTCACGCGGCGCACGATGTCCAGATACGGCATGCCTGGCTTGACCATCACCATGTCGGCGCCTTCGGCGATGTCGATGGCCACTTCGCGCAGCGCTTCGTCACTGTTGCCGGGGTCCATCTGATAGACCTTCTTGTTGCTCTTGCCCAAGTTTGCCGCGGAGCCGACGGCGTCGCGGAACGGCCCGTAGAAGGCGCTGGCGTACTTGGCGCTGTAGGCCATGATTCGCGTGTGAATATCGCCTCGCGCTTCCAGTGCGGAGCGGATGGCACCGATGCGACCGTCCATCATGTCGCTAGGTGCAACGATATCGACGCCGGCTTGCGATTGCGTGAGGGCCTGCTTGACCAGCACTGCGACGGTGGAATCGTTGAGGATGTAGCCGGTATCGTCGAGCAAGCCATCCTGGCCGTGGCTGGTGTAGGGGTCGAGCGCCACATCGGTCATTACACCCAGTTCCGGAAAGCGTGCTTTCAGCGCCGACACCACGCGCGGGATAAGTCCGTCTGGATTGAAAGCTTCGTCACCGGTGGGCGTTTTGAGCTTGGCGTCGATGACCGGGAACAGCGCCATCACCGGAATGCCTAGGGCGACGCACTGCTCGGCCACCGGCAGCAACAGATCGAGGCTCAGGCGTTCGACGCCCGGCATCGAAGCCACTGCATCCCGGCGCTGCGTTCCTTCCTGCACAAAGACGGGATAGATCAGATCGTGGGATGTGAGCGCATGCTCACGAACTAGATTCCTCGAGAAGGCGTCGCGGCGCAACCTGCGTGGCCGACCGGCCGGAAATGCGGCAAATGAAGAAGCGTGAGAAGTCATGCGGGAAATTTTGCCCGATCTGAAAGATTGCAACGATTGTCGTTTGGGCGACTATTCAGCCTGTAAAACCGCAGATTTGAAGGCTTTCGTATTGGCTTTCCCGCACAAAACGTCAAAAAATAGTTAACTCAAAGCTTGATAGGTTGTTTGCGCTTTGTTAAATTCCGTGTCGGGCGGCTTGCCGCTCCCCGCTTTTCCTCCCTGAGCGGGTGCCTCGATGTGTGACAGCAAAAAGGCTTCCCAGCCCGGCGTTTTGACGCCGGGCTTTTTTTTGCCTGCTGTGCCGGGCAAATCCTCGGTCAGTCGGTTGCCCGGCTTGCGCCACTAAACTGCTGCGATGCTCTGGGTCAAATCGCTGCACATCGTGTTCATCGCCAGTTGGTTCGCCGGCTTGTTCTATTTACCGCGGATCTTCGTGAACCTGGCGATGGTTCCGCCGGAATCGGTCGCAGAACGAGCCCGGTTGTTGCTGATGGCCCGCAGGTTATTGCGTTTCACAACGCTTCTCGCTGTTCCGGCGCTCGCCTTCGGACTCTGGCTTTGGCTGGGCTACGGTATCGGTCTCGGGCCAGGCAACGGATGGATGCATGCCAAGCTGGTGCTGGTGCTCGCCACCATCGGCTATCACTATGCTTGCGGCGTGCTGTTGCGTCGCATCGATGCGGGCACAGCGCGGCATACCCACAAGTGGTACCGCTGGTTCAACGAAGCACCGGTTTTGCTGCTGACGGCCATCGTGATCCTCGTCGTCGTCAAACCCTTTTGAACGTGGCGGCTTCGCACAAGACCGCCGCGCTACCGCTTTCCCTGGCCTACGCGGCGCTGATCGTCTACGCCAGTCTTTATCCGTTCGCAGATTGGCGAGACCAGGGCATCGCGCCGTGGGCGTACCTGACGGCGCCGTGGCCGAAGTACTGGACCGGTTTCGATTTAAGCATCAACGTGATTGGCTACGCGCCGCTTGGCTTCCTGATGGCGGTGGCCGTGATGCGTGCGCGTTCCGACACCGGCGGTTTCAACGCCGTGCTGCGCGCCACGCTGGCGGGTGGCGCGATCTCTTTCGCCATGGAAACATTGCAGAGCTACCTGCCTGCGCGCATCCCTTCGAACGTCGACTTCGGACTCAACACCGTAGGCGCGCTCGTGGGCGCAACCTTGGCCGCAGGGCTGGAGCGCTTCGGCGCGGTGGCGCACTGGAGCCGTGCCCGCTCCGCTTGGTTTGTCGAAGACTCGCGTGGCGCACTTGTGTTGCTTGCGTTGTGGCCGGCTGCGCTGCTGTTCCCGGCAGCTGTGACGTTCGGGTTGGGCCAGGTGTTCGAGCGCATGGAGACGGGCATTGCCGATTGGCTGCAAGACACGCCGTTCATCGACTGGATGCCGGTTCGCCAGTTCGAACTCGAACCGCTGGTGCCCGGCGTCGAGCTGCTGTGCGTGATGCTCGGCGCATTGGTGCCGTGCCTGCTGGCCTTCGTCGTGACGCGCTCGGTGGTGCGACGCGCCATGTTGCTGCCATTGACTCTCGGCATGGGGATCGCGACCACTGCGCTGTCGGCGGCGCTGAGCTATGGCCCTGAGCACGCGTGGGCCTGGTTGAGTTTGCCGGTGCAAATCGGCATTGCCGCCGCGGTTTTCGCCGGTGCCCTGCTGCTCGCGGCGCCGCGTCGCTTTCTGGCCGCGCTGCTCCTGACTGCGCTGGTGCTGCACTTGAGCTTGCTGAACCAGGCGCCGGAGAGCGCGTACTTCGCGCAGACGCTGGCAACGTGGGAGCAGGGGCGCTTCATCCGCTTTCACGGACTGTCGCAGTGGCTCGGTTGGCTCTGGCCTTTCGTGACGCTGGGTTACGTGCTGCTGGTGCTGTCTCGACGGCCGCGGCAATCCTAGAATCTGCAGATGTCCAGTTTTTCATCTACGCCACCCGCTGTTGGCGGCTACTACGAACGCCACATCTTCTTCTGCCTCAACGAACGCAAGAACGGAGAGGATTCATGCGCCATGCACGATGCGCAACAAGGCTTTGATCGCTGCAAGTCGAAGGTCAAAGAGGCCGGGTTGTCCGGTGTTGGCAAAGTGCGCGTGAACAAGTCGGGCTGCCTCGACCGTTGTGCCGGCGGCCCGGTGGCGGTCGTGTATCCCGAGGCGGTCTGGTACACATTTGTCGACAACGAAGACATCGACGAGATCGTCGATTCGCACCTCAAGAATGGCCGGGTCGTCGATCGCCTGTTGCTCCCGCCTGACGTGGGCCGTTGAGCCGTGAACTCGCAAACCGAAAAGCTGAGCTTGCACGGCGGCGCGGGCGCGATTGAGGCTGAGCGCGACGCTGCCGCGGCGGGCACGCAGGCGCGCGGTGTGGTGGTCATTGCGCATCCGCATCCGCTCTTCGGCGGCACTATGGACAACAAGGTCGTCCAGACATTGGCCCGCGCCTTCATCGCGTCAGGCTGGACGGCAGTCCGATTCAATTTTCGCGGCGTCGGCGCCAGCGAGGGCGTGCATGACGAAGGACGTGGCGAGGCAGACGATATGCGTGCCGTGATCGAGCAAGTCGCGCCGCATGGGGCGCTGGCCATCGCGGGCTTTTCGTTCGGCGCCTTCGTGGCGATGAACACGCTGAGCGCGCTGTGGGCGGTGCGCGATGTTCAGCGCGTGGCACTGGTTGGTGCCAGCGTTGCACGGGTGCCGCCGGGACCGTTGCCGGAGGCGGCGCACGAACGCACGCTGGTCGTGCACGGAGAACAGGACGACACCGTTCCGCTGGCAGCCGTGCTGGACTGGGCGCGCCCGCAGTCACTTCCTGTCACGGTAGTTCCCGGGGGCGGTCATTTCTTTCACGGGCAATTGCCGTTGCTCAAGCAACTCGTCGCCCGCCACCTTCGCGTGGATTAGTTTCTCGTCTTTCTCCAACCCCCCAATGAATCGTTTCTTCATCGCGTTTCGTTCGCTGATGCTGGCGGCTGCCGCATCGTTCAGCCTGATCGCGACTGCGCAGGTTCCGGCGCCGCCGGAAGTCGCCGCGCGCAGTTATTTGCTGCTCGATGTCACGGCAAATCAGTTGCTAGCCCAAAAAGACATCGACATGCCGGTCGAGCCCGCTTCGCTTACCAAGTTGATGTCGGCGTATCTGGTGTTCGACGCGCTGCGCGCAAAGAAGATCACGCTGGCGCAGACCATGCCGGTGTCGCTCCGTGCCGCGAAAATGCCGGGTTCGAGGATGTTTATCGACCCGAAAATGCAGGTGCCGGTCGACGACCTGATCAAAGGAATGATTGTTCAGTCGGCCAATGACGCGACCAACGTGCTTGCTGAAGGCGTCGGCGGCACGCTCGAGCATTTCGTTGAATTGATGAACGAGCAGGCCAAGGTGCTCGGCATGAAAAACACGACGTACAAGAATCCCGAAGGATTGCCGGCACCGGGTCACATCACGACGGCGCGCGACTTGAGCATTCTGGCCACGCGATTGATCCACGACTTTCCCGAAGAAACCAAGTACTACGCGATCAAGAAGTACCGCTACCCTGGCACTCCATCGACCAACGACACCAATCGCAACGTGCTGTTGTTTCGCGATCCGACGATCGACGGCCTGAAAACCGGGCATACCGACACCGCGGGGTTTTGCATGATCGCCACCGCCAACCGCGACTTTCCGAACCTGCCGGGCGGCCGCAGGCTGCTGTCGATCATCCTCGGTGCGTCCAGCGAAACCGTGCGCGCCAACGAATCGCAAAAGCTGCTGAACTGGGGCTACACCGCCTATGACGACGTGCGGCTTTTCGATGCGGATCAGCCGGTTGCCACGCCCGCCATCTGGAAGGGCAGGGTCAACACCCTCAAGCTTGGCCGGCCTGAAGCCATCGTGGTGGCTGTGCCATCGGGCACGGCCAGTAAAATTAAGACGCAACTCGCCCGGCCTGACCCGCTGGTGGCGCCGATCACCAAGTTCCAGGCGGTCGGATCGCTGAAGGTCACGCTCGGCGACCAGTCGGTGGCCGACATTCCACTGGTTGCACTGGAGCCGGTGGAGCAGGCCGGCATCCTCGGCCGCGCCTGGGACGCTGTACGGCTCTGGATCAAGTAAGCAAGAGAGTTGGTTGGCGGCGGCTGGGCTGCTATACTCGTGGGCTTTTCGGAAATTCCCGAGGTGCCTTCGACGGCGCTCGGCGCTATTTCGAAGGGTTTCACGTTTTTGCATCTCAGGTCCCTCGCGTCACGACGAGGAATTCGCCGGGGATGCCGTTTTGGGACTAACTCATTCATGCCAACCATCAATCAACTGGTGCGTCAGGGTCGAACGGTCGAAAAGATCAATTCGAAAAGCCCTGCCATGCAGAACTCGCCGCAACGTCGCGGTGTCTGCACCCGGGTCTACACCACGACCCCCAAAAAGCCGAACTCGGCATTGCGTAAGGTTGCCAAAGTGCGCCTGACGAATGGCTTCGAGGTCATCTCGTACATCGGCGGCGAAGGCCACAACTTGCAGGAACACAGCGTCGTGCTGGTTCGCGGCGGTCGTGTCAAAGACTTGCCGGGCGTGCGTTACCACATCGTGCGCGGTTCGCTCGACTTGCAAGGGGTGAAAGACCGCAAGCAGTCGCGTTCCAAGTACGGCGCTAAGCGCCCCAAGAAGGCTTAAGCCTTCTGCGTTAAAAAACGGTGTTCGGCGTGCCTTGGCGGGTGCATCGAACGAAGTGGCCCGATTCTGGGCCGAGTAAGTGAGAGTTATTGTTGGCTCTCGCGGCGCTGGAAACGGTGCCAACTGAAGCAAAGAGGTTAGTAACATGCCACGTCGTCGCGAAGTCCCTAAACGTGAAATCCTGCCGGATCCAAAGTTCGGCAATGTCGAGCTGTCCAAATTCATGAACGTGATCATGGAAGGCGGCAAAAAAGCGATCGCCGAGCGCATCATTTATGGTGCCCTCGAGCAAATTGAAAAGAAGAACCCGGGCAAAGATCCGGTCGAAGCTTTCACCATGGCCATCAACAACGTGAAGCCGATGGTTGAAGTGAAATCGCGCCGCGTGGGCGGTGCGAACTATCAGGTGCCGGTCGAAGTTCGCCCGGTCCGTCGTCTGGCGCTGTCGATGCGCTGGATCAAGGAAGCCGCACGCAAGCGCGGCGAAAAGTCGATGGCCCTTCGTTTGGCCAACGAACTCATGGAAGCCACGGAAGGCCGTGGCGGCGCGATGAAGAAGCGCGACGAAGTGCACCGCATGGCCGAAGCCAACAAGGCTTTCAGCCACTTCCGCTTCTAAACGGTCCCCTCAAATCAGACTGGCTGGAAGCCCGACCCACCGCTTGGTGGGCGGGCTTTCATCCGTTAACGGAGTAATTTTTCATGGCACGCAAGACCCCCATCGAGCGCTACCGCAATATCGGTATCTCTGCGCACATCGACGCTGGCAAAACCACCACGACCGAGCGCATCCTGTTCTACACGGGCGTCAATCACAAAATCGGCGAAGTGCACGACGGCGCTGCGACGATGGACTGGATGGAGCAGGAGCAAGAGCGCGGCATCACGATCACCTCGGCTGCCACCACCTGCTTCTGGAAGGGCATGGCGGGTACTTTTGAAGAACACCGCATCAACATCATCGACACCCCCGGTCACGTCGACTTCACGATTGAAGTCGAGCGCTCGATGCGCGTGCTAGACGGTGCTGTCATGGTGTACGACGCGGTCGGCGGCGTGCAACCCCAGTCGGAAACTGTCTGGCGTCAAGCCAACAAGTACAAGGTTCCGCGCCTTGCGTTCGTCAACAAGATGGACCGCACCGGCGCCGACTTTCTCCGCGTGCGCCAGATGATGGTCGACCGACTGAAGGCCAACCCGGTCGTGATCCAGATCCCCATCGGTGCCGAAGAGCGCTTTCAGGGCATCGTCGACCTCGTCAAAATGAAGGCCATCATCTGGGATGACGACAAGGGCGTGACGTTCACGTACAGCGAGATTCCTGAAAACCTCGCTGAAGTCTGTAAGGAATACCGCGAAAAGCTCGTCGAAGCGGCCGCCGAGTCGAGCGAAGAGCTGATGAACAAGTACCTCGAAGGCGAGGAATTGACCGAAGTCGAAATCAAGGCCGGCATTCGCCAGCGCACGATCGCGGGCGAGATCCAGCCGATGCTGTGCGGCTCCGCGTTCAAGAACAAGGGCGTCCAAGCCATGCTCGACGCCGTCGTCGAATACATGCCTGCGCCGACCGACATTCCCCCGGTCAAGGGCATGGACGAAGACGAAGTGCCGACAACGCGCAAAGCCGACGACAGCGAAAAGTTCTCGGCGCTCGCATTCAAGCTGATGACGGATCCATTCGTGGGCCAGCTGACCTTCGTGCGCGTTTATTCGGGCGTACTGACCAAGGGTGACAGCGTTTACAACCCGATTCGGGGCAAGAAGGAGCGCATTGGCCGGATCGTGCAGATGCACGCCAACAACCGCGTCGAAGTGAGCGAAATTCGCGCCGGCGACATTGCCGCGTGCATCGGCCTGAAGGAAGTGACCACGGGCGAAACCCTGTGCGATCCGAATGCGATCCTGACGCTCGAGCGCATGATTTTTCCGGAATCCGTGATCTCGCAGGCCGTCGAGCCGAAGACCAAGGTGGACCAGGAAAAGATGGGTATCGCCTTGCAACGCCTGGCCCAGGAAGACCCTTCGTTCCGTGTGAAGACGGACGAAGAATCGGGTCAGACGATCATTGCCGGCATGGGCGAGTTGCACCTGGAAATCATCGTTGACCGCATGCGCCGCGAGTTCGGCGTGGAAGCTAACGTCGGCAAGCCGCAAGTTGCTTACCGCGAGACGATCCGCAAGACCGTCGAAGATGCCGAAGGCAAGTTCGTGCGCCAGTCCGGCGGCAAGGGCCAATACGGCCATGTCGTGCTCAAAATCGAGCCGCAAGAAGCGGGCAAGGGCTTCGAATTCGTCGATGCGATCAAGGGCGGTGTCGTGCCGCGCGAATACATTCCAGCAGTGGAAAAGGGTGTTGTCGAAGCGCTGACCCAAGGCGTGCTGGCCGGCTATCCGGTCGTCGACGTCAAGGTCACGCTGCACTTCGGCTCCTACCATGATGTGGACTCGAACGAAATGGCATTCAAGATGGCTGCGATCTTCGGTTTCAAGGAGGGCGCCCGCAAGGCCCAGCCGGTCATCCTCGAGCCGATGATGGCCGTGGAAGTCGAAACGCCTGAAGACTACGCCGGCAACGTGATGGGTGATTTGTCATCGCGTCGCGGTATGGTTCAAGGCATGGAAGACATGATGGGTGGCGGGAAGACGATCAAGGCTGAAGTGCCTTTGTCGGAAATGTTCGGCTACTCGACGACGCTGCGTTCGATGTCGCAAGGCCGCGCCACGTACACGATGGAGTTCAAGCACTACGCTGAAGCTCCGCGCAATGTGGCCGAAGCAATCGTCGCTGCCCGCGCCAAGTGATCTCCAGGTAATTCATCGATTTGTCTGCGACTGTGTGCCTCTCGTTGCCCGTGGCGAGAGATTCAGCAACATGGTGCAGACGTTAAACCTCACACGGGCCTGCTCTTTCAAGGATTGAAAAATGGCAAAAGGAAAATTCGCCCGTACCAAGCCCCACGTGAACGTGGGCACCATCGGTCACGTCGACCACGGCAAGACCACGTTGACGGCGGCCCTGGCCACCGTGCTGTCCGCTAAATTTGGCGGCGAAGCCAAGGCATACGACCAGATCGACGCGGCGCCTGAAGAAAAGGCCCGCGGCATCACCATCAACACCGCCCACGTCGAGTACGAAACGGCCAACCGCCACTACGCCCACGTCGACTGCCCCGGCCACGCTGACTATGTGAAGAACATGATCACCGGTGCTGCCCAGATGGACGGCGCCATCCTGGTCTGCTCCGCTGCTGACGGCCCCATGCCCCAGACCCGAGAGCACATCCTCCTGGCCCGCCAGGTCGGTGTCGGCTACATCATCGTCTTCCTGAACAAGTGCGACATGGTCGACGACGCCGAGCTGCTCGAACTCGTCGAAATGGAAGTACGCGAACTCCTGGACAAATACGATTTCCCAGGCGACGCCACCCCCATCATTCACGGCTCCGCCAAGCTCGCCCTCGAAGGCGACAAGGGTCCGCTGGGTGAAGAAGCCATCATGAAACTGGCCGACGCTCTGGACACCTACATCCCCCAGCCGGAACGCGCCATCGACGGTGCCTTCCTGATGCCTGTGGAAGACGTGTTCTCCATCTCTGGTCGCGGCACCGTCGTCACCGGCGCTGTCGAGCGCGGTGTCATCAAGGTTGGCGAAGAAATCGAGATCGTCGGCATCTCGCCAACCCAGAAGACCACCTGCACCGGCGTGGAAATGTTCAGGAAACTGCTCGACCAAGGCCAGGCTGGCGACAACGTCGGCGTGCTCTTGCGCGGCACCAAGCGCGAAGACGTCCAGCGCGGCCAGGTGCTCTGCAAGCCCGGCTCCATCAAGCCGCACACCCACTTCACCGCCGAAGTCTATGTCCTGTCCAAGGACGAAGGCGGCCGCCACACGCCGTTCTTCAACAACTACCGCCCGCAGTTCTACTTCCGCACGACGGACGTGACCGGTGCGATCGAGTTGCCCGAAGGCAAGGAAATGGTCATGCCCGGCGACAACGTCAGCATCACGGTGAAGTTGATCAACCCGATCGCCATGGAAGAAGGCCTGCGCTTCGCCATCCGCGAAGGTGGCAAGACCGTCGGCTCTGGCGTCGTGGCCAAGGTCCTCGCTTAATTCATACGGCTAAGGACACACATCATGGCAACCAAGCAAAAGATCCGCATTCGCCTGAAGGCGTTCGATTACAAACTCATCGACCAGTCGGCCGCTGAGATTGTCGATACCGCGAAGCGTACAGGCGCGATCGTCAAGGGCCCTGTGCCTTTGCCGACGCGCATGAAGCGTTTCGACATCCTGCGCTCGCCGCACGTCAACAAGACGTCGCGCGACCAGTTCGAGATTCGCACGCATCAGCGTCTGATGGACATCGTCGACCCGACCGACAAGACGGTTGACGCGCTCATGAAGCTCGACCTGCCGGCTGGCGTCGACGTCGAAATCAAGTTGCAATAAAATCACGGCAACGCTGAAATAAAAACCCGCCGGCAGCGATATCGGCGGGTTTTTTGCATTCTCGATATCCGCCGTGGCATGCTTCGCACGGCGCCGATCCGGCGTGCGATGCCGTTCTCGTTAAGGCCATGAACAACGTCAAACGTCTATTGCTCTCGGGGTGGTTTGCCGCTGCGCTATTGGTTGCCGCGTGCGGTGGAGGAGGCGGGGGCGGAGGTGGCGGATTTGCCTTTCTTCCCGTTGCACCGACGCCGGAAACCCCTGCGGCTCCGCCCGCCCCGTCGCCTGCTACAGCGGCCGTGATGGTCAACGGCCTTGTCACTTTCGACTCCGTGCCCAACACCACCGGATCGCTGGCCTACGCCGCCACGATCCAAAAGCCCGTTCGAGGCGCGACGGTCCAATTGGTGAGCACAACACAGGCCGTATTGGCTACGACCACGACAGACGCTTCGGGCAACTACTCCGCGTCCGTCGCGCAAGGCTCGACGTTCTTCGTGCGCGTGCGCGCGGCCTTGCTGAACACCGGGGCGTCGTCTTGGGATGTCACGGTGCGAGACAACACCCAAGGCGAGGGCGTGTATGCGCTGGAGTCGGGCTTGGTGGTTGCCGCGGGCGCGGCCATGCAAAAAGACGTCAACGCACCATCGGGCTGGAGTGGCACCTCGTACGGAACGTTGCGCGCGGCGGCTCCGTTTGCGATTTTGGACACGATATATATGACGCAGCAAAAGGTGCTGTCGGTCGCACCATCGACAGCATTTCCACCTCTGAAGGTTCTCTGGAGCGTTAACAATCTGCCTGCCTCGGGTAACCCTGCGCTGGGGCAAATCGGCACCACATTCTTTACAGCGGCAACCACCGGTGCGGCTATCTATGTGCTCGGCAAGGCGGACGTCGACACAGACGAGTACGACGCGTCGGTGATTGCACATGAATGGGGTCATTACTATCAGTCGGTTTTCAGCAGAGATGATTCGCCGGGCGGCGAGCATGGGTCGAATGACTTGCTCGACCGGCGAGTCGCCTTCTCTGAAGGCTGGGGCAATGCCTGGTCAGGCATTGCGTTGAATCGCGCGAACTACACCGACTCTGCCGGCCCAGGACAGAGCATCGGTTTGAATGCTAATTTGGCAGTCGGCGCTGTCGTGGCGAAGGGATGGTTCAACGAAGACTCGATCCAGTACGTGCTCTGGACGCTCAATCAGGTTGCGGGTTTCAGGCCCATTCATGCGGCGATGACCGGGCCGCTCAAAGCAAGCGCGGCGGTGACCTCCATTCATTCATTCAACGCAGCACTCAAGACGGCTTCAAATTCGGCAAGTGCCAGCATTGCTTCTCTGCTGACGTCCGAATCCATCGATCCGAACTCCGACGCCTGGGGCTCGACTGAGAGTAACAGCGGCGGTTCTGCCGTAGCCCTCCCGATGTATCGCACGCTGACTTCCGGTGCGGCATTGCCGAGCGTCTGTGTGTCGAACGCGTTGGGTTCGGAGGTCGGCGACAACAAACTCGGTAACTACGCATATGTGCGTCTGAGCGTGCTGGTGGCTAAGGCGTACCAGATCTCCGTGGCGGGTGGCGGACCCGCAACCGATCCCGACTTTCGTGTCTATAACGCGAGCGGCGTCGTCGCGAAGGCCGAAGCCGTCGCACCCGGCTCCGAAAGTGCACGCGTTGCGCTCACACCCGGCGAGTACGTGCTGGCAGTCACTGACTATCAAAACAAGGCGTCGTCGACATGCTTCACGGTTTCGGCCAATTGAGGATCGCGTCATGACAAATCTTTTCAGACTTGACCACCTTGCTGCGCGAGTCTTTGGCGCTTGCGTGGCGGCTTCAGCCTCAATTTCGTGCGCTGCGGCGCTCACCGGGTTGGTCGCAATTCCAGCGCAGCCGAGTTCCTCCGCTGGGTATGTCACAGCCATACAGAAGTCGAACAGTTCCAAGGTGGTTGTTCGATACAAGGTCGTTCCGCTTTCAAGCGCAGGACTTTCGGCCACGGTGAGCCTGACTTTCAGTGCAGTGACTGACGCCGCCGCGAACGTGCGCTTTACGTCCGATGCAGGCTTAAAAATGCTCGCGTCGCAAGCATTGGTGCCTTTGCCGATGGGTTCCAGTGAACTCGACATCCAGGTCGTGCCCGAGGCAGACGGGTTGTTCTACCTGAACGTCTTCACAACCCAAAACGGCGCTACCAGCGCAATATCGATCCCCATCGCAGCAGGCAGCGGAAAGCCAAAGCTCGACGCCATGGGTGAAGCCAAGCCGTCAGCGGCCGGCGAAAAAATCATCTCGATGCCTGTGCGCTAAGTAGCCGGTTGCGTCCCGCGACATTGCACTAACAGCATCGGCGGGCTATAATCACGGGCTCTGCCGCATTTTTGCGCGCCGTCTCCGGCATGCATCGTCGTTGCAGAGATTTATCAACCTTCTTTCGTGGGTCGAGTCTGGGTTTTCAGATTAGGCCAAACGCTGTCGCCAATTGAAGTGGCAGAGGCGAAAGAGGATTTCCATTTTTGGAGAAAACAAAATGAGTCTAAGTAACTCCCTCGGGTTGCTGGGCCGCAAGGTGGGGATGATGCGTCTCTTCACCGATGATGGGGATGCAGTTCCCGTCACGGTGGTGGATGTGTCCAACAACCGTGTGACCCAGATCAAGTCCGAAGAGACCGACGGATACGTCGCGCTTCAGGTGACTTTCGGTTCCCGCAAGGCATCTCGCGTGACCAAGCCCCTGGCTGGGCATCTGGCTAAGGCCGGTGTCGAAGCGGGTGAAATCATCCAGGAATTCCGTGTAACTGCCGATACGGCCGGTCAGCACAAGGCTGGCGGCGTCATTGCCGCCAGCAGCGTGTTCGCTGTGGGTCAAAAGGTGGATGTGCAGGGCACCTCGATCGGTAAGGGCTTCGCTGGCACCATCAAGCGTCACAACATGAAGTCGCAACGTGCGTCGCACGGCAACAGCCGTTCGCACAACGTTCCGGGCTCCATCGGCATGGCGCAAGATCCGGGTCGAGTTTTTCCGGGCAAGCGCATGACGGGCCACCTCGGCGACGTCACCTGCACGACGCAAAATCTCGATGTCTATCGCATCGACGAAGCGCGCCAGTTGCTTCTTATCAGGGGTGCGATCCCGGGTTCGAAGGGTGGCTTCGTCACCGTTCGTCACGCCATCAAGACCAAGCCGCAAGCCGAAGGAGCGAAGTAATGCAACTCGAACTCCTGAACGAACAAGGCCAGGCATCCTCGAAATTCGACGCGCCTGAGACCGTTTTCGGTCGTGACTACAACGAAGACCTGGTTCACCAGATCGTCGTCGCATTCCAGGCCAATGCCCGCCAAGGCACGCGCGCCCAGAAGGACCGCGAGCAGGTCAAGCATTCGACCAAGAAGCCATTCAAGCAAAAGGGAACGGGCCGCGCCCGCGCCGGTATGACCTCCTCGCCGTTGTGGCGCGGCGGCGGCCGGATCTTCCCGAACATGCCCGACGAAAACTTCTCGCAAAAGATCAATAAGAAGATGTACCGCGCCGGGATGGCGTCCATCTTCTCGCAGCTTGCGCGTGAAGGTCGTCTGGCTGTGATCGATTCGATCACTGTCGATTCGCCCAAGACCCAGCCGCTGGCTGCGCGCTTCAAGGCGATGAACCTTCAGTCGGTGCTGGTGATCGCTGAAGAAGTCGATGAAAACTTGTACCTCGCATCGCGCAACTTGGTCAACGTGCTCGTCGTCGAGCCACGTTACGCCGATCCGGTGTCGTTGGTGCACTACAAGAAGGTGCTCGTCACCAAGGGCGCCGTCGAAAAGCTCAAGGAGATGTTCGCATGAGCCGCATGAATCCTACGCCGGCCTTTCGGGGCCAGTTCGCCGAAGGCCGTCTGATGGCAGTGCTGGTCGCACCGATCGTGTCTGAAAAGGCAACGATGGTCGGCGAGAAGTCGAATGCAGTCACTTTCAAGGTGTTGCAGGACGCCACCAAGCCCGAAATCAAGGCCGCTGTTGAACTCATGTTCAAGGTCGAAGTTCAGGGTGTGTCGGTGCTCAACACCAAGGGCAAGGCCAAGCGCTTCGGTAAGTCGATGGGTCGTCGCGACAACATTCGCAAGGCTTACGTGACACTGAAGGCTGGGCAAGAGCTCAACCTAGTCGGGGAAGGCGCTTAATCATGGCCGTCATCAAGATGAAACCCACTTCGCCGGGCCAACGCGGCGCGGTGAAGATTTCGCGGGATCACCTGTTCAAGGGTGCCCCCCACGCTGCGCTGCTGGAGCCGCAATTCCAGAAGGCCGGCCGGAACAACAACGGTCACATCACCACCCGTCACAAGGGTGGTGGCCACAAGCATCACTACCGTGTGGTGGACTTCGTGCGCAACAAGGACGGCATCCCGGCCAAGGTCGAACGCATCGAGTACGACCCGAACCGCACCGCCCACATCGCGCTGGTGTGCTACGCCGATGGCGAGCGCCGTTACATCATCGCCCCGCGCGGTCTTGAAGCCGGTGCAACCTTGCTGAGCGGTGCCGAAGCGCCGATCCGCGCTGGTAACACGCTGCCGATTCGTAACATCCCGGTCGGATCGACAATCCACTGCATCGAATTGCAGCCAGGCAAGGGTGCGCAAATCGCGCGTTCGGCTGGTACGTCGGCAACGCTGCTGGCACGTGAAGGTGTCTACGCCCAGGTGCGCATGCGCTCCGGCGAAGTCCGCCGCGTGCACGTCGAGTGCCGCGCAACCATCGGTGAAGTCGCCAACGAAGAACACAGCCTGCGCCGTCTCGGCAAGGCCGGTGCGAAGCGTCACATGGGTATCCGTCCGACCGTTCGCGGTGTGGTCATGAACCCGGTCGACCATCCGCACGGTGGTGGCGAAGGTAAGACCGGCGAAGGCCGTCATCCAGTCGACCCATGGGGCAATCTGACCAAGGGCTATCGCACCCGTAACAACAAGCGCACGCAAGTCTTCATCGTGTCGCGTCGCAAGAAGTAAGGGTTAGCAAATGACTCGCTCACTCAAAAAAGGTCCGTTCGTTGACCATCACCTGGTGGCCAAGGCCGACAAGGCGGTGACGACCAAGGACAAAAAGCCGATCAAGACCTGGTCGCGTCGTTCGATGGTTCTGCCCGAGTTCATCGGTCTGACCATTGCCGTGCACAACGGCAAGCAGCACGTACCCGTGTACATCACTGACCAGATGGTCGGTCACAAGCTTGGCGAATTTGCGCTTACCCGCACGTTCAAGGGGCACCCCGCGGACAAAAAAGTCCAGAAGAAATAAGGAACGACCATGTCTGAAACACGTGCAGTCCTCCGCGGCGTCCGCCTCTCGGTCGACAAGGGCCGTCTGGTCGCTGACCTGATCCGCGGCAAGAAGGTTGATCAAGCGCTCAACGTTCTGCAATTCACGCAGAAAAAGGCCGCTGTGATCATCAAGAAAGTGCTCGAGTCGGCAATTGCCAACGCCGAGCACAACGACGGTGCCGACATCGACGAGTTGCGAATCACGACCATCTACGTTGAACAGGGCGCCACGCTCAAGCGCTTCACTGCGCGGGCCAAGGGTCGCGGTAACCGCATCAGCAAGCCCACGTGCCATGTGTACGTGACGGTTGGCAATTAAGAAGGCCTGGAAGAACTATGGGACAGAAGATTCACCCCACCGGTTTCCGCCTTGCGGTCACCCGGAACTGGTCCAGCCGCTGGTACGCCAGCAACAAAGATTTCGCCGGCATGCTGGCCGAAGACATCAAGGTGCGCGAGTACCTGAAGAAGAAGCTCAAGAACGCATCCGTCTCGCGCGTGATGATCGAGCGTCCCGCCAAGAATGCACGCATCACCATCTACTCGGCTCGTCCGGGCGTGGTGATCGGCAAGAAGGGCGAAGACATCGAGAACTTGAAGCGCGAGCTAAGCCGTCAACTCGGCGTGCCAGTAGCAGTGAACATCGAAGAAGTGCGCAAGCCTGAAATCGATGCCAAGCTGATCGCCGACAGCATCACGCAACAGCTGGAAAAGCGGATCATGTTCCGCCGCGCCATGAAGCGTGCAATGCAAAACGCGATGCGTCTCGGTGCCCAGGGCATCAAGATCATGTCGTCGGGACGCCTCAACGGCATCGAAATCGCACGTTGCGAGTGGTACCGCGAAGGCCGCGTGCCGCTTCATACCTTGCGCGCCGACATCGACTACGGCACCTCGGAAGCCAAGACCACGTACGGCGTCATTGGCGTCAAGGTCTGGGTTTATAAGGGCGACACGCTGGGTCGCAACGACCTGCCGGCCGTTGAGACTCCGCGCCCGGACGACGAACGTCGTCCGCGTGGTCCGCGTCGCGATGGCCGCCCGGGTGGTGATCGTCCAGGTTCGGATCGTCGTGGGCCGAGCTCTGGTCCACGCGCCGGTGCCCGCGGCCCGATCGGTGGTAACACCGCACCGGCCGATGGCAGCGACAAGCCCGCAGAAGCGACCGGTGGTGCTCCTGCAGCACCGGGTGCAGACTCGAAACCCGCCGTTAAGCGCGTCCGCAAAGCCGCGCCAGCTGCAGCAGCTGACGGTACCAAGACCGAGTAATCGGTCTTTCCTGGACGCGAAGGCGTCTGGGGCAGTCCTCACGGAGTAAGAAAACATGCTGCAACCCGCACGCAGAAAGTTCCGCAAGGAACAAAAGGGCCGCAACACCGGCATCGCGACACGCGGCAACGCTGTCTCGTTCGGTGATTTCGGTCTGAAGTCGATCGACCGCGGCCGCCTGACGGCCCGCCAGATCGAAGCCGCCCGTCGCGCTATTTCACGTCATGTGAAGCGCGGCGGCCGTATCTGGATTCGTGTGTTCCCTGACAAGCCGATCTCCCACAAGCCCGCAGAAGTGCGGATGGGTAACGGTAAGGGCAACCCCGAGTACTACGTCGCTGAAATTCAGCCCGGCAAGGTGATCTACGAGATCGTCGGTGTTCCCGAAGAACTCGCACGTGAAGCGTTCCGCCTGGCCGCCGCCAAGCTGCCGCTGCGCACGACCTTCGTCGCTCGCCAACTCGGCGCCTGAGGAGAAAACTGATGGCAACACGTAAAAAGAAAGACGCCGCGGCCAAGCCGGTCAAGGTGTCGAAGGCCGCTACGCTGCGCGACAAGGATGTCGCCGGCCTGAAGACCGAAGTCAAGGATTTGCAAAAGGCCCATTTCGGTCTGCGCATGCAAAAAGCCACACAGCAGCTGACGAACTTGTCGACGCTGCGCGTAACACGTCGCGATATTGCGCGTGCCAAAACCATCCTTGCGCAAAAGCAGCAAGAAACATCAGCCGCGAAGTAAGGAGTGAACATGACGGAAGTTAAAAAATCCCTCAAGCGCACCTTGATCGGCAAGGTGGTCAGCGACAAGCGTGAGAAGACAGTGACGGTGCTGGTCGAGCGCCGCGTGAAGCACGAGCTCTACGGCAAGATCGTTGCCAAGACCAGCAAGTACCACGCGCACGACGAAACGGGCCAGTACAAGCTGGGCGATACCATCGAAATCACCGAAAGCCGGCCGATTTCGAAGACCAAGAACTGGGTCGTGACCCGCTTGGTCGAGAAGGCCGCGGCAATCTGACCCCGACTTCGATGGCACGCGCTACGGCGCAATCAGAAACGGCCCACAATGTGGGCCGTTTTCATTTTCTGGAGTAGCTTGCATGATCAAAGTCGGTGACATCCTTCCCGCGACCACCCTGATGGAATTCTCCGAAGTGGAGGGCGAGGGTTGCAGCATTGGACCGAATCCGGTCGAGGTTGCCAAGGCCACCGCTGGCAAGACCATTGCGCTGTTCGCGCTGCCGGGTGCCTTCACCCCAACCTGCTCGGCAAAGCACGTGCCGGGCTACGTCGCACATGCCGCCGACTTCAAGGCCGCCGGTGTCGATGAGATCTGGTGCGTGAGCGTCAACGACGCATTCGTGATGGGTGCGTGGGCGCGTGACCAGAACACGGGGACGAAGGTGCGTATGCTGGCAGACGGAAGTGGTGACTTTGCCAAGGCCACAGGACTGACGCTCGACCTCACAGGCCGTGGCATGGGCGTGCGCAGCAATCGCTATTCGGCGCTCATCAAAGACGGGAAAGTCGCAACGCTCAACGTCGAAGCGCCCGGCAAGTTCGAGGTGAGTGATGCCGGCACGCTGTTGGCGCAAGCCCGCGGCTGACCCAAAATCAAGCCGAGCCGCCACTTTCGCTGCCATGGCAGCCGGCTCGACATCCGATCCAAACCTCAAATTCGATCAATAAAGATCGGCTTTGAGGTAGTGAGCCCCCGAAATCGGATTGTGATAATAGGGCGGCACCTCGACAAATCCGAGCTCTTCGTAGAGCGCGCGCGCTGACTCCATGTCGTCTATCGTGTCGAGCAGCACGCATCCGTAGCCGGCACTGCGTGCGGCGTCGAGCATCGCTTCGGCCAACTGTCGGCCTAGCCCCAGTCCGCGAAAGCCTGGCCGTACGAACAATCGTTTCATCTCCGCCGCGTTGGCGTAATCGGTCGAATCAAGCGGCCGCAGCGCGCAGCACCCCGCCACATGCGCGCGCATGCCATTCGCACGCTGCAGAGTCGGCGTTTGCGGCCTCGGGTGTGATGGGTTGACGTCGACCAGAGCCAGCAACAACGCACCCCGGGGCTCCGCATAGTCCCCCGGAAGCGCGACCAGCTCTTCATCAAAATTCTGGAAGCGAAGATCGATACCGAGTGCCGCTGCATATTCGCGAAACAGGGACCGTGCAGCATCGAATTCCAGCGCCTCGTCGGGCGTGGCCAGCACTACCGATGGCGTGTCGGTCAGCGGCAACGGGCGAGATACCGAAAAGCTCATACGCTGAGCCGGAGGGGCGCGGTCATCGGGCGAAAAAATATGCCGGTTGGCAAGACTGACAGATTAGCAACTCACGCGTCGGCAAGCAACTTCTCGATCAGCTTATGCAGCGCTGCGAAGTCAGGCTCGCCGACGTAGCGCTTGACGATCTCACCACGTTTGTTCACGACGAAAGTCGTCGGCGTGAGCGCGATGTCGCCCCATGCTCTGGCGACAGCGCCGGTGTTGTCGATGGCCACCTTAAACGGCAACTTACGCGTCTCGGCATAGTTCACGACATAGGCCGGCGGGTCGTAGCTCATGGCCACCGCCACGGTGTCATATCCCTGCGCCTTGTATTTCTCGTAGGTCGCGATCACCTTTGGCATTTCGGCGACGCACGTCACGCAGCTCGTCGCCCAAAAATTGACCAGAGTGACCTTGCCTTTGAAATCAGCCGCGCTTTGCTTGCTGCCGTCGAGCAGAACAAACGTAGATGCAGGCGCTGCTTCGCTCCCAGTGTTCAGGTAAGCACCCGCGCCGACGGCCAAGGCAATAGCCACCACGGCGGCATAGACGACTTTTTTCATGGGCAACCCGAGGAAGAAGGACGGTGAGATTTTAGTTCCGAGACGTGAAAACCTGCTCACGATGCCCGCGCAGCCGGGTCGCCAGAAGCTCCCGCGGCACATCGACGGCGGCCGTCTGTTCGATTTGGCGCGATAAGCTCGGTCCAATGACTGTGTATGTTGTTGGTTTGGCTCGGCGATGGTTCCCCGGCCTGCTGTTTTTGTTGCTCCTACCCGGCTGTAGCCCCGTTTTCAACTGGCGCGACGTGACCGTGACCGACAACCTCCTCGCGCTCCTCCCGTGCAAGCCCGACCGTGCGACGCGAAACCTCGAAGTCCCGGGCATCGAACGCATTTCGATCACTATGACCGGCTGCCCGGCGGGCGATGCGACTTTTGCCATTGCGCAAGCCGAAGCCGGCAGCGCCGCCCAGGCGGCAATGTGGCTCGCCGCCTGGAAGGCCTCGACGCGCGCACAGTGGCCGGATGCGCAGCTCACGGAAACAGTCGTCACGGTCGCTGGCGCCGACGAGGCATCGGCATCCCGCTTCACCATCACACGGGCGGCGGGAAAAGCCGCCCGAAAGGCCGCAGTGCAATCCGGGAGTGCCGAAATCGTCTGGTTCACAAATGCGGTCGATGCCACTCATGTGACGGTCTATCAAGCCATGGTTCTCGGTAAGCCGTCGGCCGCCGATGCGACTTCCACGTTCTTCGAGGGCGTGCGCCTCTCGGCACGTCGCAGCCCCGCATAATCGTCGACCTGCTTCGCATCCATCCATGAACAGTATTTTCATCATCGCCCACTCCCCGCTCGCACAGGCGCTGCGGCAGTGCGCGCTGCATGTGTTCCCCGATTGCGAGAACGTCATCGTCGCACTCGACGTGTTGCCCAACGTATCACCGGAAGAAACACTTGCCGCTGGGCGCATCACGCTGGCCCAGATGTTGAATCCGCCGCGCTCCCAGGTGCTCGTGCTGGCAGATGTTTTCGGCGCGACGCCGTGCAACGTGGCGCAAAAGCTTGTCGACGGCGTGCGATCGCGGCTCGTGGCCGGCGTCAATTTGCCGATGCTGTTGCGCGCCGTCACCTACCGGCACGAAACGCTCGATGCGCTGGTTCAGCGCGCAATCACAGGCGGCACCGCCGGCGTCATGCAAGTCGCTGTATCGGCCCCCCAAAACCAGGCGAGAAGAAAACCAAGTGATCAAGACATCCGTGACCATCAGCAATAAGCTGGGCTTGCACGCACGCGCGTCGGCCAAGCTCACCAAGCTCGCCGGCAGCTATCCGTGCGAGGTGTGGCTCGCGCGTGGCGACCGCCGCGTCAATGCCAAAAGCATCATGGGCGTGATGATGCTGGCGGCCGGAATCGGCGTGTCAATTGATCTCGAAACCGACGGCGAGCGCGAGCAGGAGGCCATGGACGCTCTGGTGGCGTTGATGAACGACAAGTTCGGCGAAGGCGAGTGAGACCCTTGCCATGACCTTCACGGTTCACGGTCTGCCGGTTGCCCGTGGCATCGCCATCGGGCGCGCGGTGCTGGTGGTGTCGAGCCGCATCGACGTGGCCCACTACTTCGTCAAGCCGGCTGAGATCGAGGCCGAGATCGAGCGGGTGCGCACGGCGCGCAACGCGGTGTCCGAAGAGCTCACCAAGCTGCAGGCCAGCGTCGCCCTGATGGGACCCAACGACGCGCCGCACGAACTGGTGGCGTTGCTCGAAGTGCACCAGATGCTGTTGCAGGACGAGGCCCTCACCAACGGCGTCAAGCACTGGATCACCGAGCGGCTCTATAACGCCGAGTGGGCACTGACCACGCAGCTCGAAGTCATCGCGCGGCAGTTCGACGAGATGGAGGACGAGTACCTGCGAGAGCGCAAGGCCGACCTCGAGCAGGTGGTCGAACGCATGCTGCATCGCATGAAGGGAACCGCCGCGGTGCTCGCACCGACACCGCCGCGCCGCAAGCGCCCTGCCGAAGCCGAAGACGACGATCTCACCGTCAACGACACCATCGATGTGCCACTGGTGCTCATCGCGCACGACCTGTCGCCGGCCGACATGCTGCAGTTCAAGAAGAGCGTGTTCGCGGGCTTCGTCACCGATGTCGGCGGCCGCACTTCGCACACAGCGATCGTGGCGCGCAGCATGGACATTCCGGCGGTCGTCGGCGCACGCACCGCCAGCCAACTGGTGCGGCAGGACGACTGGGTCATCATCGATGGCGACGCCGGTGTGGTCATCGTCGACCCGTCGCCGATCATCCTGGCCGAGTACGGTTTCAAGCAGCGTCAGGGTGACCTGGAGCGCGGCCGGCTGGCACGGCTGCGGCACAAGCCGGCGGTCACGCTCGACGGCCAGCGTGTCGATCTGCTCGCCAACATCGAGATGCCCGAAGACACGGCCGGCGCGGTCAAGGCCGGCGCCGTCGGCGTCGGGCTGTTTCGCAGCGAATTCCTCTTCATGGGCCGGGAGTCGCAACGCCAGACGCGACTGCCCAACGAAGAAGAGCAATACCAGGCCTACAAACGTGCAGTCGAGGGCATGCAGGGCATGCCAGTGACGATCCGCACCATCGACATCGGCGCCGACAAGCCGCTCGACAGCAAGGCCAGCAAGCAGGAGCACTTGAATCCGGCGCTCGGCCTGCGCGCGATCCGCTGGAGCCTGGCCGACCCCGCCATGTTCCTGACCCAACTGCGCGCCATCCTGCGGGCGGCGGCGCATGGCGCAATCCACCTGCTGATTCCGATGCTGGCGCACGCGAGCGAGATTCGCCAGACCTTGTCGTTGATCGATTTCGCGCGGGCCGAACTCGACAACAAGGGCATGGTGTACGGCGCGGTGAAGCTCGGCGCGATGATCGAAATCCCGGCAGCAGCGCTCACGTTGAAGCTGTTCCTGAAGCACTTCGACTTCCTATCGATCGGCACCAACGACCTGATCCAGTACACGCTCGCCATCGACCGCGCCGACGAGGCCGTAGCCCATCTGTACGACCCCGCGCACCCGGCCGTGCTCAAGCTCGTCGCAGACACCATCGCGGAATGCCGCCGCCAGGGCAAGGGCGTCAGCGTGTGCGGCGAAATGGCCGGCGACGTCACGTTCACCCGGCTGCTGATCGGCCTCGGTCTGCGCAGCTTCTCGATGCATCCATCGCAGATCCTCGCCGTCAAGCAGGAGGTGTTGCGCGCCGACGCCGGCAAGCTCGAGCCGTGGGCGCAGCGCGTGCTGGAGGCCGACGACCCGGCCCTGGCGATGACGTTGCCGATCTAGGACCTGTCGGATTTCTTCGGCGGCAGCAACGGAAGCTGCATCGCGTCGTCCACGCTCCACGGCGCATAGGCTGCCGCAGGCAAATCGGCCGACCTCACTTGTCCCAGCAAGTCCCGCACCGTGTCCTTGACCCGCGCCAGCACGAGCTGCGAACCGCGCTGCCGGGTCCATTGCGCGAAGTCGCAAAGTGCCTCGATGCTGGTGGCATCGAGATCGGGCGACTCTTCCAGGCTGAGCACCATGCGCTGGAGCATCGGCGTGGCTTCCGCGCGCGTGCGAAGAGTGGCGAACACGCCGTCGGCGTTGCCGAAAAACAGCGGCACCTCGGGTCGGGCGATGAGCACGCCGGGCGGCACCACGGCTTCGGGGTGGCGCGCCGTATCGACATAGTCGTGTCCGCCGTCCAGCCGGCCGAGCCAGCTGACGCCGGCGCGCGACATGCCGCGCAAGAGCATCAGCAGACTGAGCCCGATCGCGGCCAGCAGGCCGTCCAGCACGCCCAGCAGCAGCACCGCGGCCACCGCCACCAGCGCGATCAACCGGTCGCGTCGCCAGACGAACAGGGGTCGCAGCGCCGCCGGGTTGAGCGAGTGACTGACAGCATTGATCACGATCGCAGCCAGCAGGGGTTCGGGCGTGTGGGCAATCCATGGCAGCAGGGTCAGGACCACGATCAGCACCACGGCGCCGGCCACCAGCCCGGCGGCCCGGCTCTGTGCGCCGGCCGCTTCGTTGGCCGAGGTGGCCGAGTAGCCCGCGCCTACCGGCATGCCGTGGAACAGCGCGGAAGCGATGTTGGCGAGGCCGAGCGCGAACAGATCTCGATTGGCCGAGACGTTGTCGCCGTGACGCAGCGCGAACGTGCGAATCGACCCGTACGACTCGGCATAGAGGATCAGGGCCATCGCGAAGGCCAGCTCGCCCAGCCGCAGCCAGTCGGCGCGCGCGAGCTGCGGCATCCCGGGGCTGGAAAAGTCCAGCGTGAACGTCCCGACCGGTGCCACGTTCCAAGCCTTGCAATAGCCGCCGACATCGAGCGCAATGCCGATGGCGATCACCAGCAGTGCCGCGGGTACCGCACGCCAGCGCCCAAGCCCGCGCAGCAGGGCCAGCGCCACCAGTGCCATGGCGCCGCCCGCCCAGTTCCAGTGCGACCAGCCCGCGAGGAGCTCCCAGCCGAAGCGCAGAAAGTCGGTGTGCATCGGATGCACACCGAGCACCTTGGGCATCTGCTTGACCACGATGGTGATCGCGAGCCCCAGGGCAAAGCCACGCAGAACCGGCTTGGCGATCAGGCTGGACACCGCCCCCAGCCGCGCCAGCCCCGCGATGATGAAGAACACGCCTGTCAGCAGCACGATGCCGGCGCCCAGCGCCACGCGCAGCGCCGCATCCGTGCCGGCGAGCGATCCGGTCGCGGCCAGCAGCACCGCCGCCGACGAGGAGGTTGCCGAAACAATGGCAAAGCGGCTGTTGCCGAGGAGGCCGTACACCAGCAGTCCGGCGAACAGCGCGAGTACGCCGCTCTGGGGCGGCAGCCCCGCGATGCTGGAATAGGCCACGGCCTCGGGCAGCAGCAAACCTGCGATCGAAAGCCCTGCCACCAGGTCGGCGACAGCCGGCAGGCCGCGCCGGGCGATCACTCCGCCGACACCGGGGCGGTGCCACCCAGACCGCTGCTGACCGCCGACAAGCTCGCGCTGACGCCGGTCCAGCCTGGCAGGTAGCGCGCGCCCGGGCCCCGCGCCAGCGCGACCGCCTGCTGCAGTGCCTCGACCGGCAGCGCCTGGGTGCGGGACTTTTCCAGCGCCCGGCGGGGAATCAGTGGCCGAAAGAAGTCAGCCCAGAGAAATTCGGCAAACGGCGCCGCATCCTTGGCATAGCCACCGGCGGATCGAACGAAGCCTGCAAGGCTGCGATAGGGGTCGTCATGCAGCTTCGAGATTTCAGACGGAATGGCCTCGTAGTCCTGTCGCTTGCCTTTTTCGTCGTACGGATGCGCCCAGCGGTGGAATTCCATGAGACGCCAAAAAGCCTCGCCACGGATGGCCGACAGGTCGTCCAGTTGCATGACCCACACGGTGCCGACATCTTCCTGGTGCAGCGCCATGCCCAGATGGTGGTGGTCGACGATGTAATAGCGCCCTTCGGGACCCTTCACCGCCGGGAACCAGTGCGCGGCGAGCGTGTGCTTGCGCGCCTTCCGCTTGAGGCCGGCCCACTGCTCCCGCTTGACGGCGACCTCCGCAGCGCCGACGGTGATCTGGGTGGGGTGAAGGTCGGCAAGCGCGACGGCGATGAGGTGTTGTTGGTGTGTGGACATGTCGATGGTCATGGTGCCGCAGCTTTGCTGAGCAGCGCCTGAGGCATCGGTCGACATAAAACGAAACACGCCGATACCGCCGCGAAAGGACTTCGGGGCGCGCCAAAAGCACCATCGGACTTCCCCTTTTTCACACACAAGGAAGTCTCATGAAACCCTGGATCAAACGTTCACTCTTCGGCTTTGCCGGTGCCGCCATCGTGGCGGGAAGTCTCGGCGGCTGTGCCGCGCATCGCTGGGGCGGTGGCGACCCTGCGGAGTTCCGCGCCAAGATGGTCGAGCGCATCGGCGGCAAGCTCGACCTCGATACCGTGCAAAAGCAGAAGCTCGCCACGCTCGCCGACAAGCTGGGCGCACAACGCGCCGCCATGCGCGACGCGGGCGGAGCCGGTGGCATGCGTACCCAGTTCCAGTCGCTCTTCGCGGGCAACAAGCTCGACCAGTCCGCTGCATCAAAGATGGTCGACGAAAAGACGGCGGCGGTACGCACTGGCAGCCCGGACATCATCTTGGCCGCTGCCGATTTCTTCGACAACCTGAACCCCGCCCAGCAAGCCAAGGTGCGTGAGTTCATGCAACGCGGCGGCCGCCGCTGGAGAAGCTGAGACCTGCGCCCCGGCTTCGCTTGGCGCCGGGGCACTCATCCACAATCCGACCATGCCGCGCATCCTTCTGATCGACGACGACGAGCACCTGGGCGCGCCGCTCGCGAGTTACTTCGCGCGCTTCGACTTCACGCTCGACAGCGCCACGCGGCCGAGCGAAGGCCTAGCCAAGCTGCGCGCGACGCACTACGACGCCGCCATCCTCGATGTCATGCTGCCCGAGATGGACGGCTTCGCGCTGTGTCGCGAAATCCGCAAGGAAAGCGACATCCCGATCGTCATGCTGACGGCGCGTGGCGAGGTGATGGACCGCGTGGTCGGCCTCGAGCTCGGCGCCGACGACTACGTGCCCAAACCGTTCGAGCCGCGTGAGCTGGTCGCGCGCGTGCAAACCATCCTGCGGCGTCAACGCGCAGCAGCGCCCATGCCGACAACGCATGTACCGCGCCTCGTCTTTGAAGGCCTCGCCATCGATCTCGACAAGCGCGAAGTGCTGCGACAAGGCCACGCCGTCGAACTGACGGGCACCGAATTCGATCTGCTCGCGTTGCTGGCTTCCGAGCCCGGCAAGGTCTTCAGCCGCGACGACATCCTCAACAGGCTGCGAGGCCACGAGGCCGAGCTCTTCACGCGCGCGGTCGACATCGTGGTGAGTCGCCTGCGCAAGAAGCTGGAGCCGCTCGACTGCATCAAGACCCTGCGCAATGCCGGCTACGCGCTGGCCGTCGGGCGATGAATCGCACGAGGCATATCGAGCGCCGACGCTGGCGACATCGCTGGCGCCATTCGTTGCGTGCCCGTCTGCTCACCGTCTTTTTGTTGCTCGCCTTCGCGATGACGGCCGTCTTCATCGTCGGCATGCAGAGCACCTTCGCCAGCGGCTGGCGCGAAGCTGGCGTGCCCCTGGTATCCGACTACGCGAACCGGCTGGCGGCCGAGATCGGCTCGCCGCCCGATGTGTCGCGGGCCGAGGCATTGGCCGCACGGCTGCCGCTCGCGATCCGCATTCAGGGGCCGACGGTCAACTGGGAATCGCATCCCGATCGCACCGAGCGCCGCGGCTTCGATTCACGCGCCGGCGAGATGCTCGCCCGCACCACCGCCGACGGTCACCGCATCAGCTTCGGCATAGGCACCTTGCCGTGGCAACGCGGGCCGCATCGTTTCGGTTGGGTCACGCTGGCCCTGCTGCTGGCGCTGATCGTCTTTGCCTACGCCTACGTGCGCCGACTGCTGCGCCCGCTCGACGACATCCGTGCCGGCGCCGAACGCTTCGGTGCCGGCGACTTCGACAAGCCGATTCCGCTGCGTCGCAAGGACGAGCTGGGCGAGCTGGCGCGGCGCATCAACACGATGGCGCACGATATCCGCGGCATGCTCGATGCCAAGCGTGCGCTGCTGCTGGCGCTGAGCCACGAGCTGCGCTCGCCGTTGACCCGTGCGCGGCTGAACGCCGAGTTGCTGCCGGCGACGATCGAAGGGCTGCCCGAGCGCGATGCGCTGCTGCGCGACCTGAACGAGATGCGTGACCTCATCAGCGATCTGCTCGAAAGCGAACGGCTCGCAAGTCCTCATGCCGCATTGCAACGCGAGCCGGTCGACCTTGCGGCGCTGGTGCGCGAAACCGTGGCAGAGATGCCGCACGCCGCCGCGGTCGAACTCGACCTGGCGACGGGCCTCGCGCCATGCCAGCTCGACCGCACCCGCGTCCGCTTGCTGCTGCGCAACCTGCTCGACAACGCGCTGCGCCACGGCGCTGACGCTGCAGAGCCTCCGCGCGTGTCGTTGCAGTCATCCGGCGAAGGTGGCGGGGTCGCGTTGCAGGTGCGCGACTTCGGCCCCGGTGTGGACGATGCGCAACTGGCGCATCTGACGGAACCGTTCTATCGCACTGACAGCGCTCGCCAGCGAACGACTGGCGGCGTCGGGCTCGGCATGTACTTGTGCCGGCTCGTGGCTGAAGCGCATGGCGGCAGCCTGAGCGTGCGCAACGCTTCGCCGGGCTTGCAAGTCGACGTGCTGCTCGATTGATCGATTGCCATCAGCGGCAGCGCGTGCGCACGCTCAGCTGCCGACCTTGTTCGGGTCGCGCCAGGCCCGCTCGAAAGGGAGCCGCCACGCGTGCGGCGCGATCAACTGGTGCACCGCCTTCGGTCCCCACGATCCCTGCGCATACAAGCGTACCGGCGGCGGTGATTCCAGCAGGCCGGTCGACACCTGCCAGAGTCGCTCGATGCCTTCGGCCGTGGTGAACAGCGTGCGGTCGCCGCGCATGGCGTCGAGGATCAGCCGCTCATAGGCTTCGAGCACGTCACCGGCCAGGCCGGTGTCGTGCATGGCGAACTGCAGGCTCAGTTTGTCGAGCCGCATGCCGGGGCCGGGGCGCTTGCCGTAGAACGACAGCGACATCTTCGAGGCGTCGGCCAGGTCGAAGGTCAGGTGATCGGGCCCTTGTGCCCCGACGCCCGAGCCGGGCGGAAACATGCTCTTGGGCGGCTCGCGAAAGGCGATGGAGATGATGCGCTGCCCTTCGGCCAACCGCTTTCCTGTGCGCAGATAAAAAGGCACGCCGGCCCATCGCCAGTTGTCGATGTGGCACTTGAGCGCGATGAAGGTTTCGGTGTCCGAGTCCGGATCGACGCCCTCTTCGGCGCGATAGCCAGCGTACTGTCCGCGCACCACGTCCGCCGGGACGATCGGCAGCATGCTGCGAAACACCTTGTTCTTTTCCTCGCCGATGGGTGCTGGTTCCAGCGCGGTCGGAGGCTCCATCGCCATGAAGGCCAGGATCTGGAACAGGTGCGTGACCACCATGTCGCGGTAGGCGCCGGTCTGCTCGTAGAAGCCGGCGCGCTTGCCGAGGCCCAGCGTCTCGGGCACGTCGATCTGTACGTGGTCGATGAAATTTCGGTTCCAGATCGGCTCGAACAAGCCGTTGGCGAAGCGGAAGGCCAGGATGTTCTGCGCCGGCTCCTTGCCCAGAAAGTGATCGATGCGAAAGATCTGCTCTTCCGCGAAGACTTCGTGCAGCTTGGAGTTCAGTGTGACGGCGCTCGCAAGGTTGGTGCCGAAGGGCTTTTCCATCACGATCCGGGCGCGCTCGACCAGGCCGGCTTCGCCGAGCGTGCGCACCACCGTCAGCGCCGCGCTGGGTGGCACGCTCAGGTAGTGCAACCTTCGGCATTCCGCACCGCCGAAGGAAGCCTCGGCCTTCTCGACCGCCGCCTTCAGCGCGGGCGCGCCGGCCGACAACGGCACGTAGTCGAGCGTGGCTGAGAAGGCGTCCCACTCGGCGGTCGTGAACTTGCGGCTGCCGAACTCGTCGAGCGCCGATCGCGCGCTGGCCCGGAAGGCCTCGATGTCCATCTCGTCCAGCGAGCAGCCGATGATCCGGCACGACGGAATGAAGCCCGAGGTGCAGAGATGAAAGAGGCCGGGCAGCAACTTGCGTCGCGCCAGGTCGCCGGTGGCGCCGACCAGTACCACCACCTGTGGAAAGCGCGGGCCGACGCCCGGTGGGATCTTCGCCATGCGGTTACCTCTTACTGTTGTAGTCCCGAGGAGCAAGCGAATTCAGTGCCAACCGCGTTGTGGAGCGTTTGCGTTGACGGCTTTGTCGCCTGCGCTACCGGCGCGGCCCCGACGCGCGACTAGCATTCCGGCTCATCACAACGAAGGAGACAACACCATGACCGCTCTCGTCAACCACCAGGTTCGCCTTGCCAAACGCCCCGACGCCGCTGCCACGCGCGAGCATTGGAGCTTTACCGACGAGGCGGTCGGCGAGCCGGCCGACGGCGGCGTGCTGGTCAAGACCTTGTCGCTGTCGCTCGACCCCGCCATGCGCGGCTGGCTCAACGACGCCAGGAGCTACATCCCACCGGTCGCCATCGGCGAGGTGATGCGGGCCGGCGGTATCGGCAGGATCATCGCTTCGAAAAATCCGGCCTTCGCGGTCGGCGATACGGTGTACGGCACGCTCGGCGTGCAGGAGTACATCGTGATTGCGCAAGACGAGTTGAAGCGCAATGGCTTGGTCAAGATCGACCTCCGCGCCGGCAGCATCGGCCAGTGGCTCAACGTGCTCGGCATGCCGGGCATGACCGGCTACTTCGGCCTGATGGATGTCGGCCAGCCGAAGGAGGGCGAGACCGTCGTGGTGTCGGGCGCAGCAGGCGCGGTCGGACAGACCGTCGGCCAGCTCGCGAAGATCAAGGGTTGCCGCGTGGTCGGTATCGCCGGCGGCGAGGCCAAGTGCAAGTGGGTGGTCCAAGAGCTGGGCTTCGACGCCTGCATCGACTACAAAGCTGGCGAGGGCGCGGTGCGCGCGGGCCTGAAAGAGCATTGCCCCAAGGGTGTGGACATCTACTTCGACAACGTCGGTGGTGACATCCTCGACGCGGTATTGGCCAAGCTCGCACGCAAAGCGCGCGTCATCATTTGCGGCGCCATCAGCCAGTACAACAACGCCAACAGCATGCCCGCTGCTGGCCCGCGCAACTACCTGAGCCTGCTGGTGAATCGCGCGCGCATGGAAGGCATCGTGGTGTTCGACTACGCCGACCGTTACCCGATCGCGATCAAGGAATTGGCCGGCTACCTGAAAGACGGTCGCATGAAGAGCAAGGAAGACGTGGTCAAGGGCATCGAGACTTTTCCCGAGTCGCTCAACAAGCTTTTTGCCGGCGAGAACTTCGGCAAGCTGGTGCTCGAAGTCGCGACCGACTGAGGCTGTCCGATCGAGGCAATTTGTGCCGTGTCGTCACGGTAAACACCCATGAAGAATCGGGCCCGGCAGAGGACACTAAGCCGGGCTTTTTATCGATCACTGTTTGGAGACATGCATGAAGAAAATTTTGGCGATCTGCCTGCTGGCACTGCCTTTGCTCGCCGCGTCGGGCGCCATGGCGCAGGCGCAAACCTTTCCCTCCAAGCCGATCCGCTGGGTCGTGCCTTACGCGGCAGGCGGCGGCTCCGACTTTCTGGCGCGCTCCATCAGCCAGGTGATGTCGACGCAGATCGGTCAGTCGATCCTGGTCGACAACAAGCCGGGTGGCAACACAGCGATCGGCGCTTCGGAAGTGGCACGCGCGGCGCCCGACGGCTACACGGTGCTGTCGGCCGACAACGGCACGCTGGTCTACAACCCGGTGCTCTACAAGACGCTGAGCTACAGCCCGACCAAAGACCTGGCGCCGGTCACGTTGATGGGTCGCTTCCCGATGATCCTGGTGGTCGGTCCGGGCATCTCGGTCAAAGACGCCAAGGACTTCATCGCGCAGGCCAAGGCCAAGCCCGGCGGGCTCAACTACGCATCGGCCGGCGCCGGCAGTCCGCACCATCTGGCGATGGAATTGCTCAAGTCGGAAGCCGGCCTTTTCATGGTCCACGCGCCGTACCGCGGTGCCGCGCCAGCGCTTGCCGATGTGGCCGGTGGACAGGTGCCGGCGATGATGGTCGACTTGGCGGCCGGTGCCGGCTTCATCAAGGGCGGCAAGGTCAAGGCGTTGGCGGTGGCCAACGCAACGCGCCTGCCGCAGTTGCCTGACGTGCCGACCTTCGCCGAGCTGGGCTACAAGAACGTCGAGGCCGCTGCGCTGGTCGGGATGGTGGTGCCCGCCGCGACACCGCCCGAGGTGATCGCTGCGCTCAACAAGCAGGTGGTCGCGGCCATCAACGACCCCGCAGTGCACAAGCGGCTCGAAGACTTCGGCGTGGAGCCGGTCGGCAACACGCCGGCACAGTTCGCCGAGCTGCTCAGAACGGAAGCCGTGCGCTGGCAAAAGCTGATCCGCGACCTGAAAATAACGCTGGATTGATGAGCACGCTCGAACCCCCGGTCCGCGGTGCGGGCTGCCCGGTGGCGCACGGGCCGTTGTCCGCGGAGCGCACGCCCACCGGTTGCCCGGTGAGTCGGCGCGCGGCCGACTTTGATCCGTTCGAAGACGGCTACCAGCAAGACCCGCCGGAGTACGTGCGCTGGGCGCGTGAGCAAGAGCCGATCTTCTGGAGCCCCAAGCTCGGCTACTGGGTCGTCACGCGCTACGACGACATCAAGGCGATCTTTCGGGACAACATCACTTTCAGCCCGTCGATCGCGCTCGAAAAGATCACCCCGACCGGCGACGAAGCCAATGCGGTGCTGGCGTCTTACGGCTTCGCGCTGAACCGCACGCTGGTCAACGAAGACGAGCCCGCGCACATGCCACGGCGCCGCGCGCTGATGCACTCGTTCACACCTGAAGAACTGAAGCACCACGAGCCGATGGTGCGGCAACTTGCGCGTGAGTACGTCGACCGTTTCATCGACGACGGCAAGGCCGATCTGGTCGACCAGATGCTGTGGGAGATCCCGCTGACGGTAGCGCTGCACTTCCTCGGCGTACCCGAAGAAGACATGGACACGCTGCGCAAGTACTCGATCGCGCACACCGTCAACACTTGGGGCCGGCCCAAGCCCGAAGAGCAGGTGGCGGTGGCCCACGCGGTCGGCAACTTCTGGCAGTTCGCTGGCAAGGTGCTCGACAAGATGCGCCAGGATCTCGATGGCCCCGGTGGCGCGGAAAGTGGCGGATGGATGCAATATGGTTTGCGCAAGCAACGCGAGCTGCCCGATGTCGTCACCGATTCGTACCTGCACTCGATGATGATGGCCGGCATCGTGGCCGCGCACGAAACCACAGCCAATGCGTCTGCCAATGCGATGAAGCTGCTGCTGCAGCATCCGGACGCGTGGCGCGAAATGTGTGAAGACGCGAGCCTGATTCCTAACGCGGTCGAAGAGTGCCTGCGCCATAACGGCTCGGTCGCGGCCTGGCGCCGCATGGTCACGAAAGATTCGCGCATCGACGGTGTCGATCTGCCGGCGGGCTCCAAGCTGCTCATCGTGACCTCGTCGGCCAACCACGACGAGGCGCACTTTCCCGATGGCGATCTGTTCGACATCCGGCGCGACAACGCGAGCGACCATCTCACCTTCGGCTATGGCTCGCACCAGTGCATGGGCAAGAACCTGGCGCGCATGGAGATGCAGATTTTTCTGGAGGAGTTCAGTCGGCGCCTGCCGCACATGCGTCTCGCGTCGCAACAGTTCAGCTATGTGCCCAACACGTCGTTTCGCGGACCCGAGCATTTGTGGGTCGAGTGGGACCCGGTGCACAACCCCGAGCGCGCACATCCCGCGTTGCGTCGTCCGCAAGGCGTCGAGCCATTACGGCTAGGTGAACCGTCGAAGAGTGCGATCACTCGGCCGGTGGTGGTCGAGAGCGTCACGCCGGTGGCCGAAGGCATCGTCAAGCTGCGCGTGGTCGCACCCGATGGACGACCGATGCCGCGTTGGGCGCCGGGCTCGCACATCGACATCGAATGCGGACATCCCGATGTGTCGCGCCAGTACTCGCTGTGCGGTAATCCTGCAGATACGAGCGCGTTCGAGATCGCGGTGCTGCGCGACCCGGAGAGCCGCGGTGGATCGAGCTGGGTCCATACGTCGATTCAGGTCGGCGACAAGCTCAAGATCCGCGGGCCGCGCAATCACTTTCATCTCGACGAGTCCGTGCGCAAGCTCATCTTCATCGCGGGCGGCATCGGTATCACGCCTATCAGTGCGATGGCGCGACGCGCCAAGGAACTCGGCATCGACTACGAGCTGCACTACAGCGGTCGACGCCGCGCCACGATGGCATTTCTGGATGCGTTGCGCACGTTGCATGGAGACCGGTTGAAGGTCTATGCGCAGGACGAAGGCGGGCGCAACGACTTGGCGGCGCTGCTCGCCACACCCGAAATGGGCACGCAGGTCTACGCGTGCGGTCCGCTGCGGATGCTGCAAGCGCTCGAAGCGCATTGCGCCGCGTGGCCCGAAGACACGCTGCACATCGAGCATTTCGTATCGACCTTGCGCACGCTCGACCCGTCACGCGAGCGTGACTTCGATGTCGAGTTGAAAGACTCCGGCATCGTCGTGCATGTGGCCGCGGACCAGACCGTGCTGTCGGCCCTGCGCGCCGCCAACATCGACGTGCAGAGCGATTGCGAAGAAGGCCTGTGCGGCTCGTGCGAAGTGCGCGTGCTGTCAGGCAAGGTGGATCATCGCGACGTGGTGCTCACGCGCGCCGAGCGCGAGGCCGGTGTGAAGATGATGACCTGCTGCTCGCGTGCGTGCGGCGATCGACTGGTACTCGAACTTTGACGCTTGCTCACCGCTGAGCACCTCGAATCAAGTCAGGTCACATACTGCGCCTCGCCATTGCCGAACGACCAGTTCTCCTTGCGCACCTCGACAAGATTGATGAAGACGTCCTCGCGTCGCATGCCCAGTCGTTCGTGCAGCCCATCGACGATGGCCTTGTAGAAGGTTTGCTTCTGCTCGACCGTGCGCCCTTCGTTCAGCGTGATCTGGATCAGCACGCAGTCGGCGGTGCGCTGGATGCCCATGTAGGTCTTGTCGACGATGAGGTCGTCCGGCGCGTGCTCGGTGATGATCTGGAATCGATCGTCCTTCGGCACGTTGATGGTCGCGATCATCGCGTTGTAGATGACGTCGCCGATGGTCTGGCGCTGCGCGACCGATTTGCCGCGTGCGAGGTCGATGCGAACGAGGGGCATGAGGATCTCCTTGGGGTCAATTGGGGCTGTGCCTTGGATGAAGATACTGCCTTGGCGAGCCGAATGCCATTGAATCGATAGCGAGCAGAGCCTATGCGGCTGGCGCGCGACCCGCGCGACCGCTTGCGCGCGAGCCCATGAGTGCGGCGGCGATGATCAGCGCGGCCGCCAACGCGATCGACCATGTGAGCGGGCGACCCGTCACCAGCAGGAGCAGAGCCGTCGAGGCCAGCGGTGTGAGGTAACTCAGGATGCCGATCTGCCGCGCGTCGCCACGCTTGAGCGCCATGTCCCAGACGAAGAAAGCCGCGCCGAGTGGGCCTAGGCCGCACAGCACGATCAGCATCCAGTCCTTGCCGACGAGCGTTGCCGATGGTTCCAGCAGCGCATGGCACACCAGAGCAAGCGCGCCCGACACGAGGCCGAACAGGCCGATGGCCGACGTCGGAAAGGCCGCGACCCGCTTGGTCCACAGCGAATAGCTGGCCCAGATAAAGGCCGAACCGAGCGCCGGAACGAAGCCCCAGTACTCGGTCACTGCAGACGATGCCGTGCCGCTGCGTGCGCCGAGGATGGCAACGGCGGCACCCACGAAGCCGAGCAGTGCAGCGACGATGTGCAACGGCCGCAACGACACGCCCGGCAGCAGCAACGGTGCCAACACCACCATGAACAACGGCCACAGGTAGTTCACCAGATTGGCCTCGATCGGTGGCGCGTGACGCAGTGCGATGAACAGCAGAAAGTGAAAGCCGAAGAGGCCGTAGATGCCGAGCGCGAGCGTCGTCTTCGGCACCTTCCAGGCCGCGCGGTCGCGCAGCACCAGTGGCCAGCTCGGCATGCTTCCGATGATGAGCGCGAGTCCCGTCAGGAGAAAAGGCGGAACGTGCGACAGCGCGCTGCCGAGCGAAGCGAGCGTGGCCCAGATGGCGATGGCGGTGAGAGCGTAGAGAGTCGAAGACATGGCGCGCGAGCTTAGAGCACGTGTCGCGGGCGTCGATGCGCGGGCCTCAGTCGCGCATCGATATGCGCGGAAGACTTAACGCACCCGCTCGCGCAACTCGCGCTTCAACACCTTGCCGATCGCACTGCGCGGCAGCTCGTCGATCCAATGCAAGGCCGACAGTCGCTGCGTCTTGCCGAGCTGCGCATTGGTCCATTGCAAGAGCGTGTCCTCAGGCGTGTCGTCGCCTGCGCGGCGCACCACGAACGCCACCGGCGTTTCGCCCCATTGTTCGGACGGAACACCGACCACGGCAACATCCGCGACGGCCGGATGCGCGCGCACCACGGCCTCGAGATCACTCGGGTAGATGTTGAAGCCGCCGCTGATGACCAAGTCCTTCTTTCGGTCGAACAGCGTGAGAAAGCCGTCGGCATCGAAGCGACCGACATCGCCGGTGCGGATGAACCGTTTGCCTGTTGCATCGAACCATTCGGCCTCGCGCGTTTTTTCGGGCTGGCGGTGGTAGCCGGTCATCATGCCGGCCGAACTGCCGACGACCTCGCCATCGGCGCCCGGTGCGACCTCGCGACCGTCTTCATCGATAAGCCGAATGTCGCTGCCTTCGGCCGCCCGCCCGACAGTGTGCAGTTTGGTCGGGTGCAGGTGTGCCTCGAGGATGCAGGTGCCACCGCCTTCGGTCATGCCATAGAACTCGATCAGCCCGCCGGGCCAGCGCGCGAGCACGTCGGCCTTGAGAGCGGCACCGAACGGTGCGCTGGTGCTGAACTTGGCACGAAACGATGACAGGTCGTGGTCGCCGAAGGCCAAATTCGCCATCAGGCGCTGGTACTGAACCGGCACGAGCATCGTGTGCGTGACGCGATGTTGCTCGGCGAGTGTCAGGTAGCCGACCGCATCGAACTTCGGCATCAGGATCACGCAGCCGCCGAACGCCAGCGTCGGAAAAAAGACGACCAGCGTGGTGTTGGAGTACAGCGGTGTCGAGAGCAGCGTGACGGTGTCGCGGCCGTAGCCGTATTTGGCGCCACGCTGAACGTGCGCCCAGCGCATGCCGTGACCTTGCACGATGCCTTTGGGCTCGCCGGTGGTGCCCGATGAATAGATGATGTTGAAAGGCCACGACGGCTGCACCTCGACCGCGGCGGGCTGGGCGCCGACGGGCAACAACCAGTCATCGAATGTGCGGCCGGCGTTCGAGCCGTCAAGCGTGATGCGGGTCGGCGTGGGTGCGTTGCCGGTGCCGGCGGCAGTCGATGCATCGATGAACAGCAGGCGCGCTTCGGCGTCTTCCATCATTCGGGCCAGGCTGGCGGACGTCGATCCGGGCGCCAGCGGTGCCACGGCGACTCCGGCACGCAACGCGCCCAGAAACACGGCTGCGTACGGCACCGAAGCCGCTGCGCAAATTGCGATAGCGTCACCGGCGCCCAGACCGTCGCGCTGCAGGCTCGCCGCGATGCGGTCCATCAGCGCGTCGAGTTCGGCGTAGTTCAGCGTGGTGCCGGCATCGCGCAGAGCGGGGCGCTCGGGGTTTTGCCGTGCGTGGAGCGCGATGAGGTCGGAAATCGCGCCGAAAACGCGATCGATGGCGGTCTGGAAGGTGTCCATCAGGGTTTGATCTGGCTGAAAAGAGGTGGTGGGGCGAGAGTAAAGCTCAGTCAAAGCTATGTATCAGGGATTACCGGGAGGCGGGAGCCGTCAACCCGGTCCACGGGCAGGGCGTTGTCTGCACATGACGAATACTTTCAATACGATCCTTATGATCAATGTGGTTCGCGCAGACGACAAGCGTTCAGGCCCGCCAACGCGACAGCCGCAGCCCCGTCGGTCCAGCTCTAGCTGAGCATTCATGACTGAAAACAAGATCGCCCGATGCGCAAGCGCCGCGGTGGTACTCGGACTTTTGCTCGCGACTGCAGGTTGCGTCGTGGCCCCTGGCCCATACGGCGCGCCGGGGCCGGTGTATGTCGAGCCGCCGATCATTTCGGTAACGCCGACCTATGTGAGCCCGGGCGTCGGCTTCATCTGGATGCAGCACCCTCGCTACGGTTACGGCTGGCACCACCCGCAATACGGCTGGCATCGCGGCTGGCGCTGAGAAGTCCGGCTGCAGGCTTTTCAGCCCGTCAACGGCGTTAAACGCCCGCTGCGTGCGCCTGCTGGTCGGCGTGGTAACTGCTGCGCACCATCGCACCCACTGCGGCATGGCTAAAACCCATCTTGTAGGCCTCTTCCTCGAACATCTTGAAGGTGTCCGGGTGCACATAGCGGCGCACCGGCAGGTGTGAGGTCGATGGCGACAGGTACTGGCCAATGGTCAGCATGTCGATCTCGTTTTCGCGCATGTCGCGCATCACTTGCAAAATTTCTTCGTCGGTCTCGCCCAGGCCCACCATGATGCCGCTCTTGGTCGGTACTTTCGGATGCAACGCCTTGAACTTCTTCAGCAGGTTCAAGCTGAACTGGTAGTCGCTGCCGGGACGCGCTTCTTTGTACAGGCGCGGCGCGGTTTCCAGGTTGTGGTTCATCACATCTGGCGGCGCGAGCTTCAAAATCTCCAGCGCGCGGTCGTCGCGGCCGCGGAAGTCGGGCACCAGAATTTCGATCTGCGTCATCGGCGAGAGTTCGCGGATGTTGCGGATGCAGTCGACGAAGTGCTGGCTGCCACCATCGCGCAAATCGTCCCTGTCGACGCTGGTGATCACCACGTACTTCAACTTCAGCCTGGCGATGGTCTTCGCCAAATTCAGCGGCTCGTCCTTGTCGAGGGGGTCGGGTCGGCCGTGGCCGACATCGCAGAACGGGCAGCGCCGCGTGCACTTGTCGCCCATGATCATGAAGGTCGCGGTGCCGTTGCCGAAGCATTCGCCGATGTTCGGGCACGACGCTTCTTCGCACACCGTGTGCAGGTTGCTTTCCCGCAGGATCTGCTTGATCTCGTAGAAGCGCGTTGTCGGCGAACCGGCGCGCACCCGAATCCACTCCGGCTTTTTCAGCACCTCGCCCTGGATTACCTTCACCGGAATGCGCGACAGCTTGGCTGCGGCCTTCTGCTTGGCAAGCGGGTTGTAGGTTTCCTGGCTCTGGATGTCGCGGACGACTTCGGTGGTGCTCATATCGGACTGCTAGGGCGGGATCAGGGTGCGAGGGCGGTGATGAGCTTCTGGCTCAAAACCCGGGCAGCGTCGTCCCAAGTGGTTTGGACGCCAATTGTAGAAAGGTCGACTGTTTTCAGCCCCGCGTAGCCGCAAGGGTTGATGCGCGAGAAGGGTTCGAGATCCATCGCGACATTGAGCGCAACACCGTGGTACGTGCAATGGCGGCTGACTTTGATGCCGAGCGCGGCGATCTTGCCGAGGCCGGCGAAGGTGTCGATCGGCAGTGCACCCGCGGATGTGCTGGCTAACGTTCCCATCGATGCAGGCATTGCCGATGAGGCCAGCCGCGCATGCGAAAACGGATCGTCCAGCCGGACGTAAATACCCGGCGCGCCAACGATGCGATGCCCTGTCACGCCGAAATGCGCCAACGTGCGGAGCACCGATTCTTCAATGCGATAGACGTACTCTTTGACGTAGTAGCCAGCGCGGCGCAGATCGAGCAACGGGTAGGCGACGACCTGGCCCGGCCCGTGATAAGTCACCTGACCGCCGCGGTCGGATTGCACGATCGGGATGTCGCCGGCGTCGATGATATGGCCCCGCTTGCCCGCGAGACCCTGCGTGAAAACCGCGTCGTGTTCGCACAGCCAGAGCATGTCGGGTGTTTCTGCGGTGCGTTCCTGCGTGAAATTTTTCATCTCGGCGAAGGTCGCTGCGTAGTCGGCAGGGCCAAGCCGCTGCACTTCGATCGGCATCGGCTCTTGCGGTGCGTCGATATGTTGCGAAGTCGCCGGAGCGGTCATTTCGCCTCCGGCCCTGCGTGCAGCGCGGGCGTCGCGCAGCGAAGTTGTCTTCGGCGCTCCAGTGAACGCGAAAGCCTCAAAGAACGACCTTGACTGAAGGGTGCGACGACAGCGCCCGATACAGCTCATCGAGCTGTTCACGACTGGTAGCGGTGACGGTGATCGTCACGCCCAGGTAGTTGCCGGCCTTGCTGTCGCGCAGTTCGACCGTGTTCGCGTCGAAGCCCGGATCGAACCGTTCGGCGATCTGCGTGATGACATGCACGAAACCGTCGGCCTTGACGCCCATCACCTTGATCGGGAACTGGGACGGGTATGCGATCAGCGATTCCTGTTTAATGGGATCAGGCGTGCTCATGACGGGCTCCGTAGGGTGTTTCGGTTAGCGATTGCGCTGCTTCGCGTCCTGGTAAGCCGCGTACAGTTTTCGATAGATGGGGCCGGGTCGGCCTTTGCCAATGGGTTGGCCATCGAGCGTCACCACTGGCAACACTTCCTTGGTCGCGGACGACAGCAGCAATTCGTCGGCGCCGAACACTTCGTCCCGCTTGATGCGCCGCAATTCGAAGGGGGTGCCGCTGTCACCGCACAGTCGTTCGAACAATCCGTAACGAATGCCGGCCAGCACGAGTTCGTCTTTGGGTGATCCGCTCATGCGGCCGTCTTTGACGACCCATACGTTGCTGGACGACGCTTCGCTCAGGAACTCGCCGCGGAACATCACGGTCTCGGTGGCGCCAGCGTCCACGCTGATCTGCCGCGCCAGCACCGCGCCCAGCAGGCTCGTGGCCTTGATGTGCGCTTTTTGCCAGCGAAAGTCGGCGGCGGTGACGCAACTAACACCCGCAGCGCGCACCGCATCGGGCACCGGCTTCATAGGGTTGACCATCGCGAACACGGTCGGCATTAGGCCTTTCGGCATCGCGTGGTCTCGAAGCGCCACCCCACGCGTCACCTGGTAGTAGACGGTTTGCGGCAAGGCGTCGCCCGGTGCGGCGAGCCGCATCGTGATATTGCGCCACTGGTCTAGAGTGAGCGGGTTATCGATCTGCAACTCGGCCAGAGACCGACCCAGCCGCGCCATGTGTTCGTCGAAGCAAAAAGGTCGCCCTTCATAGACCGGGACGACTTCGTAGACACCATCCCCGAAAATAAAACCCCGGTCGAGCACGCTCACTTTGGCGTCACGCAGCGGGGTGTACTCCCCATCGAGGTAGCAGAGCGTCTCGGGCAAGGCGTTGGCGATCGGGTGCATGAGGAATTATGGTCGGCCGGCCTTGGTGTGCTCTTGGTCAAGGCAAAGGTTTCGCTCTCGCTGCACGTTTTGCGCATTGGTGTGCGGTCATGCCTGGAAAGGCATTGGATTTACTTATAATCAATGGCTTTGTAGAAATTCCTGATCGCTCTGCGCTGTCCCCGGGCTTCACTCCAATGAAAAAAATTGCCCGGGACCACGTGGATACTTTTGATACGCAAGTAAACGACCAGGAAGCTGACTTCAAGCCGCTCACGGCCGAAGAGGCGCAGGCGTTGAGGGCTAAGAGCCCGTCGGTTTCCCTTTGGCGGGTGATCGCGGGCCAGTTGGTGGTCGGGGTGCTGGTGGCTTTGGCCGCCTGGGGCCTGACCGGGAGGCAAAATCTAGGTTGGTCGGCTGGGTACGGCGCGCTGGCAGTGGTCATTCCCGCTGCGGTGTTCGCGCGGGGGCTGACCGGCAAGTTTTCTTCCCTGAATCCGGGCACCGCGGTGTTTGGATTCTTTTTGTGGGAAATGGTCAAGATGGCCTTGTCGCTCGCGATGTTGATCGCGGCGCCAAGGCTGATTACGGCGCTGAGCTGGCCTGCAATGCTGGTCGGTTTGGTGGTCACAATGAAGGCGGCCTGGTTGGCGGTGGCGTTAACGCCCCGGCGCCGGCAATAACGAGACAAGTAACGGAATGGCTGCTGAAAACGCTGCGGAACACGGTCCAACAGCTGGTGAATACATCGTTCACCACTTGACGCATCTGCAAAGCTCCAAGCCGGGTGGCGTAGCCGATTTTTCGGTCTTCAATTTCGATTCATTGTTTTTCTCGATCGCGCTCGGCGCGCTCGGTTGCTTTTTCTTGTGGCTGGCTGCGCGCAAGGCGACGTCGGGCGTGCCTGGACGGTTCCAGGCCTTTGTCGAACTGCTCGTCGAAATGGTTGATCAGCAGGCCAAGGGCATCGTGCACAACGCCCAGAGCCGCAAGTTCGTCGCGCCGCTCGCGCTGACGATCTTCGTGTGGATTTTCATGCTTAACGCGATGGACCTGTTCCCGGTGGATCTGTTCCCGTTCATCTGGGAAAAGGTCTATGGCGCGGCCGGTGGCGATCCGCATCACGCCTACCTTCGCGTAGTGCCGACCGCCGATCTGTCGATCAGCATGGGTATGTCGGTTGCGGTGCTGCTCATCTGCCTGTACTACAACATCAAGATCAAGGGCCTTGGCGGTTGGGTTCACGAGCTTTTCACTGCGCCCTTCGGCAATCATTGGGCGTTGTACCCGTTCAACTTCGCGATGCAGATCATCGAGTTCGTCGCCAAGACGGTTTCGCATGGCATGCGGCTGTTCGGCAACATGTACGCCGGGGAGCTGATCTTTTTGCTGATCGCCCTGATGGGCGGCGCCTGGTCGTTGTCGGCGACCGGTATCCTGCTCGCGCTGGGCCACATAGTGGCTGGTACGGCATGGGCCATCTTCCACATCCTGATCATCACGCTGCAAGCGTTCGTGTTCATGATGCTGGCGCTGGTCTACGTGGGTCAGGCCCACGATCAACATTGATCTTCGGATCGACCCAGTTTCGTTTTCTGTTTTCTGTTTCTCGTCAACCAAAGTCCTCTAGGAGTCATCATGGAAGTTATTAGCTTTGTTGCACTGGCCGCCGGCCTCATCATCGGTCTGGGCGCTGTCGGCGCATGCATCGGCATCGGCATCATGGGCAGCAAGTACCTCGAATCGGCTGCACGCCAACCCGAACTCATGGGCGAACTGCAAACCAAGATGTTCCTGCTGGCTGGTCTGATCGACGCCGCTTTCATTATTGGTACCGGTATTGCGTTGTGGTTTGCTACGGCCAACCCTTTCCTGGCGCAAATCGCCAACCTGCCCAAGTAAGTGCTTCTCGTCGGACCTTCGATGTCGTTTCCCTGTTTTTCACTGGTGAGATGGCCTCGGTTTCAATCCCATAGAGAGGGTAAAAAGTGAGCATTACCGGTACCCTGATCGTTCAGATGATCGTGTTCCTGATCCTGGTTGGTTTCACGATGAAGTTCGTGTGGCCGCCGATCACGAAGGCGCTCGACGAGCGCGCCGCGAAGATCGCCGAAGGCCTCGCTGCTGCCGACAAGGCCAAGTCCGAGTTGTCCGCCGCCAACAAGCGCGTGGAAGTCGAACTCGGCCAGGCGCGCAACGAGTCCGCGCAACGCGTGGCCGATGCTGAGCGTCGCGCACAGGCCATCATCGAAGAAGCCAAGTCGCGTGCGACCGAAGAGGGCAGCAAGATCGTTGCAGCCGCGCGCGTCGAAGCCGATCAGCAAGCGCTGAAGGCACGCGAAGCATTGCGCGAGCAAGTTGCAGCACTCGCCGTTAAGGGCGCAGAGCAGATCCTGCGCAAGGAAGTGAATCCGGCCGTGCACGCCGATTTGCTGGCCCGCCTGCAGACCGAGCTTTGAGGCACCATGGCTGAACTCGCCACCATCGCACGTCCTTACGCCGAGGCGCTGTTCAAAGCGTCTTCGTCGAACCTCGGTGCCACCAGCGCCTGGCTCGACAAGCTGGCCGTGATCTCGACCGACCCTGCCTTGCTGCAGTTCGCCAGCGGCCCGCGTACGACCACCGAGCAAATGCTCGGGATCGTAACGAGTGCCAACGGTGCGCCGCTGACGGCACCTGCGCAGAACTTTCTGGGCGCGTTGCTCGACAACGGCCGTTTTGCGGTGCTGCCGGAAATTGCGAAGCAGTTCCGGGCACTCGCGAATGCCCGAAGCGGTTCTTCGGACGCCATCGTGTACAGCGCTTTCCCAATCGACGACGCAGCCCTGGTCGGCGTGTCGGCCGCGCTCGAAAAGCGCTTCGGCCGCAAGCTGCAGGTGACGGTTCAGCAAGAGCCGGCGCTCATCGGCGGCATTCGTGTGGTGGTCGGCGACGAGGTGCTCGACACCTCCGTCAAAGCGCGCCTCGAACAAATGAAAGTTGCGCTGGCGGCCTGACGGCCCCCAGCCTCCAGCCCTTTACAAAGAAAGAAGGAAAGAGTCATGCAACTCAATTCCGCAGAAATTTCCGAGCTGATCAAGAGCCGTATCGAAGGCCTCGGCGTCAGCGCGAACATTCGCAATGAAGGCACCGTGGTGTCCGTTACCGACGGCATCGTGCGCGTGCATGGTCTGTCCGATGCGATGCAGGGCGAAATGCTCGAGTTCCCGCCGACAGCCGACGGCACTCCGACTTACGGGCTGGCACTGAATCTCGAGCGTGACTCCGTCGGTTCTGTGATTCTGGGCGAGTACGAGCACATCTCCGAAGGCGATACCGTGAAGTGCACGGGCCGCATTCTCGAGGTGCCCGTGGGCCCGGAACTGATCGGCCGCGTGGTGAATGCACTGGGTCAGCCGATCGACGGCAAGGGCCCGATCAACGCCAAGATGACCGACGTGATCGAAAAGGTCGCTCCGGGCGTGATCGCCCGCAAGTCTGTCGACCAGCCGCTGCAAACCGGTCTCAAGTCGATCGATTCAATGGTGCCGATCGGCCGCGGTCAGCGCGAGCTGATCATCGGTGACCGCCAGACCGGTAAGACCGCCGTCGCGATCGACGCGATCATCAACCAGAAGGGCCAGAACGTCACTTGCGTCTACGTCGCGATTGGCCAGAAGGCTTCCTCGATCAAGAACGTGGTGCGTGCGCTCGAGCAAGCGGGTGCTATGGACTACACCATCGTGGTCGCTGCTTCCGCATCGGAATCGGCCGCCATGCAGTACGTGTCGGCCTACTCGGGCTGCACCATGGGCGAGTATTTCCGCGACCGCGGAGAAGACGCGCTGATCGTGTACGACGACCTTTCCAAGCAGGCCGTGGCCTACCGCCAGGTGTCGCTGCTGCTGCGTCGGCCACCAGGTCGCGAAGCCTACCCAGGCGACGTGTTCTATCTCCACAGCCGCCTGCTCGAGCGCGCCGCCCGCGTGAACGAAAAATACGTCGAAGACTTCACCAAGGGTGCAGTCAAGGGTAAGACCGGTTCACTGACGGCGCTGCCAATCATCGAGACACAAGCCGGCGACGTGTCCGCGTTCGTGCCGACCAACGTGATCTCGATTACCGATGGCCAGATTTTTCTGGAGACCAATCTTTTCAACGCCGGTATACGTCCTGCCATCAATGCGGGCATCTCGGTGTCGCGCGTCGGTTCGGCTGCGCAGACAAAGATCATCAAAAGTCTGTCAGGCGGCATTCGTACCGACTTGGCGCAGTACCGTGAACTGGCCGCGTTCGCGCAGTTCGCGTCCGACCTCGACGAAGCCACCCGCAAGCAACTCGACCGTGGGGCCCGCGTGACCGAACTGCTCAAGCAGGCGCAATACAGCCCGCTGCCTGTCTCGTTGATGGGTGCGACGCTGTTCGCGGTGAACAAGGGCTTCATGGACGATCTCGAGATCAAGAAGGTGCTGCCGTTCGAACACGGTCTGCATCAATTCCTGAAGTCGAGTTACGCACCGCTCCTCGACAAGATCGAAAAAGCCAAGGCGCTCGACAAGGATGCGGAAGCCGAATTGACGGCCGCCGTCACCGCTTTCAAGAAGTCGTTCGCCTGATCGCCCCGATCGACCTGACGACAAGGAACTGACATGGCAGCAGGTAAGGAAATCCGCGGCAAGATCAAATCGGTGGAGAACACCAAGAAGATCACCAAGGCCATGGAAATGGTCTCGGTTTCCAAGATGCGCAAGGCGCAGGAACGCATGCGTGCCGCTCGCCCCTACAGCGAAAAAATCCGCAACATCGCGGCCAATCTCGGCAAGGCGAACCCGGAATACACGCACGCGTTCATGAAGACGAACGAGGCCAAGGCGGTCGGTTTCATCATCGTGACGAGCGACAAGGGCCTGTGTGGCGGGTTGAACACCAACCTGCTGCGTGCAGTGACCGTGAAGCTGCGCGAGGCGCAAAACGCCGGCATCGCCATCGAATCAGTCGCGATCGGCAGCAAGGGGCTCGGCTTCTTGAATCGCATCGGCGCGCGCGTCGTGGCGCACGTGACCCATTTGGGTGACGTGCCGCACCTCGACAAGCTGATCGGCCCGGTCAAGACGCTGCTCGACGCTTACGCCGAAGGCAAGATCTCGGCGGTGTACCTCTGCTACACGAAGTTCATCAACACCATCAAGCAAGAACCGCTGGTGGAACAGTTGCTGCCGTTGGCCGTCGATTCGCTTCAAACCGAGCCGGGCGCACATTCGTGGGACTACATCTACGAGCCCGATGCGCAGAGCGTCATCGACGAGTTGCTGGTGCGCTATGTCGAATCGCTGGTCTATCAGGCGGTTGCCGAGAACATGGCGTCGGAGCATTCGGCGCGCATGGTCGCGATGAAGGCAGCAACCGACAACGCGGGCAATGTGATCGGCGAGCTGAAGCTGATCTACAACAAGACGCGTCAGGCCGGCATCACCAAAGAACTGTCCGAGATCGTCGCAGGTGCGGCAGCCGCCGCCGGCGTTTAAGTCTCAGCGCTTCAGTCGACGTTCTCAAACAAACAACTTTTATCGGAGCACACATGGCTCAAGCAATCGCAGAAGGCAAGATCGTTCAATGCATCGGCGCCGTGGTCGACGTGGAATTCCCGCGTGACCAGATGCCGAAGATTTACGACGCGCTCAAGTTCGCCGGCAGCGCGCTGACGCTCGAAGTCCAGCAGCAGCTCGGCGACGGCATCGTGCGCACCATTGCGCTCGGTTCGTCCGACGGCCTGCGCCGCGGCCTGATCGTGACCAACACGAACGCGCCCATCACGGTGCCGGTCGGCAAGGCTACGCTCGGTCGCATCATGGACGTGCTTGGCGCGCCCATCGACGAACGCGGCCCGGTCAGCCAGGAACTTACCGCATCGATCCACCGCAAGGCGCCTGCCTACGACGAGCTTTCGCCGTCGCAGGACCTGCTGGAAACCGGCATCAAGGTGATCGACCTGATCTGCCCTTTCGCCAAGGGCGGCAAGGTGGGCCTGTTCGGTGGCGCCGGAGTGGGCAAGACCGTGAACATGATGGAACTCATCAACAACATCGCCAAGGCCCACTCGGGCGTGTCTGTGTTCGCAGGTGTGGGCGAGCGGACCCGTGAGGGCAACGACTTCTATCATGAGATGGCCGACTCCGGCGTCGTGAACCTCGAGAACCTCGAGGAGTCGAAAGTGGCCATGGTCTACGGCCAGATGAACGAGCCTCCGGGCAACCGTCTGCGCGTGGCGCTGACCGGTCTGACCATCGCAGAATCGTTCCGCGACGAAGGCCGTGACGTGCTCTTCTTCGTCGACAACATCTACCGCTACACGCTGGCCGGTACCGAAGTGTCGGCACTGCTGGGCCGTATGCCTTCCGCCGTGGGCTACCAGCCCACGCTGGCTGAAGAAATGGGCCGCCTGCAAGAGCGGATCACGTCGACCAAGGTCGGCTCGATCACTTCGATCCAGGCCGTCTACGTGCCAGCCGACGATTACACCGATCCGTCGCCTGCCACTACCTTCGCCCACCTGGATTCGACCGTCGCGCTGTCGCGTGACATCGCTTCGCTCGGCATCTACCCCGCTGTGGACCCGCTCGATTCGACCTCACGCCAGCTCGACCCCAACGTGGTCGGCGAAGAGCACTACAACACGGCCCGCGCCGTGCAGGGCATGCTGCAGCGCTACAAGGAACTGCGCGACATCATCGCGATTCTGGGCATGGACGAACTCGCGCCGGACGACAAGCTCGCCGTGGCCCGCGCCCGCAAGATCCAGCGCTTTTTCTCGCAACCGTTCCACGTGGCAGAAGTGTTCACCGGAACACCGGGCAAATACGTGCCACTGGCCGAGACCATCCGTGGTTTCAAGATGATCGTCAACGGCGAAGCCGACCACCTGCCGGAACAAGCGTTCTACATGGTGGGCGGTATCGACGAGGCGTTCGAAAAGGCCAAGAAGGTCGCTTAACAAGGAATCACCATGGCAGGCACTATTCATGTGGACGTGGTCAGCGCGGAAGAATCGATCTTCTCGGGCGAAGCCAAGTTCGTCGCGCTGCCCGGTGAAGCCGGCGAGCTCGGCATCTTTCCGCGCCACACGCCGCTGATCACGCGCATCCGCCCTGGGGCCGTGCGAATCGAGATGGCCGACGGCGGCGAAGAGTTCGTCTTCGTGGCGGGCGGCATTCTCGAAGTGCAGCCGCACTCGGTTACCGTGCTTTCCGACACCGCCATCCGCGGCAAGGACCTGGATGACGAGAAGGCCAACGTCGCCAAGGCAGCTGCCGAAGAAGCGCTCAAGAACGCCAAGACCGACATCGACATCGCGATGGCGCAGTCGGAGCTTGCGGTCATGGCGGCACAACTCGCGGCACTGCGCAAATACCGCGACAAGAAGTGATCGTCACGCTTACTTGAGATCAGGCCGCCTGCGGGCGGCTTTTTCGTGGCCGCACCAAAGCGGGTCCTACCGCAACACTTCGAACTAAACATATCCGAAGTTCAGCCTTGTCTGGCTGAAGCCACGCCTCTAATATTCGCGTTCGCCCGGCATCAAGACCGGCGCAACGAGACATGGAGACACAACGCTTGGCACGTTGGAGCGCACTCACCGCCGACGAGATGCAACTGCTGGAGACGACCTTTTGGTCGACCGGCGGTTCGCGTCACGGCATGGCGGAGCGCCTTGGTTTTTCCAAAAGCAAAGCCAATGCGCTGATCGCCGGGCTGGTCGATCAAGGGCTGCTCGCCGAGTCGGGACTGCAAAAATCCTCCGGCGGCCGCCGCGCAGAGAACCTTCAACTGAACGTCGCGCTCGGCGTGCTCATCGGCATCGACATCGGCGCGACCAGCATCGACGTCGCCGTGCTGGGACCCGACCTCACTGTGCTGGCGCACCACTCTGAGCCGGCCGATGTGCGCGACGGCCCCGGCGTCTTGCTGGCCCGCGTGCGCACATTGATGCGCGAGCTGCTCACGCGTTGCGGCAGCAGCGCCAAAGAGGTGATTGGCATCGGCATCGGTGTGCCTGGTCCGGTCAACTTCGAGAACGGTCAACTGGTCAACCCGCCATTGATGCCGGCATGGGACAGCTTCTCGATCCGCGACTACCTGCGCGAAGACTATGCCGCACCCGTCTTCGTCGACAACGACGTCAACCTGATGGCGCTCGGCGAACTCTGGCGCCTGCAACGCTCGCTCTCCAACTTTCTGGTAATCAAGGTCGGCACCGGCATCGGCTGCGGCATCGTGTGCCACGGCGAGGTGTACCGCGGTGCTGCCGGTGCAGCGGGCGACGTCGGCCACATCTGCGTCGACCAGGAAGGGCCGCGCTGTCATTGCGGCAACCTCGGGTGTGTCGAAGTGATGGCGGCGGGCCCGGCGATCACGCGCATGGCCGTGGCGGCGGCAGAAGCGGGCCAGAGCGCCGCGCTGGCCGAATGCCTGCGTGCCCACGGAACGATCGAAGCGCTCGACGTCGGCCACGCCAGCCGCGAAGGCGACGCTGCGGCCAACGCCATCATCCAGCGCGCCGGCAGTCTGATAGGCCAGATGCTGGCGTCGGTCGTCAACTTCTTCAATCCATCGCACGTGTTCATCGGCGGCGGCATCACGCGAATCGGCCCGCTTTTTCTGGCGTCGGTCCGTCAGAGCGTTTACCAGCGGTCGCTGGCGCTCTCGACGCGGCACCTCGAAATTCAGTACACGCCGCTGGGCACCCAGGGCGGTTTGATCGGCGCGGGCGTGCTGGCCATGCAAGAGACGCTCAGGGTGCGTGGAGTGGCGCCATGATCAGTGGCTCTGGCGTGTCCGTCGAGTTCGACAACGTTGTCAAGGCGTTCGGCGCGGTGCAGGTGCTGCACGGCGTGAGCTTCGCGTTGGCGCCCGGCCGCGTCTACGGCTTGCTCGGCGAAAACGGCGCCGGCAAGTCGACATTGATGAAGATCCTGGCCGGCTACGAGCCGTTGACCGGCGGCGCATTGCGCGTCAACGGCACGCAGCAGGTATTCGCGAGCTCGAGAGACGCCGAGGCGCTCGGCATCGTGCTGATCCACCAGGAGTTCAACCTCGCTGAAGATTTGAGCGTCGCGCAAAACATCTTCCTGGGGCACGAGAAAAAAAGAGGCTGGCTGCTCGACGACGCCTCGATGGAACGCGACGCTGCCGCTGCACTCGCGCAGGTCGGGCTGCAAGTCGATCCGACGACCAAGGTGCGCCGCCTCATCGTCGCCGAGAAGCAACTGGTCGAGATCGCCAAGGCCGTTGCGCGTCGCGCCCGCCTGCTCATCATGGACGAGCCAACCGCCACGCTCACGCCCGGCGAAACCGAGCGCCTCTTCAAGCTCATCGCGCAGCTCCGCGCCGATGGCGTGACCATCGTCTACATCTCGCACAAGCTCGATGAAGTCGAGCGCGTGACCGACGAAGTGATCGTGATGCGCGACGGCCGATTCGTCGCGCGCTCGCTGACGGCCGACATCACACGCCATCAGATGGCGAACCTCATGGTCGGCCGCGAACTGTCGGACCTGTACCCTCCGCGCGACGTGGTCGTGACGGCCGATGCGCCCGCGATGACGGTGCGCAATTTCAGCGTGCCCGGTTGGGCGCAGGGCGCGAGCTTCGAAGTGCGCCCCGGCGAAATCCTCGGCTTCGCCGGCCTTGTCGGCGCTGGTCGAACCGAACTCTTCGAAGGTCTGCTCGGCTTGCGGCCCGCGAGCGGCAGCGTGGAGATGCTAGGCAAGCCGGTGCCCGGCGCCGCCGGATGGCGCAACCCGCGAGATGCTGCCAAGCATGGGCTGACCTACCTCAGCGAAGACCGCAAGGGGAAGGGCCTCCACGTCGATTTCGGACTGCGCCAGAACCTCACGCTGATGGCGCTCGAGCGCTACGCCCAGCCTTGGCTAAAGCCTGATGTGGAGCGCGCGGCGCTGGCCGAGGCGATAAAGGACTTTGGCATTCGCACCGGATCACCCGACGTCAAGGCGTCCTCTCTGTCGGGGGGCAACCAGCAGAAGCTGGCACTCGCCAAAGTGCTGCAGCCGCACCCGAAGGTCGTAGTGCTCGACGAGCCGACGCGCGGCGTCGACGTGGGCGCCAAGCGCGACATCTATTTCCTGATCCAGCGACTCGCCCGTGAAGGGCTCGCAGTGATCGTCATCTCGTCCGAACTGATGGAACTGATCGGCCTGTGCCACCGCGTGGCGGTGATGCGCGCAGGCCGCATCGTCGCCACGCTGGACGCAGAGCATCTGACAGAAGAGGAGCTGATCGCTCATGCCACCGGAACCGCAAATGCCACCGCCCAAGCTGACTGAATCGACCGAGTCGACCCATCGCGCCGAGGCCCGGCCGCGCTGGACGGAGCGACTGCGCGCCGTCGGCCCGGTGCTCGGACTCGTGCTCCTTTGCATCGTCGGTACGGCGCTCAACAGCGATTTCGCGACCGTCGACAACGCGATGAACGTGCTCACGCGCACTGCCTTCATCGGCATCATCGCGGTCGGCATGTGCTTCGTCATCATTTCCGGAGGCATCGATTTGTCGGTTGGCTCGATGGCGGCGCTGATCGCGGGCAGCGTGATCATGTTCATCAACTGGGCCGGACCGGCATTCGGCTCGCCCCTGCTCGCGGTGGTCATGGGCGCGGTGCTGGCGGTCGTGCTGGGCGCCGTGTTCGGACTGGCGCACGGCCTGCTCATCACCAAGGGGCGCATCGAACCTTTCATCGTGACGCTCGGCACCCTCGGCATCTTTCGCGCCTATCTCACCTACTTCGCCGACGGCGGTGCACTCACGCTCGACAACAACCTGTCGGACCTCTATGCACCGGTGTACTACGCCAGTATTTTCAGCATTCCGATCCCGGTGTGGGTCTTCGTGATCGTCGCCATCATCGGCGGCATCATCCTCAACCGCACGGCGTATGGCCGCTACGTGCAGGCGATCGGATCGAACGAACAAGTGGCGCGCTACGCCGCTGTCGATGTCGACCGCGTGAAGATCCTGACTTACGCGCTGCTCGGCGTGTGCGTCGGCATCGCGACGCTGTTGTACGTGCCTCGTCTCGGCTCCGCTTCGCCGACCACCGGCCTGCTGTGGGAGCTCGAAGCCATCGCAGCCGTGATCGTCGGCGGCACGGCGTTGAAAGGCGGCGCGGGCAGCATCACCGGTACGGTCATCGGCGCCATCCTGCTCTCGGTCATCAGCAACATCCTGAACCTCACCAGCGTCATCAGCGTGTACCTCAACGCGGCGGTGCAGGGTTTCGTGATCATCAGCGTCGCGTTCCTGCAGCGCGGTCGTCGCTAGTTCGATTTTCGCTTCCGTTTTCCGTTCCCGTTTCATCAACCAAAAGGAGACATCCAGCATGACAAACATCACCCAACACATGAGCCAAAATTTCAGTCGACGCATTGCGCTCACGGCCGTGGCCGCAGCCGCCATCGGGCTGGCCAGCACACCCGCGTTCGCCGACGAAAAGGTCAACCTCGGCGTATCCATTCCGGCAGCGACGCACAGCTTCATGGGCGGCATCAACTACTGGGCCAACCAGGCGAAGAAGGATCTGGAAAAGGCACACAAGGACTTGAAGATCACGATCAAGACGGCGGCCAACGCGCCGGAGCAGGCCAACCAGTTGCAGGACTTGTCGACGGTCACCAAGATCAACGCGCTGGTCGTGTTCCCGTTCGAGTCTGCGGCCCTCACCAAGCCGGTCGCGCAGGTCAAGGCCAAGGGCGCCTACGTGACCGTGGTCGACCGCGGCCTGACCGACACCAGCGCGCAAGACGCCTACGTGGCGGGCGACAACACGGCCTTCGGCAAGATCCCGGCTGAGTACATCGTGAAGACGCTCGGCGGCAAGGGCAACGTGGTCGCACTGCGCGGCATCGCGACCACGCTCGACAACGAACGCATGGACGCCTTCAACGCGGTGCTCAAGGGCAGTCCGGACGTGAAGCTGCTCGACGCCAAGTACGCTAACTGGAACCGCGACGATGCCTTCAAGGTGACGCAGGACTACCTCACGCGTTTCAAGGAAATCGACGCCATTTGGGCTGCCGACGACGACATGGCGGTGGGCGTCGAAAAAGCCATTGCGCAGGCCAAGCGCACGGATATCAAGATCATCTTCGGTGGCGCCGGCGCCAAGGGCGCAGTCAAGACCATCATGGACGGCAGCGACCCGCGCATCAAGGCCGACGTGAGCTACTCGCCCAAGTTCATCTACGACGCGATCAAGCTCACGGCCGAAGCGCGTCTCAAGGGCGAGAAGCTGCCGGCGACGACGATCATTCCTTCGGTGCTCATCACCAAGGACAACGCCAAGGATTTCTACCATCCTGATTCGCCGTTCTGATCTTGGTCCGGTGCAGACTTTGCGCACTTCGCGAACATGATCTCTGAAAATTTTCGCAAGCTGCGCTACGCGATGGTCGGCGGTGGCCGCGATGCCTTCATCGGCGCGGTGCACCGCAAGGCCATCGCGCTCGACGGGCAAGTGGACCTCGTGGCGGGTGCGTTGTCGTCCAGCCCCGAGAAGGCCCACGCATCGGGTCGCGACCTGTTCCTGGCCGACGATCGAAATCATGGCGACTGGCGGACATTGCTCGCCGATGAACTGAAGCGACCGATCGATGAGCGCATCGATTTCGTCTCGATCGTCACGCCCAACCATGTGCACTTTCCGGTGGCGCAGGCCTTCGTCGACGCCGGCTTTCACGTGGTGTGCGACAAGCCGCTGGTGCACACACGGGTGCAGGCCGACGCGTTGATTGCAGCGGTGCAGCGGCAGGGCACGATGTTCGGCGTGACCTACAACTACACGGGCTATCCGATGGTCCGCCAGGCACGCGAGATGGTGCGATCGGGTCAGCTCGGCACAGTGCGCAAGGTGGTTGTCGAATACAACCAAGGCTGGCTTGCGACGCAGCTCGAAGCCGGCGGAACCAACAAACAGGCCGACTGGCGCACTGACCCGGCGCGGAGCGGCGCAGCGGGCGCCATCGGCGACATCGGCTCCCATGCGGAGAACCTGATCGCGACGGTCACCGGTCTCGACATCGAAGCCCTTTGTGCCGATCTCTCGGCACTGGTGCCGGGCCGCGCGCTCGACGACGACGGCAGCCTGCTGCTGCGGTTTGCCGGTGGCGCGCGCGGCGTGCTGATCGCGTCGCAGGTCAGTACGGGCGTCGAAAACGACTTGCGGCTGCGCGTGTCGGGGACGCTCGGCACGATCGAGTGGCGGCAAGAGCAGCCGAGCCAGCTCGTGCATCTGCAGCACGACGGACCCAAGCAGATCCTGACGCGCGGCTCGCCGTGGTTGTGCGAATCGGCACGGCGCGCGAGCCGGCTGCCGAGCGGCCATCCGGAAGGGTTCATCGAAGCCTTCGCCAATGTCTATGCGGGCATCTCAGCAGACATACGCGCCAGACTCGCGGGCACGACCGCCGACGCGATGACGGCCGACTATCCGCGCGTGGAAGACGGCGCACGCGGCGTGCGTTTCATCGAGCGCACTGTTGCATCGGCCGCCAGCGACGCCAAGTGGACGGCTTGGTGACAATGGCTGTCGCGCCGAGCTAGGCCGATCGCACTATTTCGCGGCATCGAGCAGCGCGGTACAAGCTCGGATTGCTTCCATCGTTCGGAGTCCTCCATGAAGATTCGTTTGCCCGTCGCGGCACTGTGCCTGTTGTCGTGCATCACCGCGACAGCTGCGTTTGCCATCGACTACCCCGCGCGCAAGCCCGGCCTTTGGGAAATGAAGATCGGCGACGGCACTGCCGCTGCCGCGGACCAGACCATCCAGCAGTGCATCGACGCGAGCAGCGACCAGGCGATGCGCGACATGGCGCAAGGCATGGGCACGGGCAAGGACGCTTGCTCGAAGCAGGACATGCGCAAAGCGGGCAGCACGACGGTCATCGATTCGGTGTGCAAGGTCGGTGCGAGCATTGCAACCACGCACGCCGTTGTCACGGGCGACCTGAGCACCGGCTACCGCATGGAAAGCACGTCGACGTACCAGCCGCCCTTCATGGGAAAAACCGAGGGAAAGGCGGCGATGGATGCCAAGTGGGTCGGCCCATGCAAGGCCGACCAGAAGCCTGGCGACATGATCATGTCGAACGGGATGAAGATGAACATCATGGACATGATGGGTGGCGCGAAGTAGCGGTTTCCCGGTAGCTGCGGCAAGCGCACGTCGCTAAAGTGGGCACTTCGCCCCCGAGCGGGCCTGCAGGAAACGAGCCGTGGCAGCTGCGCCCCGCGTCCAACCCGACGCCTTTTTCACACCCGAGGAATGGAGCGCACTCACGCAGCGCTCGGCATGGCGCGGCCTCTGGTCGGTGGCGCACTGCTGGGCCGTCATAGGCGCAGCGATGGTCGTCGGGTCGCTTTGGCCCGTCGCCATTCCACTCGCGGTAGTCGTCATCGGCACCCGGCAACTGGGACTGTTTGTGCTCATGCACGACGCGGCACACGCGGGGCTGCACCGCAACCGCAAGATCAACGACTGGGTGGCGCACTGGCTCTGCACGCCCACGCTGCGCGCCTACCGGCCGTACCACCTGCAGCACCACCGCTATGTGCAGCAGACCGAAGACCCGGACCTGGTGCTGTCGGCGCCATTCCCCATCAAGCGCTCGTCGCTGGCGCGCAAGGTCTGGCGCGACCTGAGCGGGCAGACGTTCTATAAGCAGCGCTTCGCCCACACCGTCCAGCGCATCCGGGCGCGCACAGAGGGCGAGTCGGCCTGGCGGCTGTTGGGCCAGGAAGTCGCCAAAGATCGCCGTTTCCTCGTTGGCAACGCCATCGGCTTCGCGCTCTTCAGCGCGGCGGGTTTCTGGTGGGTCTGGCTCTTGATGTGGCTGCTGCCCATGATGACCTGGCTGCCGCTGGTGAGCCGCATCCGCAACATCGCCGAGCACGCGCTGGTCGCGCAAAACGAGCCCGACCCATTGCGCCAGGCGCGCACCACGCACGCGAGTTGGTTGGCGCGGGCGGTCATCGCACCTTACTGGGTCAACTACCACGCCGAGCATCACATGTTCACCAACATTCCTTGCTGGAACCTGCCCCGCGCGCATCGCATCCTGAAGCGCGACGGCGTGACGTCGCTGATGGAAATGGAAAGTGGCTACGTGGCGCTGCTTGCGAGGGCGGCGCCGGCCGCCTGATCACCCCTTTAGCTGTGTTGCGCGGCATGTCGCGTCGCGGGCGTAGGCGGCTGCCCACAGCGCTTCGCGGCGCCCCAACGGCCAAGGTCGCGCTGCCTGCGCCTACGATCCACTGCACATGCACGTGCCGCCGACCTCCGTCAGTTTTGCCTCGCGCCCCGACGATCTGGTCGTGGCCCGTCCTGAGGGCCTCTACTGCCCGGCGGGCGATTTCTACATCGACCCGTGGCGCGCGGTCGATCGTGCCGTCATCACGCATGCGCACTCCGACCACGCGCGCATCGGCCACGGCCACTACCTTGCGCAGACCGACAGCGAGGGCACGTTGCGAACTCGGCTGGGTGCCGACATCAACTTGCAGACCCTGCCTTACGGCGCAGCGATAGAGCACAACGGCGTGCGCATCTCGCTCCACCCTGCCGGCCACGTGCTCGGCTCCGCGCAGGTCCGCCTCGAGCATGGCGGCCGCGTGTGGGTCGCGTCGGGGGACTACAAGACCGAGCCCGACGGCACCTGTGCGCCCTTCGAACCGGTGCCGTGCGACACCTTCATCACCGAGTCGACCTTCGGCCTGCCGATCTACCGCTGGCCGACGCAGGCGCAACTGAGTGCCGACATCAACGACTGGTGGCGTCGGAATGCCGACGACGGCCGCGCCTCGGTGCTGCTCTGCTATGCCTTCGGCAAGGCGCAGCGCATCCTGCACGGTGCGGACCCGTCAATCGGGCCGATCGTGGTGCATGGCGCGGTCGAGCCGCTGAATGCGGTGTATCGCGCCGCAGGCGTCGCGCTGCCGCCGACGCTGCGCGTGAGCGACCCCGAAGTGAACCCGCAGATGCTCAAGCGCGCGCTGGTGCTGGCGCCGCCGTCGGCGCAGGGCACGCCTTGGATGCGCCGCTTCGGCAACTATTCGGATGCGTTCGCGAGCGGCTGGATGCAGTTGCGCGGCACGCGCCGCCGTCGCGGTGTCGACCGCGGCTTCGTCATGAGCGATCACGCCGACTGGCCGGGATTGCAGAAGGCCATTGCCGGCACCGGCGCCGAGCGCGTGTTCGTGACGCACGGCAGTGTCGCGGTGCTGGTGCGCTGGCTCACCGAGAACGGCCTGGAAGCGCAGGGGTTCAAGACCGAGTACGGCGATGAAGACGTGGCGGACAAGGCCGGGAGCCCCCATCCCAACCTTGCCGCGGAAGGGGAAGGAGTAACAGCCGAGACTCCCGCCCCTTCCGACGGAGGGCAGGGGTGGGGGCCAGCGGCGTGACCATCGCTTGAAAGCCTTCGCCGCCCTCTACCGGGAACTCGACGCCACCACATCGAGCCTAGCCAAGCAGGCCGCGCTGCAGCGCTACTTGCATGGTGCGGCGCCTGAAGACGCTGCCTGGGCCGTCTATTTTTTGGCCGGCGGCAAGCCGCGGCAACTGGTGCCGACCAAGCTGCTGCGCCTGCTCGCGCAGGAGGCGGCCGGCCTGCCCGAATGGCTTTTCGATGAAAGCTACGAAGCGGTCGGCGACCTGGCGGAAACCATCTCGCTGCTGTTACCGCCACCGACCGAGGCGCACGACCTGGGCTTGGCCGTGTGGATCGAGCAGCGCTTGCTGCCGCTCAGAAAAACGCCGGCCGACGAACTCGCCGATACGCTGCGCGCGCAGTGGCGGCAGCTCGCGACCGACGAGCGCTTGGTCTACTTCAAGCTCATGACCGGCAGCTTCCGCGTCGGGGTGTCGAGGCTGCAGGTCACGCAGGCGCTGGCGGCGGTCGGCGCCATCGATGCCAAGCGCGTGGCACAGCGGCTGATGGGCTACACCCACATCACAGGACAACCCACGGCGCGCGACTACGCCACGCTCATCGCGCCCGAAAGCGATGGCGAGCAGAACCAGCAGACCAGCGGCCAGCCGTACCCGTTCTTTCTCGCGCATCCCTTCAACGAACCGGTCGAGCGCTTCGACGCGCTGCTCGGCGCGCCCGTGAACTGGCTGGTCGAGTGGAAGTGGGACGGCATCCGTGCGCAGCTGGTCAAGCGCGCCGGCCAAGTCTGGCTGTGGTCCCGCGGCGAAGAACTCGTGACCGACCGCTTCCCCGAGCTCGCGACCATGGGCGAGGCGCTGCCCGATGGCACCGTGCTCGATGGCGAGATCGTGGTGTGGCGAGACGACAAAGTGCAGCCCTTCGCCGAACTGCAACGCCGCATCGGCCGCAAGACGCTAGGCCCCAAGCTGCTGCGCGAAATCCCGGTCGTACTGCTCGCCTACGACCTGCTCGAATGGCAAGGCAAGGACCTGCGCGCGCTGCCGCAGGAACAACGCCGCATGGCGATGGACGCGCTCCTGACCGAGGTACAGCACCCGCAACTCATCGCGAGCCCGACGCTCACCGGCGACGACTGGACCGACCTGTCGCGCCAGCGCGAAGCCGCCAGGTCGATGGGCGTGGAAGGGATGATGCTCAAGCAGCGCCACGCCGCGTATGGCGTGGGCCGCACCAAGGACGTCGGCACTTGGTGGAAGTGGAAGATCGACCCGCTCAGCATCGATGCCGTGCTGATCTACGCGCAGCGCGGCCACGGGCGACGCGCCAGCCTGTACAGCGACTACACCTTCGCCGTGTGGGATGGTCCGCCGGAGCAGGAAGACCGCAAGCTCGTGCCCTTCGCCAAGGCCTATTCAGGCCTTACCGATGCGGAGATGAATCGCGTCGACGCCGTCATCCGCAAGACCACCATCGAAAGCTTCGGCCCGGTGCGCAGCGTGAAGCCCACGCTGGTCTTCGAGCTCGGCTTCGAAGGCATCGCGAAGAGCACGCGGCACAAGAGCGGCATCGCCGTGCGCTTCCCGCGGATGCTGCGCTGGCGGGAGGACAAGCCGGTGGAGGAGGCAGATACGTTGGAGACGTTGGGGGCGTTGCTGCCGGGGTCGGCCTGATGGCCGAGCGCACGGGTACCCGTGGCTGGCATCGCGATTCAGCGCTGTTTTTTTGTATCAGTAACGAACGGGTAAGGCAATTCGAATGACCGCTCCGGATTCCAAGGTTTTGGCATCGTTGGCATACCGCATGGAGGCGATTGCGATCGGCCGTCTCGCCTTGCGTCATCACATGTCTTGGGAAGAAGTCCCTTCCATGGAGATTTTTTTCGATGGGAGGCAGGTCGTTGACGGCAAGGCTACCGGGTTTACGAATGCGGCGATAGAAGCGGCAGTCATCCACTGTCGCGCCATCTTGGAGTTCCTCGGCTTGCAGGGGACGAACTCGTCAAGCCCCGGAATCTCGAACCGTCCCAATCGTAGGGATGGCGATCTGGGCGTGGAGCAGTTTTCGGCGTTATCAATGCTGACCAGGGAGCAGGCCGTGGCCGCCTACCCTGGCCCAGAGACGGAAGCGGAGGCTGCGTTGTGCCTGATCTTTCAATCTGCAAATAAAGGTTTGGCTCATATGACCAGCGCCTTCACGCCTCACAGCGCAGAGGCTCGACATCTTGAGATCGCGTTTCGCGGCGTACCCGTCCTCTTGATCATTGGGTTTTACGCGCCCCTTGGTATCCAACCGCCGAACTGCGAACTCACGTTCCGGTCGAACCCTGACTAGCCAAATGGTTTTGGCCAACGTCGAGGGTGCAGGGCTCGCAAGCCGTAAGCTGCCCGTGGCGAGCCCGCGCATGCTGGGCGACTGGTTCCAGGCCCGCGGCTGGAAACCCTTCAAGTTCCAGCGCGAAGTCTGGAAGGCCATCGCCGCCGGCGAATCCGGTCTGCTTCACGCGACCACGGGCGCGGGCAAGACGTATGCGGTCTGGCTCGGCGCACTGCTCGCGTTCGCAGTTCCGCCGAAGGCCGCCAAGCCGAAGAAGTCCGTGACGCCGGACTCCCCCGAACGGGCATCGAAGCGAAAGACAGCGCCCCCCCTCACCGTTCTCTGGATCACCCCGATGCGAGCACTCGCGGCCGACACGCTGCGCGCGCTTCAGCAGCCGCTCGAGGCACTCGCGCCCGACTGGTCCGCCGGCGCACGCAGCGGCGACACGGCCTCGGCCGAGCGCGCAGCGCAAAACGCCCGCTTGCCCACGGTGCTCGTCACCACGCCCGAGAGCCTGTCGGTGCTGCTCTCCCGCGCGGACGCGAGCGAGGTGCTGGGCAGCGTGAAGATGGTGGTGGTCGACGAGTGGCACGAGCTGCTCGGCAACAAGCGCGGGGTGCAGGTGCAGCTTGCGCTGGCGCGGCTCAAGCGCTGGAATCCGGCACTCATCGTGTGGGGCATGTCGGCGACCTTGGGCAATCTGGACGAGGCGATGCGCACGCTGCTCGGCAGCGGCGCCGCGCAAGGCACGATGGTGCAAGGAGAGGTCCCGAAGAAGCTGGTCATCGATTCGCTGTTGCCGGGCCGCGCCGAGCGCTTTCCGTGGGGCGGGCATCTGGGGCTCACGATGCTGCCGCAGGTGATCGAGGAGATCGCGTCGAGCAAGACGACGCTGGTGTTCACCAACACCCGCTCGCAGTCGGAAATCTGGTACCAGGCGATGCTCGAAGCCAAGCCGGAGTGGGCGGGTTTGATCGCGCTGCACCACGGCTCGCTCGACCGCGCGGTGCGCGAGTGGGTCGAGGCGGGGCTCAAGAGCGGCGAGCTGCGCGCAGTGGTGTGCACCTCAAGTCTCGACCTGGGCGTCGATTTTTTGCCGGTCGAGCGTGTGCTGCAGATCGGCTCGCCCAAGGGCGTCGCGCGCTTGCTGCAGCGCGCCGGGCGCTCGGGCCATGCGCCCGGGCGGCCGTCGCGCATCACGCTGGTGCCGACGCACAGCATCGAGATGGTGGAGGGCGCTGCGGCGCGCGATGCGATTGCGGCCGGGCACATCGAGGCGCGCAGCACGCCGGAGCAACCGCTCGACGTGCTGGTGCAGCACCTGGTCACCGTCGCGTTGGGCGGTGGCTTCATGCCCGACGACCTGTACGACGAAGTGCGCAGCACCGCTGCCTACGCCCAGCTGTCGCGCGAGAGCTGGGACTGGTGCCTGGCGTTCGTGCGGCAGGGTGGCCCGTCGCTCGCTGCTTACCCGGACTACCAACGCGCCGTGCCCGATGCCGAAGGGGTGTGGCGCGTGCCCGATGCGCGGCTGGCGCGCCGCCATCGCATGAACATCGGCACCATCGTGAGCGACGCCAGCATGACGGTGCAGTTCGTCGGCGGTGCCAAGCTCGGCAGTGTCGAGGAGAGTTTTGCGGCGCGCATGAAGCCGGGCGACTGCTTTCTTTTCGGCGGTCGCATGCTCGAACTCGTGCGCATCCACGAAATGACCGCATGGGTGCGTCGCGCCTCGGGCAAGCGCCCGGCGGTGCCGCGCTGGAACGGGGGCCGCATGCCGCTGTCGACCACGCTGGCCGATGCCGTCGTGCAGCAACTCGCGCTGGCCGGCGAGGGAAAGTACGACTCGCCCGAACTGCAATGCGTGCGCCCGCTGCTAGAAATCCAGCAGCAGTGGTCGGCACTGCCGACGCCGCAAACCCTGCTGGCCGAAGTGCTGAAGACGCGCGAAGGCTCGCACCTTTTTCTCTACCCGTTCGCGGGGCGGCATGTGCATCTCGGGCTCGCGAACCTGATCGCCTGGCGCGTCGCGCAACAGGCGCCGCGGACCTTCTCGATCGCGGTCAACGACTATGGCTTCGAGCTGCTCAGCGCCACCGATGTCGACTGGCCGGCGCTGCTGCCACAGGTGCTTGCGCCGGTGGACGAGGCGACGCTGTTGCACGAGGTGCTCGAAAGCCTGAATGCGGGCGAGCTGGCACAGCGTCGATTTCGCGAAATCGCGCGCGTGTCCGGACTGATCTTCCAGGGCTATCCGGGCGAGAAGCGCAGCAACAAGCAACTACAGGCATCGTCGTCGTTGTTCTGGGAGGTGTTCCGTAAATACGATCCGCAGAACCGGCTGCTGCTGCAGGCCGAGCAGGAACTGCTCGCGCAGGAACTGGAGATCGGCCGCTTGCGCGTGAGCCTCGCGCGCTTGAACACGCAGCAGCTGGTCGTGCAAACGCTGGCGCGCCCGACGCCGTTCGCATTCCCTTTGATGATCGAGCGCTTCCGCGAAAAGCTCACGAACGAAAGCGTGGCCGACCGCATCGCGCGCATGGTCGAGCAACTGGAGAAGGCAGCGGGTGGCGCGGTGCCGGTGGGCGGCGTGGAGGGCGTCAGGAGCACGCTGGCGTTCGGCAGCGAGCGTCGTCCGGCCAGGGTCAAAGGCAGCGAGATCGGCAACGACAGCGGCGGCGAAAGTGCCGACGGCCAGGGCGCACGGAAGCGACCCCGTCGCGAGCGCAAGCCGTCGCGACCATTGCCGCCGCTCTAGCCTCGATGATCCCGTCGGTCGAGGTACAAAATGCCGCACGCATGACCACCTCCATCCAGTTCCGCCGCCAGCTCATCGTCGCCATCCTGCTCGGCGCCGCGGTCGTCGGTGCCTTCATCCGACATTACGCCGAGCCGGGTGCGCTGCGCAACGTCGGCACTCTGATGATGTTGATCTGGGTGCCGATCGTCGGCAACATCGTCGGCTGGCTCATCGGCAGGATCAAGCGCAAGCCGCAGACCACGGTCGCCGGTACGCTGCCGCCGACTTTCGTTGCCGGCAGTGCGTTCAAGCCGCAGGCGCTGGTCGACATCACCTTGCGTCCGGCCAGCGTGCCGGCGGAAGACAAGGCCATCGCCGAGGGCGAGCATCACTGCGCATTCGTCGTCGACAACCAGGCTTTCTCGGCGCGCTGGCTGCTGCCGCAAGGAGCGGCGGTGCTGCGACGCGGGCAGCCGCGCGCAGTGCAGGTCGAGTTCCTGGCGCCAGCCGTGGCACTGCCACTGTTCACCGCAGACACCCGCTTCCGGATGCTGGTCGGTCAGTCGTTCATCGGCGACGGCCGCGTGGTGGAGCTCATCAAGCCTTCGTAAAGGCGAAGTCCACTTCGGGCGTCAGGCCGCTGACGATGCGAGCGATCGATTTGCCGGAGCCGCAGGCATGCGTCCAGCCAAGGGTGCCGTGTCCGGTATTCAGGAAAAAGTTCGGCAGCTTGGTCTTGCCGATCAGCGGCACGTTGCTCGGCGTAGCCGGGCGCAAGCCGGTCCAGAACTGCGCTTGCGTCGCATCGCCGGCGCCAGGGAACAGGTCTTCGACGCGCTTCACGATGGCTTCGCAACGTACGCGGTTCAGGTCGCGGTCGTAGCCGTTGAGTTCGGCGGTCCCGGCGATGCGAAGGCGGTCGCCGCGGCCGTCTTCGGCGGTGTAGCGCGAGAACACGAGCTTGAATTCGTCGTCGGTCAGCGAGACCTGGTGCGCCTTGGACGCGTCCTTGACCGGCATCGTCACCGAGTAGCCTTTGGCCGGGTAGATTGGCAGGCGGATGCCGAGCGGCTTGGCGTAGATCGGGCTGAGCGAACCCATCGCCAGTACATACGAATCGGCTTGCAGTTTCTGGAACCGGCCTTCGATATCAGTCGCTTCGACATGTTCGATCTTGCCGCCGGCTTGGCGGATCGCGGTCACCGTGTGGCTCATCAGAAACTTGACGCCGGCCACTTCGCACAGCTTGACCAGTTCGCGCGCGAAGCGATTCGCATCGCCCGATTCGTCTTCGGCCGTGTACGTGGCGCCGGCCAGGCGTGACCGCACATGCGCCAGCGCAGGCTCGATCCTGATGGCCTCGTCGGCCGAGATCACCAGACGCTCGCAACCGAGGGCGCGCATCTGTTCGCTCGGCTTCAACGCGCCGTCGAACTCTTTTTCGTCGGTGTAGAAATGTAGGATGCCCTGTGTGCGCTCGTCGTAGGCGATGCCGGCGTCGCGCCGGAGCGCCTGCAGCATGCTGCGGCTGTAGGTTCCGAGCCGAACGATCTGCTCGATGTTGTGCCGGGTGCGCGCCGGCGTGCATTCGCGCAGGAACTCCAGGCCCCATAGCCATTGGCGCATGTCGGCGCGAATGCGAAAGAGCAGTGGCGCATCTTCCTTGCCTAGCCACTGCAGCACCTTGAGCGGTGCGCTCGGGTTGGCCCAGGGTTCGGCATGGCTGACCGAGATCTGGCCGCCGTTGGCGAAGCTGGTTTCGGCGGCCGGTGTGGCTTGCCGGTCGATCACGGTCACTTCGTGGCCGAGCTGTTGGAGGTAGTAGGCAGAGGTGACGCCGAGCAAGCCGGCGCCGAGAACGATCACGCGCATGGGAAGACCTTTTGAAAGTATTTCAATGGCCGCTCCCCCTGTCCTTGGTACCTGAGAGATTCGTGCTGCAAGAGAGGCTTGCGGCAGTTGCTCCTTCGGTGCGTCACATGGCGTGACGGCTCTCCAGACGGCTTTTCAAAAGGTGCAGTACACAACCGGCGTGCGGTTTACCTGAGCGTTCATGGGAGTTTGCGCCTTCGGTGGGCCGTTCTGACGAACGCCCGCTCTCCTGCAGTGCAACGAGTTTAACCATGCGTGGTCACAAATTGCTGACAATTTGAGACACTGCACTCCCTTTTGACGTTCCGCCGATTCCTGCCTTTCCTCCACCGCTGCCATCGCCGCTGCCATCGCCTCTGTCATCACCCCGCCGCTCGTGTCTCCTTCTCTTCCTTGCCAGGTCCAATGGGCCGATGAAACCCTGCAGTTGCTTCCTGAGCGCGCCATCTGGTGGCCCACCGGGCAAGTTCTCTTTGTCGCCGACTTGCATCTCGGCAAGGCCGCAACGTACCGCGCGCTCGGTCAGCCGGTGCCGGGCGGCACCACGCTCGAAAACCTCGGGAGACTCGACGCGCTGATCGAACGTCACGCGCCTAGGCGCATCGTTTTTCTCGGCGACTTCCTGCATGCCGCGCAGGCGCGCAGCGTGCTCACCACGCTGCAGGTCTGGCGCGACGGTCATGCAGATATCGACATGACGCTGGTGCGCGGCAACCACGACCGCCGCGCGGGCGATCCGCCGGCGTCGCTGCGCATCGACGTGGTCGACGAGCCCTGGCTCATCGGCCCGTTCGCCTGCTGCCACCATCCGCAAACGCACCCGACGCACTTCGTTCTGGCGGGCCATCTGCATCCGGCGTGCAAGCTGTACGGGCGTGGCAGGGACAGCTTGCGCATGCCGTGCTTCGTCAGCGAGGCGCGCCAGGCCATCCTGCCGGCGTTCGGCGAATTCACTGGCGGCTGGCTGGTGGAGGCGGCAGCGGGTCGACGCTTTCACGGTGTCGGCGGTGCGGCGGTGTGGGCCTTACCCGTAGCCACCCTGTCCAACATGGCGGGGCAGGGTGCCCACGCTTCGATCACTTCTCCAGGTTTCGCCAAATGAACAATTCCGTGGTGAGGCCCGATCTTCGCGAGCGCGCCGCACGCCTGCTGATGCTCGCGGCGCCATTGGCCCAGCTCGAACTCGAAGACGCGCTCATCGTCATCGATGCGATGGAGCCGGCTTTCGTGCGTGCCGGCCTGATCCTGATGGAACAGGACGAGGCCGACGACACCGACTACATGGCGCTGGTGCTCGAAGGCGAGGTGCGTGCCGAAAGCGGGACCGGCGTGACCGGTGAAGAGATCGTGGTGTCGGTGATCGGCCCGGGCAGCCTGATCGGCGAGATGGGCTTGCTCGACGGCGCGCCGCGTTCAGCCACCTGCACCGCGTTGACCGACCTCAAGCTCGCGACGTTGTCGCGCGAGGCTCTGATGTCATTGATCGACGGCCATCCCACGGTGGCAGCACGCCTGCTACTGGCCATCTCGAAAGGGCTTTCGGACCGTCTGCGTGACAGCAACCGCCGCTTGCGTTTGCTGATGCAGGTAACGCGGGCGGTTCAGCTGGAGCTGAACGCGGCGCATTCGATCAACATGAAGTTGCTGGTACCGGCCGTGGCGGCCGTGGCGGCGGTGGCGGCAGCGGCGAGGCCAACCGAAGGCGCTTGATTCGCTGCGGGTGCCAGGCGGCTCGCTTGCCCCGATCACTTGCCCAAATAGTGCCGCACCTTCTCGGTGGAGACGCCGGCTGCGGCCACCGCCGACCTGAGCTTGGCTTCGGTCACGCTGAAGGTCTGCGTCCAATAGCGCAGCTCATGCGCCTCGTTCACGTTGATGCGGCTGCGGTCCTGCGGGCCGTGGTTGTTGAGGTTGTCTGCCATGGCTTTCTCCTGGAAAGCTAGGACATTGGGCCTGCCGCGCTATGTGGCGTAGCAGACATAGCGGACTTTTCGTGCAGGACCAGTCCGAGGCGGCGAGCTGTCGCGCGTTAAAGCACGACCGGTGTGTCCGGCAGCTCGTTGCGATTGGCCACGCCGTCGTCCAGCGGAAAGTGTTCGACCAGCAGCGCGGACACTTCCCCCAGCGCTTGCGTGAGCCCATCTTCGAAGCGGCCCTCGCGAAACGCGGCGCCCATGCGTTGGGCCATCGCCGCCCAATCGTCGGCGCTCACATGGGCGTCGATACCGCGATCGGCCACGATCTCGATGGCGTGTTCTGCCAGCAGCAGATAGATCAGGACGCCGTTGTTGTGCTCGGTGTCCCATGTGCGCAGCTTGCCGAAGAGCATGACGGCACGTTGCCGCGCCGGTGCGCTGCGCCACAGGTACGACAGCGGCAGCCCGGCCTCGACGCAGATGCGGATCTCGCCGCTGTGGCGGCGTTCGCTGGCGGCCACGCGTTGCGTGAGCCGCTCGAGCAGCTCGGGCGGCAGCACACGATGCACGGCCGCCTCGTCGAACCAGCGATGGCGCCAGATGCGGCCGAGCCGGCCGAACAGGCCAGTCGAATGGGATTGCATTGCCACGGCCATCCTTACCAGCCGCCCGATGCGCCGCCGCCGCCGAAGCTGCCACCACCGCCCGAGCTGAAGCCACCTCCGCCGCCGGACGAACCGCCGCCGAATCCTCCACCGAGGCCGCCCCCGAGTGCGCCACCCGCAACACCGCCCCACCCGCCCCCGCGGCGCCCACCGCTGCCCATCGAAGGCAGCGGCATCGCGCCGGAGAACAGGGTGAACAGCAGCGCGATAAAGCCCGCCGCGACAGCGAGCAGGATGCTCGATGTCACGACCATCGCGATCGCGCCGGCGCCGAGCCCGGTCACGACCGGGCCGAGCTTGCTACCGAAGATCGAGCGCGCAACGCGGCCGATCAAGAACACGCCGAAGAACAAAAAGATGCCGAGCTCGGGCCAGTCGAAACCACCTCCGCCGAGCCCGCCACGTTGTGAAGCAGGGCGCTGGACTTCAGGCAATGCCTCGCCGCCGATCACCGCCACCAGTTGATCGACCGCGGCACCGATGCCGCCGGCAAAGTCATTCTCGCGAAAGCGCGGTTTCATCTGCTCGTCGATGATGCGAGCCGCGGTGAGGTCGGGCACCGCGCCTTCGAGCGTACGGGCCACCTCGATGCGCATCTTGCGATCGTCTTTGGCCACGATCACCAGCACGCCGTCACCGACCTCCTTGCGTCCGATTTTCCAGGTGGCGGCGACGCGGTTCGCGTAGCTCGCGATGTCTTCGGGCTGCGTGGTCGGCACCATCAGCACGACGATCTGCGAGCCCTTCTTTTGCTCGAAGGCGGCGAGCTTGGCGTCGAGCGACTGGCGCGCAGCGGCATCGAGCGTGCCGGTCTGGTCGATCACGCGGGCGTCGAGCGCGGGCACCGGCAGCACGCCTTGCGCCATCGCGGCACCGGCCATCAGGACGAAAAAGATCGCCGCCAGCAAGCGCTCGACACAACGCAGAACCGCGGCGACAGCCATGTGCAGCTTCAACGGTCGTTACTTCTTCGGAGCGCCAAAGTCGACGGTAGGGGGTGCGGAAATCTGCGATTCGTTCTGCACGCTGAAGGTGGGTTTGGGCGGATAGCTGAACACCTTGGCCGTGATGTTGGTCGGGAAGCTGCGCGCCAGCACGTTGTATTCCTGGACCGTCTTGATATAGCTGTTGCGCGCTACGGTGATGCGGTTCTCGGTGCCTTCGAGCGTCACACGCAAATCGCGGAAAGCCTGGTTCGCCTGCAATTGCGGGTACTGCTCCGACACGACCATCAGCCGCGACAGCGCGCCCGACAGTTCGCCTTGCGCCTTCTGGAACTTGTCGAAAGCCTCGGGGTTGTTCAATGTTTCGGGCGTGACCTGGATCGACGTCGCCTTGGCGCGCGCCTCGATCACCTTGGTCAGCGTGTCTTGCTCGAAATTGGCCTGGCCCTTGACCGATGCAACGATATTCGGCACCAGGTCGGCGCGCCGTTGGTACTGGTTGAGCACTTCGCTCCAGGCCGACTTGCTCGACTCGTCGAGTTTCTGGAAGTCGTTGTAGCCGCAGCCGGTGAGGGATGACAGCGACAGTGTCGCGACCAAAATCAAAAGCCAGCGTTGCATCGTTTGGGTCATGGGGTTCGCCCTTGAAGAGAAGTTCGGAAAGGTAGCATAGATGCATGCCCGTCGACCCTTTGCAAGTGCTCCGCGCAGCGCAGCGCCCGATGCCTGCCGTACCGTCCGCTGCAGCGCTGGGCACGCTGTTGATCGCGGGGGCGACGGGCGCGCTCGGCAACGAGCTGGTGCGCCGGCTGGCCGGCAGCCACCGCTACGCACACACACGGGTGCTGGCGCGCGAGCCGATGCGTGACGGGCTGCGCGGTGTCGAGACGGTGCTTGTGCCGACGACGTCGAGCGCGCTTGAGTCGTCTTCCAAAGCCATGCCGATCGCCGAGTGGCCGCGCGTGTCGGCCGACACCGCCATCGTGGCGTTCGATCCCCCGCGGCTGTATCACGACCGCGAGCGGGCGCTTTGGTTGCCCGATCCGGCGCAGTTGCCCGATCTCGCGCGTTGGCTGCGTGCGTGCGGCGTGACCACGCTGGTCATCGTGCAGCCGCACGCGCAAGGCGGCATGCCCGAGGCGCTCAAGCGCGGTCTCGCGAGCCTGGACGAGCAGGCGGTTGTCGCGCTGGGGTTCGCTCGCGTCATCCTCTTGCGCTCGGCGCAGAAGCCGACCGTGCTGAAGCACGCGAACACAGGCGAGAAGCTGGCAGCGTGGATGCTGTCGATCACGCGCCTCATGGTGCCGAGCAGCGAGCAACCGGTGCGTGCGTCGAAGGTGGCCGAGCTGGTCGATGTAGCCTTGGTGCTTGCGCCACTTGGCGTGCACATCGCCGCGCCCGAGCTGGTGTGGCGGGCATCGCAAGGTGATCTGCGTAGCGTGGCGCGGAGTTGGCTGGGTGCCTGACGGATCGGGCGGCCGACCGCAGCGATAGAGGGCAACGGCAGACCGCCTGCAGCCTCTGCCCCATCGAGGCAAAATCACCTGTACATGCCCAAGACTTCATCCCCTGCCGCAAGCGTCACCGGTTCCGCCGACGACATCGAGGCTGCGTTCTACGAAGCGCTGCAGCGCGGTGACATCGAGGCGCTGATGGGGTGCTGGTCGGACGACGACGAGGTGTTCTGCGTGCATCCGGGCGGCCCGCGTCTGGTCGGCCAGGTCGCTATCCGCGCTGCCTTCGAGCAGATGTTCGGCAACGGTGCGATCCACGCAACGCCGGCGCGTGTTCGCAAGGTCGAATCGATTGCCAGCGCCGTTCACAACGTGCTCGAGCGCATTGAAGTGCTCACGAGCGAAGGGCCACGCCATGCTTTCGTGTTGGCCACCAACGTTTATCACAAGACGCCGCACGGCTGGCGCATGGTCGCGCACCACGCGAGCCCTGGCAGTGCGCACGCGCCCGACGACGCCAACGAGTTTCCGCAAACGCTGCACTGATGCCGTACTGATGTGCACTGAGTCCGCTCCGATGCCACTCGATTACATTGCGCCGCGCTGGCTGCCCGGCGGCAACCTGCAAACCATCTGGCCCGCGCTGTTCGGCCGGCGCAGCGACGGGCCGTTGCCGCCCTATCGCCGCGAGCGCTGGAACGCTCCGGACGGTGATTTCATCGATGTCGATTTCGTCGATTCGCTGGGCTTGGCGCCGCGTCCGTTGCTGGTGCTGTTCCACGGTCTCGAGGGCTCTTCGCACAGCCATTACTCCGAGGCCTTCGCCGCCTTTGCCGCGACGCACGGCATGGCCTTTGCCGTGCCGCACTTTCGCGGTTGCAGCGGCGAGATCAACCTTGCGCCACGGGCCTACCACTCGGGCGACTACGAAGAGATCGGCTGGGTCTTGTCGCGGCTGCGCGCGCAGCACGATGCGAGCGGCGGCGGCCCGATGTTGGCGGCAGGCGTTTCCCTCGGCGGCAATGCGTTGCTGCGCTGGGCCGAAGAGGCGGGCGACGAGGCCTCGAAGGTCGCCAGCGCCATTGCGTCGATCTCAGCACCACTCGATCTGGCCGCCGGAGGCCACGCGATCGGCCGCGGCTTCAACCGCGTGGTGTACACGCGCATGTTTTTGTCGAGCATGAAACCGAAGGCGCTGGCCAAACTGAAACAGCACCCTGGCCTGTTCGATCGCAATCGGCTTGTCGCGGCGCGTGACCTGTACGAATTCGACAACGTCTTTACCGCGCCGCTGCACGGCTTTCGCGATGCCGACGACTACTGGGAGAGAGGCTCGGCCAAGCCGCACCTGAGCGCGATCCGCATCCCGGCGCTGGTCGTCAATGCGACCAACGACCCGTTCGTGCCCGCGGCCAGTCTGCCGCGGCAAGAAGACGTCGGCAGCCACGTCACGCTGTGGCAGCCGCCGCACGGTGGCCACGTCGGCTTTCCGCTCGGGCTGCCGCCCGGCCATGTACGCGGCATGCCCGAGCGCGTTGGCGGCTGGCTCTCCAAGCGTTCGGGGCTTTAGCCGACGAGCCGCCGCATCCTGTCCTGTTCGCGCAGAATCAAATCATGGATGACATCGTCAAGCAGGCTCTGGCCAAGTGGCCGAACGTACCGCATTGCTACGGCTGGCTCGGGCTCGACGCACGCGGCAACTGGTACATGCGAGACGACCGCACGCAGGCCGCCGGCGCCTTTCCAGAAGCTAAAGGGTCGCTGTTGCGGCACGACAAGCTGATCGACTTCATTCAGCGCAACTACGACCACGACGACAGCGGCCAATGGTTCTTTCAGAACGGGCCGCAGCGCGTCTATGTCGAACTCGAAGCCACCCCTTTTATCTGGCGCGTCATGGACGATTTCTCGGTGACGGCGCACACCGGCACGTCGGTCGAGCCCAGCGCGTGCCTTGTCGATGAAAGCGGCAAGCTCTATCTCGTCGCGCCGATCGGGCTGGGGCTGGTGCACACGCAAGACGTCGGACTGGCGGCCGACGCCATCGAAGCCGGGCGCTGGCAGCCTGAGACGGTGGTCGCTGCCGAACTGCCGACGCGGTTCGGATACGTGATGAGCCCGGCCACAAAAAAGCCGGCTTGACGCCGGCTGGTTTGCAAGAGCAGGGAGTGCAGCCTCGCGCGCCGCACGGTGGCTCGCTTCGAATTACTTGACGGCTGCAGGTGCAGCAGGCATTACGGGCGCGGCGGCTGCAGGTGCAGCCGCATCGGCAGCCGGCGCGGCGCCATCGGCTTGTGTTGCTGCTGGCCGGTCCGGGATCGGGAACGTGGCACCACCGGCATTCGCCATGTAGACCACCGCGCGGCCCACTTCAACATCCTCGTAGTCTCCGCCTCCTTGCGCTGGCATCACGCCTTTGCCATGCAGCGCGTGGTCGAGCAACGTGGCGTAACCCTGGCCGATGCGCGGGCCCCAGGCAGCGGCGTCGCTGAAGTGCGGTGCGCCGGCAATGCCGGGTGCACCGTGGCAGGTGACGCATTGCGCCTTGAACACCGCCTCGCCGGTGGCGAGCTCGCGGTTGGCATCGCGGATTTCGATGGAGCCGACCCGCTTCAGTCGGTCTGCCAGATCGCGATCACGGTTGTCTTTCGACACGCCGTAAAGCGCCATGCTGTCGCCTTCTGCCGTGCCTGAAGGATGCGTACCTGACACGACGTATGAGACGAGTCCCACGATGATCAGGATGGGCGCAATGAACGAGAAAAAGACCGCCAGCAGCAACTGCTTCGGGTTCTTGATCGGTCCGGTGTGGGCGTCTTCTGTGGCCTGGGGATGCGGGTCTGCGCTCATTGCGTCCTCAATATCGGGGGCTCGTCGGGGGGCTTTTCAAATCAACCGGCGATTATAAGGAGCCCTTATTCCTTCCAGCCCCCGCCGAGCGCTTTGTAGAGCACCACCTGGTTTTGCAACTGGAGCAAATGTGCCTGCACCGTCGCCTGCTGCGCCGCGAATTGCGAGCGCTGCGCATCGAGCAGGTCGAGCGCGCTGGCAATGCCGTTGCGGTAGCGCAGGTCCGACAGCTTGAAGCGGATCCCTTCGGCGTCGGCTTGCGCGCGCTGTGCCCGCAATTGCTCGGTGAGCGTAGCGCGTCCGGCAAGTGCATCCGCCACGTCGCGAAAGGCCGACTGGATGCTCTTCTCGTACTGCGCCACGGCGATGTCACGGCCGGCCTTGGCCGAATCGAGGCCCGCGATGTTGGCGCCGGCATTGAAGATCGGCAACGAGAGCTGCGGTGCGAACGACCATGCCTTCGAGCCGCTGTCGAACAACCCCGAGAACTGGCTGCTGACCGTGCCGATCGACGTGGTCAGAGAGATCCGCGGAAAGAACGCCGCGCGTGCCGCACCGATGTTGGCGTTGGCTGCGAGCAGTTGTTGCTCGGCCGCGCGGATGTCGGGCCGCTCCGCAAGGAGGTCGGATGGCAGGCCTGCCGGCACATCCGGAATCGACTTCACGCTGTCGAGCTTGTTGGCGTCGGCACCGGTCATCGCTTCGGGTGGCATGGGCGCGCCGAGCAACAGCACCAGCGCGTTCTCGTCCTGCATGCGCATGCGCTGCTGCTGTGCGTAAGAAGCCTTGGCGGTTTCTGCCAGCGAGTTGGCCAGCTGGAAGTCGATTTCAGACGACACGCCGTTGTCGAAGCGCAGCTTGGTCAGCCGCACCGATTCGTTGCGCGTGCCCAGCGTTTGGCGGGTCAGCTCCAGCAGTTCGTCATCCGCGAGCAGCGTGAGCCAGCCCTGCGCAACCGCGCCGATCAGGCTGATCTGCGCGGCCTTGCGCGATTCTTCGGTGGCGAGGTATTGCGCCAGCGCCGCATCTTTCAGGCTGGTGATGCGGCCGAAGAAGTCGATCTCCCAGGCGGTGATGCCGAGATTGACCGCATAGCTGGACGAGACGCTCGGGGCGCTCGCACTGATCGCGCCAAATGGATTGGGCCGCGATCGCGAGCCGCTGGCAGCCACGCCCACCGCAGGGAACAACGCCGCGCGCTGGATGCGGAACTGCGCACGGGCCTGCTCGATGTTCAACGCCGACACGCGCAGATCACGGTTGTTGGCCAGCGCCAGATCGATGAGCTTCGTCAGCCGCGGATCGGTGAAGAACTCCTGCCACGGCACTGAGGCGGCCGATAACCCTGAGGGTTGCGCCGGATCGCCGGGGAAAACGGTTGCCACCGGCGCTGCCGGGCGTTCGTACTTGGGTGCCAGCGAGCAGCCCGCCAGCAGCACCGCCGCCGTCGCGATGCCTGTCAGAAGCAATTTTTTATTCATGGGTTTCTGCTCCGCCGACGGGCGTCGCCGTGCGCGCCTGGAGTTCGTGCTGTCGCTTGCTGCCCTTGAAGAAGCCGCGCACGAGCACGAAGAAGAGGGGTACGAAGAACACCGCCAAGCCGGTGCCGGTGATCATGCCGCCGAGCACGCCGGTGCCGATGGCGCGCTGGCTCGCCGAGCCCGCGCCGGTCGCCAGAAACAGCGGCAGCACGCCGAGGCCGAAGGCCAGCGAGGTCATGATGATCGGCCGGAACCGCAGGTGCGCTGCAGCCAGTGCTGACTCGACGACGCCCTTGCCCTGGGCCTGCAGATCCTTGGCGAACTCGATGATCAGAATCGCGTTCTTGGCCGATAGGCCGATGATGGTGATCAAGCCGACCTGGAAGTACACGTCGTTCGAGTACGAGCGGAACATGGTGGCCAGCAGCACGCCCAGCACGCCGCACGGCACCACCAGAATCACCGCCAGCGGAATCGACCAGCTCTCGTACAGCGCGGCCAGGCACAGGAACACCGCCAGGATCGCGAAGCCGTACAGGACGATGGCTTGCGAACCGGCGAGTTTTTCTTCACGCGACTGGCCGGTCCATTCGTAGCCGAAGCCTGGCGGCAATTTCGCGGCCATCTTTTCCATCTCTTCCATCGCCGCACCCGAACTGCTGCCCGGGGCAGCCGAGCCCGAAATGCGCACCGCCGGATAGCCGTTGTAGCGCACCGTTTGCTGCGCACCGTTGACCCAGCGCGTCGTCGCGAAGGTCGACAGCGGTACCGGATTGCCCTGAGCGTTGCTCGCGTTGAGCTTGAGCAGGTCTTGCGGCTGCATCCGTGCCGGCGCGTCGGCTTGCACCACCACGCGCTGCAGGCGACCCCGGTTCGGGAAGTCGTTGATGTAGCTTGAACCGAGCGCGGTCGACAAGGTCGTGTTGATCGCGTCGAAGCTCACGCCCAGCGCGCTCGCCTTGTCGCGGTCGATGTCGATCTGCAACTGCGGCGCGTCTTCGAGGCCGTCGGGCCGTACCTGCGACAGCAGCTTGTTCTGCGACGCCATGCCGAGCATCTGGTTGCGCGCGTTGATGAGCGCTTCGTGACCTGCGCCACTGCGGTCTTGCAGCCGGAAGGTGAAGCCGCTGGCATTGCCCAACTCGGGAATGGGCGGCGGGCTCAACGGGTAGATGAATGCGTCGCGAATCTTCGACAGCGCACCGAAGGCGCGACCGGCGAGCGCATCCGCCGACTGGCCGGCTTCCTTGCGCTGGTCCCAGTCTTTCAGCGTGACGAAGGCGAGGCCGGCGTTTTGGCCCTGGCCCGAGAAGCTGAAGCCCAGCACGCCGACCATGCTCTGCACTTCAGGCTGCTTCAGGATATAGCCCTCGACCTGCTTCATGACGTCCAGCGTGCGATCTTGCGTCGCGCCAGGCGGCAACTGCACGTTCACGATGATGTTGCCCTGGTCTTCCTGCGGCAAGAACGAAGTCGGCAAATCGCGGAACACCACGATCACCGCAGCGACGATTGCCACGTAGATGACGAGGTAGCGCGCAGCGCGTTTCAGCATGCGCGCGACCACGCTCTCGTAGCCCTTTGCCGTGCGGTTGAAGCTGCGGTTGAACCAGCCGAAGAAGCCGCGCTTTTCATGATGCCCTTCGTCGACGGGCTTGAGCAGCGTGGCGCAGAGCGCCGGCGTCAGCGACAACGCCATGAAGGCGGAGAAGCCGATCGACGCGACCATCACCGCAGCGAACTGGCGATAGATGTTGCCGGTCGAGCCGGCAAAAAATGCCAGCGGCACGAAGACCGAGATCAGCACCACGGTCACGCCGATGATGGCGCCCGAGATCTGCCCCATGGCCTTGCGCGTCGCTTCAAGCGGCGGCAGCCCCTCCTCGGTCATGATGCGTTCGACGTTCTCCACCACCACGATGGCATCGTCCACCACGATACCGATCACCAGCACCATGCCGAACATAGTGAGCACGTTGATCGAGTAGCCCAGACCCAGCAGCGTGGCAAAGGTGCCGAGCAGCGCGATCGGCACGACGATCGTCGGAATGATCGTGTAGCGCCAGTTCTGCAGGAACAGGAACATCACCACGAACACCAGCGCGATTGCTTCGAGCAGCGTCTTCACCACTTCCGTGATCGAAATGCTGACGAAGCGCGAGCTGTCGTACGGGATGCTCCACTTCACGCCCGGCGGAAAGTACTTGGCCAAGTCGGCCATCTTGACGCGGATCGCCTTGGCGGATTGCAGCGCGTTGCCGCTGGGTGCCAGCTGGACGCCGATACCGACCGCAGGCTGGCCGTTCAGTCGTGCCGAGGTCGAGTAAGCCTGGCCGCCGAGCTCGATGCGGGCGACGTCTTTCAGGCGAACGGCCGAGCCGTCGGTGTTGGCGCGCAGCACGATGTTGCCGAACTGCTCGACGGTGCTGAGCTGGCCGGTGACCAGCACCGTCGCTGCAATGCTCTGGCCCGCGATGTTCGGCAGGTCGCCGATCGAGCCCGAAGACACTTGCGCGTTCTGTGCGCGAATGGCCGCGTTGACGTCGGCCGCCGAGAGCGAATAGCCCTGCAGCTTGGCCGGGTCGATCCACACGCGCATGGCGCGCTCGGTGCCGAACAACTGGGCTTGGCCGATGCCGGGGACACGCTGCAGTTCAGGCAGCACGTTGCGTGAGGCGTAGTCGCCCAGCGCGATCGGATCGACCTTGGGATCGTCAGACGACAGGATGGTGAACAGCAGGAAGTTGTTGCGCGACTTGTCGACTCGCACGCCTTGCTGCGTCACTGATGCAGGCAGACGCGGCGTGGCACGCGACAAACGGTTCTGCACGTCGACTTGTGCAAGGTCGGCGTTGGTGCCGGTCTCGAAGGTGATCGTGATGGTGCCGGTGCCGTCGGCTTGTGCCACCGATTCCATGTAAATCAAGCCGGGCGAACCGTTCATTTCGCGTTCGATCACCGACAACACGCTGTCTTCCAGCGTCTGCGCCGATGCACCCGGATAGGCGGTGGTCACGACGATCGCGGGAGGCGCGACCGGCGGATATTGCGAGATCGGAAGCTGCGTGATCGCCACGCAGCCCATCACGATGACGAACAGCGCGATCACCCACGCGAAGATCGGGCGTTCGATAAAAAACTTGGCCATGCGGGCTCGCTCCTTACGACTTCGCGGCGGAAGCCGCAGAAGCCGGCGCAGCAGGCGTGGCAGCCGGTGCACTGCCGCCCGCTGCAGCCGTTGGCGCCGTCCAAGGCACCGCCTTCACGGGCGTGCCGGGCGGCAACATCTGCAGCTTCTGGAAACCGTCGACCATCACCTGCTCACCGGCCTTGAGGCCATCGAGCACGATCCACTGGTTGTCTTGCGCGGCACTGATCTTCACGGGACGTTTGGTGATCTTGCCTGCGGCATCGACGATCGACACGGTGTCGCCCGTCTGCGTGCGCGTCACGGCCTGCTGGGGAATGGCGATCGCGTTGCTCATCTGGGCTTGTTCGATGCGCACGCGCACGTACAGGCCCGGCAGCAGATCGCCCTTCGGGTTGGGAACCTCGGCGCGCAACGTCACCTGTCCGCTGGTCGAGTCGACCGTGAGATCGGTGAACAGCAGCTTGCCGGGCAACGCGTATTCGGTGCCGTCTTCGAGCACGACGCGCACGCTGGCCGCGTCCGTGCCGGCGGCATGTTTGAACTGACCGTCCTGCATGGCACGGCGCAGCTTCAGCACATCGGTGGCCGACTGCGTGAAGTTGACATACATCGGGTTGATCTGCTGGATGACCGCGAGCTGCGTGGCATCGCCCTGGCCGACCAACGCGCCTTCGGTGACGAGCGAGCGGCCGATGCGGCCCGAGATCGGCGCGGTCACCGCGGCATAGCCGAGGTTGATCTTCGCGGTCGCGACCGTGGCGCGGCCGACGGCCACATCGGCCTCGGCCGTTTTTTGCGCTGCAACCGCGTTGGCATATTCCTGCTTGCTGACGGCATTGGCTTCGACCAGCGGCTTGTAGCGGTCTGCCAGTGCCTTGGCCTGCACCGCGTTGGCTTCAGCGCGTGCCAGGCTGGCCTGGGCGCTTTGCGCTGCAGCCGTGTAGGGCGCGGCATCGATACGGAACAAGGGCTGGCCCGCCTTGACGTCGCTGCCTTCCTTGAACAGTCGCTCCTGCAGGATGCCGGCCGCGCGGGCCCGTACCTGGGCGATGCGCGAGGCTTCGAGCCGACCCGGCAGCTCGGTCACGAGGCCGACATTGCCGGGCGTCGCGATCACCACACCCACTTCAGGCGGCGGCTTGTTACCACCGGCACCGGGCGCAGCGCCAGCCGCGGGGGCATCGCCCTTGCCGCAGGCAGCGAGCGACAGAAGGGCCGCAACGGCGGCGGCAGTGGCAACAACGCGCCATGTGGACGATGGGCGGTGAGAAACATGCAAGACGGGCATGCGATTCCTTCAGAGGACGGCAGACAAACAAGAGGAGGCCGAATGGGGATTCGGCTGCAGGGCGCGCGCAAAAACCATGCCGCCGCTGCAACTGATCGGCAGCCACGGAGTTTACATACATTCGTGGATGTATAGTCGGGAACCGGTTTCAGCCCCGAATCTACACACTCCAGGAGACAGTTTTGGCACGCCGTACCAAGGAAGAGGCCCTCGCGACGCGGCATCGACTGATCGATGCGGCCGAAATACTCTTCCAGTCACAAGGGGTATCCAAGACCTCGTTGCAGCAGATCGCCGAGCAGGCGGGTGCCACGCGCGGTGCCGTGTACTGGCATTTCAAGGACAAGGCCGATCTGTTCAACGCCATGATGGAGCGCGTGAAACTTCCGATGGAAAACGCCACGCGCTTTTCTGCGGAGCCTTCGGTCGATCCGCTGGCCGTCATCGAGGCCGGAATGATCGTGGCTTTGCGGCTGGTAACGACCGATCCGCAGGCGCGTCGCGTCTTCGAAGTGGCAACGCAAAAAGTCGAGTACGTCGGCGAAATGGCTTCGGTGCGATTGCGCCATCTCGAGGCTCGTAACAGTTGCGTGGCCGATTTCGAGAAGGCCTTGCGGCTTGCCGCGCGTCGCGCCCAAATCAAACTGACGTTGCCGGCAAGCACAGCAGCCCAGGGCTTGCATGCGCTCATCAGCGGCTTGATTCACAACTGGTTGCTCGACCCCGAAGCCTTTGCGCTGATGAGCGTCGGCCGACGCACCTTCAACGTGTACCTGTCGGGGCTGGGCTTCGATCGCACCGGTGCGCGGATCGATCCGTCGGCCGATCCGATCGCTCTCGAATCGCTCGCCCGATAGGCGATAATCAGCGGCTCACTCGTCGTATTTCAACGGATAGAATTCGGCCCTCCGAAGGCTGAGATCCTGGTTCGATTCCAGGCGACGGGACCAAATGAGAGGTGAAGCACAAGGGTGTTGTCGCCGTCCGAAAACGACCCCCTGGGGGTCTAGATTCAACCGGCGCAGACAGTTCGGTAACTGACCCCGTGCCTAACCCCGCGGGGTCTTTTTGTTTTGGGTCCAGGTTACCTTTGAAAGCGCACCTTCTCCTCTGCTTTCACTCGTTTGAGCGTCGCTGCGTCCGCCTCAAACGCCATGGTCATCGCCGGCATGCCGAGGTTCGGAATGTCCCCGTGTTTAAGAACAATCTCCCCGTTGGCCGTGTCGATGCGATGGATGACCGCATCGGTCAACAGACCCACCGGCTTCGTCGGGAGTTTCGTCGACCCAGCTGGCGTCGACACGCCTTCCACCGGTTTCTGTGCGTTGGCTGCTGAAGAAGTGACGAGCAGCGCGATGGCCAAAAGCAAATAGGTTTTCATTGCATGACTCCGGTATCCGGAAGGGGTGGAAGGAGAGGACTGCTCAGTGACTTTCTGATGCCAGTTGAGTTGGGCGAGGCGCCGTGTTGACGCGCACTCGTCGATGCAACAGATACCAGGCAGCCGGCACGACCAGCATGCTGAGCAACGGCGCGGTCACCATGCCGCCGACCATCGGCGCGGCTATGCGCCTCATGACTTCGGAGCCGGTGCCGGTGCCCCACAGGATCGGCAGCAGGCCCGCCATGACGACCGCCACCGTCATTGCCTTGGGTCTCACCCGCAGTACGGCGCCCTCACGGATCGCGGCCAGGAGGGTTTCGTCGTTCATAGGTTCGCCTGCGTCGAGGCGACGCTGCAAGGCGTTCTTCAGATAGACGAGCATCACGACGCCGAACTCTGCGGCGACGCCTGCGAGGGCGATGAACCCCACCGCCGTCGCTACCGAGATCGAGTGGCCCAGTGCCCACACCAACCAGAAGCCGCCGATGAGCGAGAACGGCACGGCCGCCATGACCAGCGCCGCATCGCTGAACGACTTGAAGAGCAGATAGAGCAAAACGAAGATGACGGCCAGCGTGACCGGCACGACCAGCTTCAATCGCTCGGTCGCGCGTTCGAGGTATTCGAACTGGCCGGACCATGACACCGCATAACCCGCGGGCGTTTTGACCGACTTGGCGACTGCCGCCTGCATGTCGGTGACAGCAGAGCGAAGGTCACGGCCGCGAACATCGACATACACCCAGCCCGACAGCCTCGCGTTCTCGCTGCGCAGCATGGGCGGCCCGTCGGCGATGCTGATCTTCGCCACATCGCGCAGAAAGACCGTGGCACCCCTTGCCGTGACGAAGGGCAGATCGCGCAGTCCCTCCAGCGAGTCGCGAATCTCCCGCGGGTAGCGCACATTGATCGGGTAGCGCTCGCGACCCTGGATGACCTCGCCGACGTTGTCGCCGCCGATCGCCGTGGACACCACTGCCTGCACATCCGCCACCGACATTCCGTAGCGCGCCGCAGCCGCGCGGTCCACGTCGACGTCGATGTAGCGGCCGCCGGTCAGTCGCTCCGCCAGCGCCGACGACACGCCGGGTACGCCTTTGACGGCCGCCTCGATCTGCGTCGTCAGTGAGTCGATGGTGGCGAGATCCGCCCCGGCGACCTTGACTCCCACTGGGCTCTTGATGCCGGTGGCCAGCATGTCGATCCGGTTGCGGATGGGGGGCACCCAGACATTCGACAGGCCCGGCACCTTCACAGCTCGGTCCAGCTCTTCGACCAGCTTGTCGGGCGTCATGCCGGCGCGCCACTGGTCCTTCGGCTTGAACTGAATGGTGGTTTCGAACATCTCCAGAGGGGCAGGATCGGTGGCGGTGTCGGCACGACCGGCCTTGCCGAAGACGCGCGCCACTTCGGGCACCGTTTTGATGAGGCGATCGGTCTGCTGCAGCAACTCGCCCGCCTTGGAAACCGACAGTCCAGGAAGCGCGGAGGGCATGTAGAGCAGGTCGCCCTCGTCCAGCGGCGGCATGAACTCTCCACCCAACCGCATCACTGGCAAGACGGTCAATGCGAGCAGCAGGGCGGCAAGGACCAGCGTCGCCTTCGGAAACCGCAGCACCAGCTCGAGCGCGGGCCGGTAAACCGCCATCAAAAAACGATTGACCGGGTTGGCCGCCTCGTGCGGAATGCGGCCGCGGATCAGGTAGCCCATCAGCACCGGGATCAGCGTGACAGACAGGCCCGCAGCCGCTGCCATCGCGTAGGTTTTGGTAAATGCAAGCGGTGCGAACAACCGGCCCTCCTGCGCCTCGAGCGAGAACACCGGCACGAAAGACAGCGTGATCACCAGCAGCGAGAAGAACAGTGCGGGACCGACCTCGACCGAGGCAGCGGTGACCAACTGCCATCGCTCCGCAACAGTCGGCTGCCTGCCCCGCTGCGTCTCGAAAGCCTCCAGGTGCTTGTGCACGTTCTCCACCATCACGATGGCGCCGTCCACCATGGCGCCGATGGCGATCGCAATGCCACCGAGCGACATGATGTTGGCGTTGACGCCTTGCCAGTGCATGACGATGAAGGCGGCCAGCACCCCAACTGGCAGCGCGACCACCGCCACCAGCGCCGAGCGCAGATGGAACAAAAAGATCGCGCAGACCAACCCGACCACGATGAATTCCTCCATCAGCTTGAAGCGCAGGTTGTCGACCGCACGATCGATCAGCAGCGAGCGGTCGTAGGTCGGCACGATCTCGACGCCCGCCGGCAGGCTCGACTTCAATGCGGCGAGCTTGTCCTTGACGGCCTGGATGGTGGTGCGCGCGTTCTTGCCGGAGCGCATGATCACCACGCCCCCGGCCACTTCGCCTTCGCCATCGAGTTCCGCGATGCCGCGGCGCATTTCCGGCCCGATCTGGACCGTCGCGACGTCGCGCAACAGCACCGGTGTGGCGCCCGTCAGCGCAAGCGGAATGGTCCTGAAATCTTCCAGCGACTGCAGGAAGCCGCGCGAGCGCACCATGTACTCGGCCTCGGCCAACTCGACCACTGAGCCGCCGCTGGCCTGGTTGGCATTGCGCAAGGCGTCGACCACGGTGGCCTGCGTGATGCCGAGCGCGCGCATGCGGTCGGGATCGAGCACCACCTGGTACTGCCGAACCATGCCGCCGATGCTGGCGACCTCGGCCACGTCCGGTACCGTTTTCAGCTCGAACTTGAGAAACCAGTCGTTCAGCGCGCGAAGCTGGCCGAGGTCTCGCTGGCCGGTGCGGTCGACCAGCGCGTATTCGTAGACCCAGCCCACGCCCGTGGCATCCGGCCCCAGCGAAGCATTCGCGCCTGCAGGCAATTTGCTTTGCACCTGGTTGAGGTATTCGACGACGCGCGAGCGTGCCCAATACGGATCGGTCTTGTCGTCGAACAGGACATAGACAAACGAGTCCCCGAAGAACGAGTAGCCGCGCACCGTCTTTGCGCCGGGCACGCTGAGCATGGTCGTGGTCAGCGGGTAAGTGACGAGGTCTTCGACGACCTGAGGCGCCTTGCCCGGGTACGGGGTGCGGATGATCACCTGGGTGTCCGACAAATCGGGCAGTGCATCGAGCGGCGTGTGCACGACCGACCACAGACCCGCCGCGACCAAAAAGAGCGTTGCGATCAACACCAGGAAGCGGTTGCCGACCGACCAGCGAATCAGCGCTGCGATCATGGTTTGGCTGCCGGCTGCAGCCGCTCTACCGACTGAAGCTCGTAGCCCGTCGGCCCGCCCTCCTTGAACTCGAAGCGAATCCGGTCGCCGGGTTGGATGTCCGGAAAGGCGGTCGGCGTCGGCTTGGCAAAGCCCATCGTCATCGCCGGCCACTTGAGCGTGGCAACCGGTCCGTGCGAAATGGTGATGCCGTCAGAGTCCACGCTCTCGACCTTGCCTTCCCCGCGATGGGTTGCGGCAACCGTCGCCGGTGAAGCTGCCGAAGACGTCGAAGCACTGGCAGTTGGCGCAGCCGCAGTGGCTGAAGCCGGTGACGCCATGCTGCCCAGCACCGAGCGCAAGCGCGCTTCCGAATCGATCAGGAATTGGCCGCTGGCAACGACCTGCTCGCCGTCCGACAGTCCTTGAAGCACCTCGATGTCGTCGCCCAGATCCATGCCCAGCGACACGTCCCTCGGCTCGAACGCACCCGTGTCCTTGCGCACGATGACGACGGCGCGCTTGCCTGTGCGAATGACAGCCTCAGACGCCACGACAATTCGCGTGCTGCTGCCGCCTGCGACCTGCAGACGCAGCAGCATGCCGGGTGTCAACAGGCCCTTGGCGTTGTCGACTTCAAAGCGGGCCTTCAGGGTGCGTGTGGCGGTGCTGACCTCGGGCAGGATCTCTTTCAGCTCGCCTTCGAACGACTGCGATGCATCGGCCTGCAGCACGGCTTTCACTTTCTGGCCCGGCTTCAGACGCACCGCCTGCGTTTCCGGGATCTCTGCCACGGCCCAAACCTTTTCCAGACCGGCGATCCTGAAGAGCGTCATGCCCGGCGTGACGGCCACGCCCTCGCGCACGCCGAGTTCGGCCACGACGCCCGTGGCGGGCGCGGTCAGCACGTAGCGGGCTTGCGCGGTTCCGGCTTTCTCGCTCTGGCGGATCAGGTCCGCGGGAATGGACATTGCCTGCATCCGCTCCCGGGCCGCTGCGATGAGGTCCGGTGAAACGCCGGTGCGCTGGAGCGCGAGCAACTCGTTTTGCGGCCCCAGCCATTCAGGCGCAAAGAGCGTTGCCAGAGGCTGGCCCTTGCGCACGCGCTCCATCGGCGCACGCACCCACAATCGCTCGACGAAGCCGGCGACACGGCTCTGGACCGACGCACTCAGGCGCTCGTCGAACTGCACTGCGCCGATCGCGTCGAACGACGAGGAGACATCAGCGCTTCGTACTTTCGCGAGCCGGATGCCGAGGTTCTGTTGCACCGACGGGCTGATGTCGACTCCGCCGCCGCCTGCTGCGCCTGCGTCGCTGTCTCCGTACATCGGCACGAGCTGCATGTCCATGAACGGCGACTTGCCGGGCTTGTCGAAGCGGGGGCCGGGCACCATCGGGTCGTGCCAGTAAAGAACCTTGCGTCCTTCTGATCCGGTGGGCGCCATCGTGGAAGGCATGGCGTCTTCGTGACCCCGACCCGTGCTGCGGCCGGCGTAGAAGGCGACCGCGGCGACGGCTACGAGCACCAAGGCACCGAGGATCGACAGCGTGATGAGGCTTGATTTTTTCATGGTGCCACCTCGGCGGTCAGCGGACGGAAGGTCAACTGAAGCTGCGACCGCGCGAGCTCGCGCTGCAGCGCGAGCAGCTTGCGCTGCACTTCGACTGCCGCATGGCGTGCCTCGAAGAGCGTTGCGAGCGGGGCCTGGTTGGAGCGATAGGCCGCGGTCGCAGCCGCCGTTCGTTGCCCGGCCGGAATCACGACGCTCACGCGGTAGCGCTCGATGCGTTGCTGCAGGCGCCCGGCGTCACTGCGCAGGGTCAGGTATTCGGCCGTTGCAGCGCGCCTGGCCTCGGCCAGTTCGGCTTCCGCTTTGTCCACCAACGCGAGCTTGGACGCTGTCTCCCGGTCCTGGCGTTCGCCGGGAGATACCTGGAGCGGGATGCTCACGCCGAACGACACCATGTCCGAGTACCCCGTACGCTGGCCGTAGGCGACTTCCCATGTCCAGTTCGGTTTGCGGTTGGTGCCGGCCAGCGCAGCCGCTTGCGTCGCAACCTCCATTTCACGCTGCATCGCGACGACCGACGGATGTCGGGCCACGTAGGCTTCTTCGCTGAATGGCGGCTCGGCGGGTATCGGCGCCAGCGCCTCCGGCATCACGCCGACCCAGCGCTGCAGTGCGAGCCTTGCGGCGTTCTGCTGTTGCCTCGCATCGGCGGATTCGTCTTCGGAGCTGCCCCTCGCGCCGGTCAGCGAAAGCACTTCCTGGCTGCTGCCGGCGGCAGACGACAGCCGCGAACGCGACGCCTCGAGTTCCTCCTGGGCGTGATGTTCCATCAGCGTGGTGAGGGTCAGCATCTGGCCTGCATAGAAAGCATCCGCATAAGCCAGCGCCGTCTGGAGCCGTGTCGCGGCGATCGAGACGCCTGCCATCGTCGTCTCGCGCGCGGTAGCCGCATTGGCTGCAGCCTCACGCACGGCACGCTTGTCGGCCGAAAGCCATTCCTGGCTGATTCCGATTCGCTTCATCGTCATGTAATCGCGTGTGGTGCTGAAGCGGTCCGGGCCTGTGAAGGGGAGGTTGTCGACGCCGACCCGAAGCACCGGGTCGGGCAGTTGGCTCGCCGTTCGCGCCGCTTCGGTGGCACTGAGGACGCCGGCACTTGCCGCACGCGCAGCCTCCGAGCGTTCCACGGCCAACTGCAAGGCCGTATCGAGTGACAGGGGCGCCGCTGCCGCCATGAAAGGCAGCGATGCGGCAAGCAGCAAGGCCACACGCAGAAAAGGAAGGGGCATGGAAACTCCGCAGACGAACGAGAAAGTCGCTGGCGAGCGAACGAGTCGCACCAGCACCGGTCAAGTCGGCGGAGATGTCAGACGCGGAGTCTGCGTGTCGCGAGAAAGACGGGATCGGGAGGAGCCCGCGGCTCGAGCGCGCTCTGCAAGGGCAGACCCTGGACGTCAGCGAGCAGAAGCGGCGGAACCACCAGCACCTGCACCACGGCAGGAAGAGACGGCGTGGCTGCCTTCGCCTTTTCGAAAGACTGGGAGGCGTCGGCGGCATGTTGATGGCAAAGCACCGGTTGCGCAGTGTCCATGCCTTCACACGGCGCGCCATCGGCCATTGCCTGTGCCATCGCTTCGGCGTTGTCCATGCCCGGGCAGACATAGCTTGCAAGCGCCATTTGCGAAAACACCACCGAGACCATCACGAAGAACGCGATGGCGAAGCGATGAAGTGGGCGGAGGCGACGCATGTCCGGCGCAGTGTAGCGTCAGGACGCCCTTGCTGGAGCAGGCGCCGCCCGCCTCAGCCGCAGTGCATTGAAGATGACCGAGGCCGAACTCAGGCTCATCGCCAGCGCCGCGATCATCGGGGACAACAGCCATCCAGTGAACGGAAACAGAACACCCGCTGCCAGCGGCACGCCGAGCGCGTTGTAGACGAACGCGAATCCCAGGTTCTGCTTCATGTTGGCAATGGTTTCGTCGGAGATGACGCGCGCTTGCGCGATGCCACGCAAGTCGCCCTTCACCAGCGTCACTTGCGCACTGTTCATCGCCACATCGGTCCCGGTTCCCATGGCAACGCCGACGTCGGCCTTGGCCAGTGCCGGCGCGTCGTTGATGCCGTCGCCGGCCATCGCGACGATGCGGCCTTCGCGCTGCAGTCTGTCGACCAGCGCCAGCTTGTCGGCGGGTTTGACCTCACCATGGACTTCGTCGATGCCCAGCCGGGCCGCAACCGCTTTGGCGGTGGTCAATCCGTCGCCGGTCGCCATGATCACGCGCAGGCCCGACGCCTTGAGTGCCGCCAGTGCTTCGACGGTCGTGGCCTTGATCGGGTCGGACACGGCCAGCAAGCCTGCGGCCTTGCCGTCCACCGCGAGGAACATCACGCTGGCGCCTTCGACGCGCAACGATTCGGCCTGCGCTGACAAACCATCGACTGCCACGCCCAACTGCGTCATCAACGCCGTGTTGCCGAGTGCCAGCTTCTTCCCGCCGACGCTGCCGCTCACGCCGATGCCGCTCGCCGATTCGAAGCTGTCTGCCTTCTCCAGGTCCAGCTTTTGCGCCTTCGCCGCACGCACGATGGCGTCGGCCAGCGGGTGTTCGCTGCCCTGGTCGAGACTCGCAGCGAGTCGCAACACGTCTTCTTCGGTGAAGCCGGGTGCCGCGACCGCTCGCTCGAACGTCGGCTTGCCTTCGGTCAGCGTGCCGGTCTTGTCGACGATCAGCGTGTCGACCTTGCGGAAGTTCTCTATCGCCGCGGCATCGCGGAACAACACGCCCTGCGTCGCGGCCTTGCCGGTCGCCACCATGATGGACATCGGCGTGGCAAGCCCCAGCGCGCAGGGGCAGGCGATGATGAGAACGGCGACCGCGTTGATCAGGCCGTAGACCCAGCTCGGCTCGGGTCCGACCAGGCCCCATACGACGAAGGTCAGCAGCGCGATGCTGATGACCGTGACGACGAAATAGCGCGCGACCTGATCCGCCATGCGCTGCATCGGCGCCCTGGAGCGTTGTGCCTGCAACACCATCTGCACGATGCTGGCCAGCACGGTCTGCGACCCGACGCGCTCGGAGCGCATCACGATCGCGCCGTTGGTGTTGAGCGTTGCGCCGATCAGCTTGTCGCCGGGCCGCTTGGTCACCGGCAGCGGTTCTCCTGTCAGCATCGATTCGTCCACCGCGCTCGACCCTTCGATCACGACGCCGTCGACCGGCACCTTCTCGCCGGGCCGCACGCGCAGCGTGTCGCCGACGTGGACGTGAGCCAGCGGGATGTCTTCTTCAGCCCCCGCGGCATCGATGCGGCGCGCGGTCTTGGGCGCGAGGCCGAGCAGGGACTTGATGGCCGCCGAGGTCTGCGAGCGCGCCTTGAGTTCGAGTATTTGGCCGAGCAGGGTCAGCGAGATGATGACGGCAGCCGCTTCGAAGTAGACCGCAACGCGGCCCATCGACACGAAGGCCGATGGAAACACGCCCGGCGCCACGGTGGCCACGACGCTGTAGATGAATGCCGCCGAAGTGCCGAGTCCGATGAGTGTCCACATGTTGGGGCTGCGATTGACCACGGACTGCACCGCTCGCACGAAGAACGGCCAACCGGCCCACAGCACGATCGGCACGCTGAGCGCGAATTCGATCCAGCTCTGCGTCGCCATCTCGAACCACTGCAGGCGGTGGCCCGCCATGGCCAGCACGGTCACGACGATGGTCAGCGGGAGCGTCCAGATGAATCGACGGGTGAAGTCGACCAGCTCCGGGTTCTCGCCCTCGTCCAGGGTCGGGGTTTCGGGCTCCAGCGTCATGCCGCACTTGGGGCAGTTGCCCGGATGGTTCTGACGGATCTCCGGATGCATGGGGCAGGTGTAGATCGTGTCTCCCCCGACGGTCGCCGGCGCTTGCAAAGACGTGGTGGCTTTGCTTGCAGGTTCGCCCGATCCGTGGGGTGTGTCGACGGCGGTCACCGCGCCGGAGTGCTCAAGTTCTGGATCGTTCATCTCTTCTCTCCTCAATGGATCGAGATGCGCAAAATCGCCACCCCGTACTTGGCCGCTACGCCGGCAGCAGGATTACTTTTGCTTCGCAAGCCAGCGGTCGAACTCGGCGATTTCCTTTTTCTGCGCGGCGATGATCTTCCTGGACATGACCTTCATTTCAGGCGACTTGCCGTGTGCCAGTTCCATCTGCGCCATCTCCACAGCCTGCTGATGGTGCATCTTCATCATCGTGGCGAAGTCCTTGTCGGTGTCGCCCGACATCTGCATCTTCTGCATCCCGTCCATGCCGGACATCATGGATTGCTTCATGTCGACCGACCCAGCACCTGCGTGCTGCATGTGGTCCTTCGACATGGGCGCTGCAGCAGGTGCTGGCTGGGCCTGCGCAACACCGACTGAAGTCAGCACGAGCGCCGCAGAGAAACAGAGCGACGAGGTGAGTTTGCGGTAGGGATTGTTCATAACGTTGTCCTTGGTGGGTCGATTGGATTTCGGTGCGCCGTTGCAAGGTATGCAGCGACGCGGCTTTGCAAGCTTTGGCAGCGAGCGAGATTTCAGCGGGCCGCCTCAATCTTGGTGACGGTAATTTTTCCGTCGACCTTTTCTGCGAGGAAGCGGACCTTCTCGCCGGACTGCACCTGGTCCAGCACGGCTTCGTCCTTGACGCTGAAAACCATCGTCATACCCGGCATGTCGAGGTTCTTGAGTGGGCCGTGCTTGATGGTCAGCTTCTTGCCATCCTTGTCGATCTTGCGGATCTCGCCATCGGACATTTCGGGCGTCGCGACGGCAGCGGCTGTTCCTTGCACCGGGGTCTGCGAGGGTGGGGCCGACTGCGCAGCAGCCAGCCCGGAGAAAAGCATCGCCGCTGCGGATGTGACGAGTGCGAGACGAAGTTTTTGCATTTTGAGTTCCTTGAGCATCAATTGATTGTTGGGATGAAAGGGTCCGCAGCAGCAGGACAACAGACCCGGACGTTGTGCTTACTTGCTGACAGTCTTGCCCGGCGTATGTGAGACGTTCACGGTGCCCTTCATGCCAGCGTCGTAATGACCCGGCTGCAGGCACGCGAAGTCCACCTCTCCGGCCTTGGTGAACTGCCAGACGATTTCGCCGCTCTTGCCGGGTGCCAATGTGATCATGTTCGCGTCGGCGTGTTCCATCTCGGGGTTCTTCTTCATTACCTCGGAATGCTCCCTGAGCTCCTTCTCCGTGCCGAGCACGAGCTCGTGCTTGATCTGGCCGGAATTCTTGATGACAAAGCGCACGGTCTCGCCTTGCTTGACGCTGATGTCGGCCGGTGTGAAGCGCATGTTGTCGGCCATGTTGACGTTGATCGTGCGTGTCGACTTGGTAGCCACCCCGGGCTTGCCAATCGCGTCGTCAGCATCGTGACTGTGACCTCCGGTGTGGTTACCCGAAGCTGAAGCGCCGGCCGCGGCCAGAGCGAGCGTTGCTGCGAAAGCGGTGTCGCGGAAGATGTGTTTCATGGTTTTCCTTTGAGCGGTTGGAAGGTCTGAGGGAAGTGAAAAAAGTCAGTGGCCAGAATGGCCGCCAGCGGGCTTCCGGATCTGGACTTCGATGTTCTTGGCCGGCATGTTCTGAGCCGGCATCGCGGCCGCGCCAGCGTCGCGCTGGCGCGGGGTCTCCGGCGGTGGCCCATCCAGTTCGTAGGCGACGGTGCCCTTGGGATGTTTGAACCAGCCGGGGTTGGCGTAGTCGCCAGTCTTTTGGTTTTTGCGCACCTTGACCACGCTGAACATGCCGCCCATCTCGACCGAGCCGAACGGGCCTTCGCCTGTCATCATTCGCGCGGTGTTGTCAGGAATCGGCATTTCCATCTCTGCCATGTCGGCCATGCCGCGCTCGCCCATGACCATGTAGTCGGGGATTAGGTTCGAGATCTGTTTGGCCACGTCCTTGTGGTCCAGTCCGATCATCGTGGGCACCTCGTGGCCCATCGCGTTCATCGTGTGATGGCTCTTGTGGCAGTGAAAGGCCCAGTCGCCTTCTTCGTTGGCGAGGAACTCGAACTGGCGCATCTGGCCGACGGCCACGTCCGTCGTCACCTCGGGCCAGCGCGCACTCTTCGGTGTCGGGCCGCCATCGGTGCCGGTGACTTCGAACTCATGGCCATGCAGGTGCATCGGGTGGTTGGTCATCGTCAGATTGCCGACGCGGATGCGCACCTTGTCGTTGAGCCGGACGTTGAGCGAATCAATACCCGGGAAGATCCGGCTGTTCCAGGACCACAGGTTGAAGTCCAGCATCGTCATGATCTTGGGCGTCGCGCTTCCCGGCTCGACGTCGTAGGCATTGAGCAGGAACACGAAGTCGCGGTCGACCTTCTCGATCAGCGGATGCTCGGCCTTGGGGTGCGTGACCCAGAAGCCCATCATTCCCATCGCCATCTGCGTCATTTCGTCCGCATGCGGGTGGTACATGAAGGTGCCGGGGCGGCGCGCCACGAATTCGTAGACGAAGGTCTTGCCCGGGCGGATCGGCGGTTGGGTCAACCCCGCGACACCGTCCATGCCGTTGGGCAAGCGCTGCCCATGCCAGTGCACGCTGGTGTGCTCGGGCAGCTTGTTTGTAACGAAGATTCGCACCCGGTCGCCTTCCACCACTTCGATGGTTGGTCCAGGCGACTGGCCGTTGTACCCCCAAAGGTTGGCCTTGAATCCGGGGGCCATCTCGCGCACCACGGGCTCGGCCACCAGGTGGAACTCCTTGACGCCGTTGTTCATGCGCCAGGGCAGGGTCCAGCCGTTGAGCGTGACCACGGGGTTGTAAGGGCGTCCGCTCGTTGGCATCAGCGGTGCCATGGTGTCGGGTGTGGTTTGGAACACGGGCTCGGGCAGAGCGGCCATCGCCACCTTGCTCACGCCTGCCGCTGCAAAGGCGCCCGTGATGGCACCTGCACCGCTCAAGAAATTGCGTCTGTTTGTCATGTCGTTCAATTCGGTTAGAGAGCGAAGCAGTGCGCTCAATGAGCAGCGCCACTAGCGGATGCGCCTCTGCCACCCGCACTGGCCATCGAGGCGCCCATGGAGGTCGGCTTGCCCATCACCGAAGCCGCGAGCGCGGCATCGGCCAGCCAGAACTGCTGCTGGGCGTTGATCGCGTTGGTCACGCTGGAGATCTGGTCGCGTGCTTCGGCAAGCAGCTCGAAGACGCCGATCAGCATGCCGTTGTAGCGAAGCACGTTTTCATCCGCCATCGCCTGACGCAAGGGCACGATTTCGTCTCGGTAGTGCCGCGCGATGTCGTAAGCCGTGCGGTAGGCAGAGTACCCCTCGCGCAATTGCGAAGAGGCGCCGCGCACGGTGGCGTCGTAGCGGTTGGCCGCAGCCAGCGACTGCGCGTTCAATGCGTCGCGTTGAGCCGAACCCCAGTCGAAGAGCGGCAGTCGGATGTCGAGCTCGAAGCCGCGCCGTGTGCTCTTGGTGCCTTGCGCGTTGTCGAAGACCGTGTCGCGGCGACCACCCACTTCCACGTCGACGAAAGTCGACAGCAGGTTGAGGCCTTGCGATCGTCCCGCCACGTCCAGCTGGGCACGGGCAAGCTGGACATCGAGGCGTTGCTCGGTGGCGGTGGCCGCGACTTCCTTCGCCTCGCGAGGTGTCTTGGGCAGATCGGGGAGACGTTCGGGCAAGGCCAACTTGGCGGCTTGTTCGTCGTCCAGACCCAGGATGCGAACCAGTTCCTCGCGGGCCGCAGTGGTGGCCTGCTGCGCCAGGGCGAGTTGGGTGGTCGCGTCTGCGTAAAACACCTGTTGGCGTGCACGCTGGAGCTTGCTGAAGTTCCCAATGCGCTGCATCCGGCGCGCGAGTTCGGCGCTGGCCTGGGCCGACTTGTTGACCTGCTCGGCGTACTGCAGCGACTGCTGGGCAGCAACCGCGCGGACCCAGGCCTGCTTGACCTGCGTGACCTGGTCGACAACGGCCCCGGTCAACTGCACCTTGGCCTGGTTGGCCTGACCCTTCGAAATCGACAGGCGCTGCGGCAGCAGGATGAGGTCCACCAGGCCGAAGGACAACAGCCGTCCGAGCTCGAGTTCGCTGTTCAGGCGCATGCGCTCGAACGTGAAAATCGGGTTGGGCAGCCGGCTGGTCTGGTTGGCCGCGGCGATGTCGCCCCAGCTCTGGGCAATCAGGGCCTGGACCGACGGACTGTTGGCCAGTGCGAGCTGCACCGCGTCGCTTTGCGACAGCGGCTTGGCGAGCAAGTCCTGAGACAGCGCCGCGCGGCGGTCACGCTGCTCCTGGGTCCGGCTGAGTTCGAGCTTGCCGCCGGTGAACTGGTGCGCGTTGGCGTTCGTGTCGTTCAGGGCGTCGTCGATACCGACCGAGGCGCAGCCGGCCAGGAAAGCGGCCGCGAGGGCGATGGCCGTCAAACGCAAGGCGCGCTTCATGGCTTGTCCTTCTTCGCGGGCGCACCCGACATGCCGGGCATGCCGGGCATGCCTGGCATGGCCATCGAATGGCTTGGCGGCGAAGCGGGTAACGCGGCGCCGCTCTTGGGCGATTCGGCCCCGGCGTTGCCCGAGCCAGACGCTTCTTTGGCATAGGCCTGCCAGCCGCCACGGCGGTAGACCGTCTCGTTGGCCTCTTTCCATGGAATAGGCTTTCCGTCATCAAAGGGCTGATAACCCTCGAGCGCGGACTTGTAGGTCAGGACAGGCGGCGTCGAGGTTGTCGGCGCACTGGGGCCGGCAGGCGACGGCTGAGCCACAGCGCCAACGGCGGTGAAAGTTGCCGAAGCTGCCATGGCAGCCGCGGCGAGAAAACGGAATGCTGCCAGCCGACGGGCTGACGATGAATGGAACATGGCGTCCTCGCAGATTCATGAACGGAGTGCGTCAGTGCTGCCGGAAAGGGCACGACGCAGGCGATGCATGAGCGTTCGCAGATCCCGTGACGCGACGTCACGGACAAACGAACGCGTTAAACGCGAGGAGGTTTGTCGAGGACGCGGGGCGTCAACGACGCCACCGCAGAAAACGGTTCTGCCATTGCCGCAGGTGGCAAGGCAGGTGCAATCACGACGGGCGTGGTGCCAACAAGTGCAACCGAGTGGCATGCCCCGCAGGTTCCGCACTTATGGGCCGTATAGGCGTCCCCTGAAGCCTGATCGTGATGATGTGGCGTGCTCTCGACGTCAGACGCCGAATCCACATGTCGGCTGTCGTGCGCGTGTGACTGCGGTTTAACGTGTTCGTGCGGTACGACTGGCTCGAAAACTGTTGCTGCCATCGCCGGTACTTCGCCTGCTGCGCAGAATTGCATGGTCGCAGCCGCATAGCCTTGAAAGGGCACCGCGAGCATCACAGCCCAAAGCAGCAGTTTTCGAACAAACGACATTTTGTGAAGTATGAACGTTGACACTATGACAAGGTCAAGCGATTTTTGAGTCGAACTTAGATCGCATGAGCCACGGAGCGTCAGTGCTCGTGCCGATGGTGCGCGTCCGGCACGTGCGCGTGCTTGTGCAGGAGCGGTGTATGCACGTGCCGATGGCTGTGCGAGCCTCTTTCAAAATCGTCGTGCACGTGATTGTGATGCCCGTCGTCGTGTGTGTGCGCATGCTCGTGGTCCAACGTCCCGTGCCGGTGTTCATGGCCATGCGACTCTTCAAGGTGCAGCGCGACCCCAGTGAGCATCAGCGCACCGCCGGCAAGCATGATCCAGGAGCCACTGCGGTCGCCGAGTGCGATGGCGAAAGCGGCACCGATAAAGGGCGCGCAAGCGAACACCGAGCCCGTGCGCGCGGCACCGAAAGCGCGTTGGGCCAACAGATAAAACCGCAGGCTCAGCCCGTAGCCGGTGGCTCCGACGACCAGCAAAATGACAGCTGCATCCAATGCGGGGAGCCGCTCACCAAACGCCCAGGCTAACAAGGCCGTTGCGACCGCGCCGACGACTGCCTTGCCCAGAACCACCTGGCTCGGATCGCGTTCGGCGAGGCCACGCGACAGCGTGTTATCCGTCCCCCAGGCAGCAGTTGCCAGCAGCACGGCCAACAGGCCCCAGAGTTGGACGCCGCCGCTCAGGCCCTGGTCGATCACCAGCGCCAAACCACCGGCCAGAAGCAAGAGCATGGCGCCCCAGACCCTCTTGCCCATCATCTCGCGGTACATCAGTCGCGCCAGGACGGCGGTAAAAAGCGCCTCCAGCGTCAGCATCAACGACGCGCTGGTGCCGCTCGTGTGCTGCAGACCCCACGCCAAAGCGACGGGGCCGATGACGGCGCCGAATGCCGCCATCAGGAACAAGCGCGGAAGATCGCTGCGGAGCAAGCGCGCTTCCTTCTGAGCGCGTTGACGCGAGATCGCACCCACCGCTGCCGCGCCGGCGTAAAGCAAGCAAGCGGTCGTGAATGCGCCCAAGCCCCTACCGAAGTGCTGGACCAACGGCGTGCTGACACCGAACAGCGCTGCCGCCAACAGCGCCAGCAACCCGCCTCTTACGGCGGGCAGCGCGGCGTTGGCAAGGGAGCGTTCGGTCATGACATCATTATTTCATCGTCGACTGCACCCCATTTTCTGCAAGGCCAGACCAATACGATTCATTGCCACCTGGGGCTATCGTTATGCCCCCGCATTCTTGCCGGACGTCTTGCTGCCTATCATTGCGCATAGCAAGGCGAGCAGGGTCGCTTGCTCAAGGGCGGGTTCAAACAGAGGGGCGCGCAACGCGCACTGCGCAGCAAGACGGTCGAGCATTGCCGGCTCGTCGCGACAGCGTTGCAGCAATGCGGCAAGGGCCTCGGAGTCGCCCAGTTCGAAATAGCCACCGTAGTCCTCCCCCAACATTCCGATGTTTCCCGCGATCCGGCTGGCGAGCACCGGCGTTCCGCTGCACACCGCCTCCATCACCACGTGGGCGCCGCCTTCGATCACGCTCGGATGCACCAGCACATGGGCTGCCTGGATGCGGCGGCGTGCGCCGGCATGCGGCAGGGGCCCAAGCCAACGGTAGGCTGGACATGCTCGCTGCGCCGATTTCGCTTCGACACTCCACGCCGGGTCCAGCGCGGCGCCGATGTGGTCCAGCAGGATGTCCGGACGATCAAGGAGTCGACGAGCTGCGGCGAAGTACGTCTGTGGCGCCTTCTCCGCGCGCAAGTGACCCACCATCAGCGCACGCAAATGCCGATGTGGCTTGCGAAGCGGTGTCAGTGAGCGGGTCGACTGGAAGCAGGCAGTGGCTTTGTCGCGGTACAGCATCGGCAGGTCGTCGACTGCGCGCTCGTGCAGCACCACCAGCCGGTCGGCCAGCGCCAGTGAGCGCTGTGCGCTCGCATCGAACTGGATGTCCCGGTACAGGTCCGTGCCCGTCAGTACCACTGCCAAAGGCTGGTGCGGTTGAGTGCCGCACCAGCGCTCGATCGAGGCCGCCGAACGTCGCGCATGCAGCGCAATCATGACGTCGGCCGGCGTGCCGTCCCAGTGATCGACCAGCGCAATTCGATAATGTTCGCGCAACATCTTTGACCATCGCAAAGCTGTTTGCCAGTTGCCGTTGTTGGAACTGGCCAGCGCGGGCGTCACGATGCAGAGCGAAGGGCGAACCATGAACGAGGTTATACCGGTGCACGACCTGGGCGACACCATGACATTCACGAGCGCAGAGGCGATGCGCAAGGCCGGACCCGCTGAGATCGAGGCGGCGCTCACCCGAGGCCGCACCCAGTTGTTGAGCTTGTTCGACGGTTTCGAAAGGGGGCTCGGATCCAATGGCCTTCGAATTGCACAGGATACTGCTGTGAATTTGCCGCTTTGGGAGTTGGGGCACATCGGCTGGTTCGAAGAGTTCTGGTTGTCGCGCAACACGGAGCGCGGCTTCGGGATAGCTTGCGATCCTTTCGCACCACGACGCACATCAGTGCTGCCGCGCGCCGATGCGCTCTATGACTCGTCGAACGTCGCGCATGGCCTGCGCTGGCAACTTGCGCTGCCCGACCCCGCGGCCACGCGCAGCTATCTAACGGCAGTGCGTGAGGCCACACTGACCTTGCTCCGCGCTTGCAGCACCAAGGAAGAAGACCTGTACTTCTTTCGGCTCGTCCTGTTCCATGAAGACATGCATCGGGAAGCATGGCACTTCATGGCGCAGCGGCTTGGCATCGATCTTGGCCCTGGCATGACGGGTCGCGCGCCGCGCCCGGCGGTCGCCTCAGGTTCGTGGGACATTCCGGGCGGGCTGCGACATGTCGGTGTGGACAACGCCGGCTTCGCTTTTGATAACGAACTGTGCGCTGCAAACATCGAAGTGTCTGCGTTCAGCATCGACCGGGCGACGGTGAAATGGGACGCTTTCCTCGCCTTCGTCGACGGCGGCGGCTACACAGATGACAGGGCCTGGACGCCGGCCGGTCGCGATTGGCGGCGGCACAGCGGTGCAACGCATCCGCTGCATCTGCGGCGCGGGCACAGTGGATGGGAGCGATCTCGGTTCGGTCGTTGGTTACCTATCGATCCGTTGGCACCGGCCGTGCAAATCACGGCCCATGAGGCCGAAGCGTGGTGCCGTTGGGCTGGCCGCCGCTTGCCAACCGAGGCCGAATGGGAAACCGCTGCGAAACTGGCTGTTGAGCAGGGAGAAGTCTTCGAATGGGGTGAGGTTTGGGAGTGGACTGCGAGTCCGTTTGAACCGTATTCGGGGTTCGTCCCGCACCCCTACCGCGACTATTCGCAGCCATGGTTCGATGGCCGGTCGGTGCTGCGCGGAGGATCGTTCGCGACTGTGCAGCACATGAAGCATCCAAGCTACCGCAACTTCTTTCCAGCGGACCGCAGCGATGTGTTCGCGGGGTTTCGCAGCTGCGCAGCACCATAGAGAAATCGCACTCATGATGGCGGAGATGGCCGGGCACTGCGTCGGCGCCGCGGTGCGAAAGCTGGGCGTCGAACCACGCATGCAAGGACGAGGCAAGCTGCGGATCTGCGGCTCGGCGCGTCAGCTCTGCAACGCCGTCAACGGCCCCTTAGTCGATGGCAATCTGACCCGGCGTGGCGGCTTCGATCTGGGCAGGTCCGGGCCATCTGTTGGCCGCGGATATGCGACGGGCCCGAAAAGTCGCCATTGAAAAACTGGGCCCGGATCTCCCGCAGATGGGCATGCACCAACTCGATTTTCCGATTGTCCGCATCGCTCCCGGCCACGACGCGCTGAACGCCGTCCTCAGAGGTCTTGGTGAAGGCGTGGGTCGTCGACTTCTACCTGAAGGGCATGACGTCGGACCCTTGCCGCGTGACCTCGGTTTGGCGCGACGTGTCAGCAGGGTGGGTATTTCATCGAGAGTAGGGTGAGCGCGACGTGGGCGGCGCACTTTAGGTGCGCTGAAATACGGACTCCTCGACCAAGAGCGTTGATTGCGCCGCGCGCTGTTGCTCAACTGGATCCCAATGACTGCAGGGAACCCGTTGATTCAGCGGCTGACGTCGCTGCTTGGCAACTCGAAGAGTCTGGTCCGTCTCGGGCGGCTGCGAGTTCATGAAAAGTGCATCCATCGTCACGATGCACCCAGATGCCCGGATAGGCCCACCTGCCGCTTGAGACACTTATCGGCCGTGGATGGGCAACGTGTTCAGCGGGATGCGCAGGTAAGACACGCCGTTTTCGTCCGCCGGAGGCAGTTGCCCAGCGCGAACATTCACCTGAATCGACGGCAAGATTAGCGTCGGCACTTCTAGCGTGGCGTCGCGTGCCTGCCGCATCGCGACGAACTCGTCTTCGGTGATGCCGTCGCGCACATGGATGTTCAGGGCTTTCTGCTCGGCCACCGTCGTTTGCCAGCGGGCAGGCCGCGAAGCCGGCGGGTAGTCATGACAGACATACATCGTCGTCTCGGGAGGCAGGGCCAGAAGGCGGTGCATCGAGCGGTACAGCTGGTGTGCTTCCCCGCCGGGGAAGTCGGCGCGAGCGCTGCCGATGTCAGGCATGAAAAGCGTGTCGCCGACGAAGACTGAATCGTCGATGAGGTAGGCCATGTCGGCCGGGGTATGACCGGGCACCAGCATCGCCGTGGCCTCGACCTCGCCGATCCGAAACGTTTCACCGTCTTTGAACAGGTGGTCGAACTGGCTACCGTCGGAAAGGAAGCTGCGCTCCAGGTTGTAGAGCTTCTTGAAGGTGGCCTGCACCGTCCGAATGTTTTCGCCGATGGCGATGCGGCCACCGACGCGCTGCTGCAGGTAGCGCGCACCGGACAAATGGTCGGCGTGCGCGTGGGTCTCGAGAATCCAGTCGACATGGAGCGCGTGTTCGACGACATAGGCCAGCACCTGATCCGCCGAGGTGGTGCTGGTGTGGCCCGATTTGAAGTCGTAGTCGAGCACCGGGTCGATGACCGCGGCGCGCTGCGTGGCGGGGTCCCACACAACATAGCTCACTGTCCAGGTCTTCGGGTCGAAGAAGGCTTGTGTCGTGATTCGAGCGTTCATAGTGAACTCCGATTTTGGTTTTCGATCTATTGAAGTATAGTATATACATTAATATAATGAAGAGAACCGATTGACCTGCTGTCCGCTCAACATACTGCTGCACTGACGCTCCATGAAACGCCCGAAAACCGTCATCGATCCCGAAGTCCTCCGCCATGCAGCGGACGAGGCTGTCAGCGCCCTCAAGCTGCTGGCCAACGTCGAGCGCATGCTGCTGCTGTGCCAGCTTGCGCAAGGCGAGATGTGCGTCAGTGAACTCGAAGAACATCTGGAGATCCGTCAACCAACGCTTTCACAGCAGCTCGGTGTTCTGCGCACAGAGGGGGTCGTCAGCACGCGCCGTCAGGGCAAGAACATTTTCTACAGCGTCGCCGATCCAAACCTGCTCGAGATCCTGGCCGTGCTCTACCGGCTCTACTGTCCCAAGGAACAATGATGTCCATCGCCTGGAATGAATTCACCCCCTGGTCCGCCTTGGCCGGTGGGATGCTCATAGGTCTGGCCGCGGCGATGTTCGTGCTGCTGAACGGCCGCATCGCCGGTATCAGTGGCGTCATCGGCGGGCTGTTCAAGCCGAACAAGGGCGACCTGGCCTGGCGTGCCGCATTCGTGCTGGGCCTCGTGGGTGCGCCCTGGGTCTATGAGTTGCTCGCGGCGCTTCCCCAACCCCGAATCGATGCGTCTTTTGGTGCTTTGGTGATCGCCGGCCTGCTGGTGGGTGTGGGCACTCGGTACGGGTCGGGTTGCACCAGTGGACATGGCGTGTGCGGGTTGGCGCGTTTGTCCCCGAGATCGATGGTCGCCACTGGGGCCTTCATGGTCGCTGGCTTCGCGACCGTGTTCATCATTCGTCATTGGCTTGGCAACTGAGGAGACATTGAATGACCGTTTTTACATCGTTGCTGGCCGGCCTCGTCTTCGGACTTGGCCTCATCGTGTCTGGCATGGCTAATCCGGCCAAGGTGCTGGGCTTCCTGGACCTGGGTGGCGCCTGGGACCCTTCGCTGGCCTTTGTGATGGCGGGCGCGATTGCCGTCGGAGCGCTGGCGTTCGCGCTGGCCAGGAAGCGCACCGTGTCATTCCTCGGTGCGCCGATGAAGTTGCCCACGTCGCGGGACATCGACAGTCGTCTGCTGATCGGCAGCGTCGTATTCGGTATCGGATGGGGTGTCGCCGGTTTCTGCCCCGGGCCCGGTCTGGTCGCACTGGGAATGGGCGAGGTCAAGGCGCTTGTCTTCGTAGCGGCGATGCTCGTGGGCATGGGCGCCTTCGAACTGCTCGAGCGTCGCAAGCAGCCTGCCGGCGTTCGACCCACCTGAGTCAAAGCGATGTCCGCCGTCCTCGCCTGGCTGAGTACTCTGGTGACCATCGCAGTGTTGATGGCGTACGAGACGGTGCTCATGGTCGCGCAGCGACGCCGCCCCGAGCGCATGGCACGCAGCGCGCATGCGGCGCTGCGGGAAGACTGGTTCATTGCCGTGTCGCAGAACCCTGGCTCGGAGATTCTCGCGGTGCAGACGCTGCGAAACTCGCTGATGTCGGCGACCATGACGGCATCGACAGCGATGCTTGGATTGATCGGCACTGTCACTCTTGCTGCACCCTCACTGCATGCGAGTCTGGATGAAGCGGCGATGCTGCCGAGCCTGACTCCGAAGCTGGTGCTCGAGCTCCTGTTGCTTGCGTTGCTGTTCGCCTCACTGGTGTGCTCGGCAATGGCTGTTCGCTACTACAACCATGTGGGTTTCATCAGCGGCATGCCGGTGGAGTCCGCATTGCGCAAGCGCTGGAATCAGGCCGGCATCGCCTACGTGCGTCGCGCCGGCTTGTTGTATAGCTGGGGTCTGCGTCACCTTATATTGGTAGCCCCGATCCTTGCTTGCCTGCTCCACCCCTTCGCAGGGCCGGTCGCGGCGACCGTTGTAGTCCTCGTCCTGGTCCGATTCGACAAGGTAGCCGCCAGCGGATCGCCCAACTCCACGGCGTATTTGGGAACCCGTTCCAGCTGATCGACAGCCGCTCAGTTGGGCGGTACCTGCGAGAACTCTTCAAACCCGGCGATGGCATGGGCTGCCTGCGTCAGCGAAGGGCCACCGCCCATGATTAGCCTTGCCGATGGTGCCGAGTACGCTTGCCGCGATCAAGCCCGGGCCAATTGCGATTCGCATGATGCGGTCAGCGGTGCCGACGTTAGGCTTCATTTATTGTTCCTTTGCACAATCAACACCATGGCGCAGCGAGCTGGACTGGCATGTGATGTGGATCAATAAACCAGGCTGTCGGATGGCCGCGTCGAACTTCAGAGGCCGACAAGGCCCAAGTTTCAGCCCGCACGATCTATTTGGGAGCGGGTTTTTCTTTGGCCGGGAAGTTGCCTTGCGCCGATGAACTGCACACCCCTTTGACAACGTCGGTCCCTTCGGCCTGCCTGCATGCAGGCAAGTTCTGAGAAGATTGCCTATGGCTTATCGATTGCATTACTGGCCGACCATTCAGGGCCGCGGTGAATTCGTGCGACTGGCGCTCGAAGCTGCCGGCGCCGAGTACGTCGACGTCGCGCGTCAATCGCCTGCGAAGGGTGGTGGTGAAGCGGCGCTGGGGCGCAGCCTGCAAGATCCGAAGAATCCGCGCGCATCGTTCGCGCCGCCGTTCCTTGTCGATGGCGAAGTTGTGGTCGGGCAAACCGCCGCCATCCTTCTATACCTCGGGTCGCGGCTCGGCCTCGCGGGCGCGGGCGAGGTCGATGGGCTGTGGACGCATCAGTTGCAATTGACCATCGCCGACGCGGTGGCCGAGGCGCACGACACGCACCATCCGATCTCGGTCGATGCCTATTACGAAGACCAGCGTGCTGCCGCCTTGGAGCGTGCCAAGGCCTTTCGGGAAGAGCGCATGCCGAAGTTCCTGGGATGGTTCGAGCAGATCTTGCAACGCAATCCGGCTGGCGATCTGCATTTGGTTGGCAGTGCGCTCACCTACGCGGACCTGTCGCTGTTCCAGTTGGTCGCCGGTCTGCGCTATGCGTTTCCCAAAGCCACTGCACGCGTTCTGGCCGACACGCCTCTCGTTTCCAAGCTTCACGGCAATGTGAGTCGCCGCGAGCGGGTGCACGCCTATCTGCAGAGTCCGCGCCGCATCGCCTTCAACGAAGAGGGCATCTTCAGGCACTACGCGGAACTTGACGGCTAATCGCTCGGCTCGTCGTCGAGATCGCTGTTCGTGTGGTGGTCGCCATCACGCCTGCTCCCGTCCTTGCGGATGCGCAGCGCAGTGTCGTAGAGCGCATTGCGCGGCGCGCCGCTGATCTCCGCGGCGAGGCGCACGGCGGTCTTCACCGGCAGCTCTTCGAGCAGCAGTCGCAGCACACGTTCGCCTTCCGCGCCATCATCGACAGCGATTGCCATCGGATGCAAAGCGAGTGCGAATTCCCCGCGCGTGCGGTCTCGTCCCGCGGTGAACCACGCCGGTAGCTCGCTGGCAGCCAGGGTAACGATCTCTTCGAATTGCTTGGTCAGTTCACGACCGATAGTGATCCGCCGGTCGCCCAGCACGGTCAGCGCTCTGGCCACGGCTTCGATGCGGTGCGGTGCTTCGAGCAAGACGACAGCGCGCGGTTCCAGCGCGAGCGCTTGCACGGCCGTGTCGCGTTCGCCAGCCTTGCTTGGCAGAAAGCCCGCGAAGACGAAAGCGCTGCTGTCGTCACCACCCGCGACGAGGCCCGCAGCGCTGATCAGCGTGGTAACGGCGCTCGCGCCCGGCAAGGGAAGCACGCGAAGCCCGGCTGCGCGCACGGCAGCCACCAACCGCGCGCCGGGATCGCTCACGCCCGGCGTGCCGGCGTCGCTCACGTACGCGATGCGTTCGCCTTGAGACAGGCGTGCGATGACGCCCTGCGCCGCTTCGGCTTCGTTGTGCTGGTGCAGCGCGAGCAGCTGGCCGCCAGGTCGGTCGATGCCATAGGCCCGCAACAAGCTTTGCGTATGCCGAGTGTCTTCGCAGGCGACAGCGTCGACCATCTGCAAAACATGCAGCGCGCGCAACGTGATGTCGGCCAGGTTGCCGATCGGCGTAGCGACGACGTAGAGCGTGCTCTGGGGATAATCCTGCCTGCCCGCGGCATCGCCCGCGGCCGAGAGGGCTGCGCCGAACGAGGCGGCGGTGATTGAAGCCAATGGTTTCTCCGGGACAACAACAGGATCGCAGGGATGGCGACAACTAAAACCACCAAGCAGCGTGGCGATGCAGCCGAAGACGCCGCGCTCGAACACCTGCAGGACGCCGGACTGGTACCGGTCGCCCGCAATTATCGAACGCCGGGTCGCGGCGGCGGCGAGATCGATTTGATCATGCGCGATCCACGCGACGGCACACTCGTGTTCGTGGAGGTGCGGCAGCGAGCGAGCGGTACGCATGGCGGCGCTGGCGGCAGCATCACCGGCGTCAAGCAGCGCCGCATCATCTTCGCCGCGCGCCACTACCTCAGCCGGCTGCGCACACTGCCGCCGTGCCGGTTCGATGTGGTGCTGGTCGAGGAAAAAATCGAGTGGCTGCAAGGCGCCTTCGACGCGGGTCACTAATGGCTCGAACGATTTGTTGCAGCGCCTGTCGCTATCATCCGACCCCAAATGCTTGAGCAACGGATACAGCAGCACTTCATCGACAGCGCCGACCTCAAATACCAGGCGGGCCCGGCGCTCAGCAAACCGATTTCGCAAGCGATGCAGGCGCTGCTGGCCTGCGTGACCAGCGGCGGCAAGGTGCTGGCCTGTGGCTCCGGCGTGTCGGGGCTGCTGGCAGCGCAGTTCGCTGCGCACTTCGTCGGCCGGTTCGAGCGCGAGCGACCCGAGCTCGCCGCCATCGCCTTGCCCGGTGACGCCACCGATCCGGCGGCCGACACGCCTGGCGCCATCGACAGCGACCGCTTTGCGCGCCAGCTGCGGGCGCTAGGCCACGCCGGCGACGTGTTGCTGGTGCTGAGCGCCAGCGGCCAGTCGTCCGCGGTGCTGGCGGCGGTCACGGCGGCGCATGCGCGCGACATGACCGTCGTTGCGCTGTTGGGCCATGCGGCCGGCAGTGGCGGCGCCATCGGCCGCGCATTGCGCGAAACAGACGTACAGGTCACGGTGCCGCACGAACGCGCGGCACGCATCCACGAAGTCCACCTCCTTGCGCTGCATTGCCTGTGCGACGGAGTGGACGCCCAATTACTCGGAGAACAGGAAGGTTCCACATGACGATTCCAACGACATCGACCCGCAGCATCGCCACGGCGATGGCCGCACTCACGCTGGGCGCCGCCTTGGTGGCCGGCCTTTCCGGCTGCGTGCCGCTGGTCATCGGCGGAGCCGCGGCGGCCGGTGCCGGCCTGGTCGCGACCGATCGCCGCAGTTCCGGCGCCCAGCTGGACGACCAGGGCATCGAACTGCGCGGCGCCGCACGCATCCGGGAGATCGCGAACGACGACATGAACGTCACGCTGGTGAGTTTCAACCGGCAGGTGCTGATGGTCGGTACCGTCGGCAGCGAGGCCGACAAGCGTCGCGCCGAAGAGGTCTTGCGCCGCGTGGACAACGTGCGGTCGGTGGTGAATGAACTCGTGGTCGGCCCGTCGAGTTCGTTCCCGCAGCGTTCCAACGACACCTACATCACCGGCAAGGTGAAGGCATCGCTGCTCGATGCCAAGGACATCTTCGCCAACTCGTTCAAGATCGTGACCGAGCGCAGCACTGTCTACATCATGGGCATCGCGACCCGTCGCGAGACCGATCGCGCAACCGAAATCACGCGCGGTGTGTCGGGCGTGGACCGCGTGGTGCGTGTGGTCGAAATCGTCAGCGACGCGGAGTTGGCGAACCAGACCCGCGCAAACACCGCACCGGCGCCGGTGTCCTCGCCGTCCTCAAGCGTCGCGCCGGCCTCGACCTCGCGCTCCAACGTCCCGCTGCCCCCGATGGAGCCGATGCCTGCGCCGAGCGGCGGCGCCAGCACCACGCCGGTTCGCTAGCGGAGCGAGCGCTGTTCCTATTTCAGCCTGGTGATAAGGCTGGAAGTATCCCAGCGCTTGCCGCCGGCCTGTTGCACTTCGGCGTAGAACTTGTCGACCAGTTGCGTCACCGGCAGCTGCGCGCCGTTGCGTTTGGCTTCGTCGAACACCAGGCCCAGGTCCTTGCGCATCCAGTCGACCGCGAAGCCGAAATCGAACTTGCCCTCGATCATCGTTTTGCCGCGGTTTTCCATTTGCCAGCTTTGCGCTGCGCCCTTGCTGATGACACCGAGCACCGCTTCCATGTCGAGACCGGCGCGCTGGCCGAAGGCGATGGCTTCCGACAATCCCTGCACGAGTCCCGCGATGCAGATCTGATTGACCATCTTCGCCAACTGGCCCGCACCGCTTTCACCCAGCAGGGTCACCGCGCGTGCGAAGGCGTCGATCACCGGCTTGACCTGTGCGAACGTGGCGGCGTTGCCACCGCACATCACGGTCAGCGCGCCGTTTTGAGCGCCCGCCTGCCCGCCCGACACCGGCGCATCGATGAACTGCAGGCCTAGAGCCAGGCCAGCTTTGGACAACTCGCGCGCGACATCGGCCGAGGCCGTGGTGTGGTCGACGAACACCGAGCCCTTCTTCATGCCCGCAAAAGCGCCATCGGCACCCAGTACCACCGAGCGCAGATCGTCATCGTTGCCTACGCAGCAAAAAACGATGTCCGCATCGGCCACGGTTTCGCGCGGCGTGGCCGCATGACCGAGCTTGGCCACCGCGCCCGCTGCAGCAATCTCCTTTTGCCAGGCAGCGGACTTGGCGGCGGTGCGGTTGTAAACCGTCACACTGTGCCCCGCCAAAGCAAGGTGCCCGGCCATTGGGTAACCCATCACGCCCAGGCCGAGAAAAGCGACCTTGTGCGAAGGGACGAGGGAATAGATTTTGGTATTGAGGCTGCTCATGCCCCGAGCTTAGCGCCGCGAGCTCAGACTATGGCGAAATGCTCGGTGCCGGCAGACAGATCTTGCGACTTGGCGCGCCGGCTGTTCAGCTTGATCTGCAGACGCAGGTCGTTCGCCGAATCGGCATTCCGAATGGCGTCGTCGAAAGTGATCGCGTTGTTTTCGAACAAATCGAACAGCGCCTGGTCGAAAGTCTGCATGCCCAGGTTGCGACTCTTCTTCATGATCTCCTTGATCTCGCCGACCTCGCCCTTGAAGATCATGTCGGAGATCAGGGGCGTGTTGAGCAAAATCTCGACCGCTGCGATGCGCCCCTGGCCGTCTTCGGTCGGAATCAGGCGCTGCGACACCAGGGAGCGCAGATTCAGGGACAAGTCCATCAACAACTGGTTGCGGCGCTCTTCCGGAAAGAAATTGATGATGCGGTCGAGCGCCTGGTTGGCGCTGTTGGCATGCAGCGTCGCCATGCAAAGGTGACCGGTTTCGGCGAATGCGACGGCATGCTCCATCGTCTCGCGATCGCGGATTTCGCCCATCAAAATGACGTCGGGCGCCTGGCGCAGCGTGTTCTTGAGAGCGGCTTCCCAGCTGTCGGTATCGATGCCCACTTCACGCTGCGTTACTACGCAGTTTTTGTGCGGGTGCACGAACTCGACCGGGTCCTCGACGGTCACGATGTGGCCGTACGAATTTTCGTTGCGCCAGTCGATCATGGCGGCCAGCGTGGTCGACTTGCCCGAGCCCGTGGCGCCAACCAGGATGGTCAGGCCGCGCTTGGTCATCGCCACGTCCTTGAGCACCTGCGGCATGCCGAGGCCGTCGATGGTCGGCAGCTTGGCGGGAATGGTCCGCATCACCATGCCGACCTTTCCCTGCTGCACGAATGCGTTCACCCGAAAGCGCCCGACACCGGTCGGCGAGATTGCGAAGTTGCATTCCTTGGTCCGCTCGAACTCGGCCGTCTGGCGGTCGTTCATGACCGATCGGGTGAGCGCCAGCGTGTGCTGCGAACCGAGCGCCTGGCCCGACACCTTGGTCACTTTGCCGTCGACCTTGATGGCCGGCGGGAAGTCGGCGGTGATGAACAAGTCGCTGCCGTTGCGGCTCACCATGAGCTTGAGCAGTTCGTTGATGAACTGGCTGGCCTGATCGCGTTCCATGTGTCTGCTCCGGAAAGATCCAGAAAAAAAATCAGCCCGGGAAGTTCTCCGGGATCTTGGCTTTGCCGCGTGCCTCGGCGGATGAAATCACGCTGCGGCGCACCAGGTCGGTCAGGTTCTGGTCGAGCGTCTGCATGCCCTGACCGCTGCCAGTTTGAATCGACGAGTACATTTGCGCAACCTTGCCTTCGCGGATCAGATTGCGAATGGCCGGCGTGCCCAGCATGATCTCGTGCGCCGCAACACGGCCCTGGCCATCCTTGGTCTTGCACAGCGTCTGAGAAATCACCGCTTGAAGCGACTCCGACAGCATGGCGCGGATCATGTCTTTTTCTTCGCCCGGGAACACGTCGATGATCCGGTCGATGGTCTTGGCCGCCGACGAGGTGTGCAGGGTGCCGAACACCAGATGGCCCGTTTCAGCCGCCGTCATGGCGAGGCGAATCGTTTCCAGGTCGCGCATTTCGCCGACCAGAATCGCATCAGGATCTTCGCGCAGGGCAGAGCGCAGAGCGGCCGCGAAAGACAGCGTCATTGGCCCGACTTCGCGCTGATTGATCAGGCACTTTTTCGATTCGTGGACGAATTCGATCGGGTCTTCTACCGTCAGGATGTGGCCGTACTCGGTTTCGTTCAGGTAATTGACCATCGCGGCGAGCGTGGTCGATTTGCCCGAGCCGGTCGGGCCTGTCACCAGCACCAGGCCGCGCGGCTTCAATGCGAGTTCGCCGAAGATTTTGGGCGCGTTGAGTTGCTCCAGCGACAGGATCTTCGAAGGAATGGTCCGGAATACCGCCGCAGCGCCGCGCGACTGGTTGAAGGCATTCACCCGAAAGCGGGCCAGGCCATCGATCTCGAAAGAGAAGTCGACTTCCAGAAATTCTTCGTAGTGTTTGCGGTGCGTGTCGCTCATGATGTCGTACACCATGGCGTGCACCGCCTTGTGATCGAGCGCGTCGACATTGATGCGCCTCACGTCGCCATGCACCCGGATCATCGGCGGCAAGCCGGACGAGAGATGCAAGTCCGAAGCCTTGTTTTTGACGCTGAACGCCAGCAGTTGGGTAATGTCCACGGGGTCCTCGAATGGGTCGGTGACGTTTTGATACGCTTTTGACGATTATGACGATGATTCGTGACAACCTCCAGCAAGTTACCTCCCGGATCGTGACGGCTTGCACAGCCGCCGGACGGGATCCGGCGAGCGTGCGCTTGCTTGCAGTGTCGAAAACCTTCCCCGCAGAGGCGGTCCGCGATGCGTATGGAGCAGGTCAACGCGCTTTTGGGGAAAACTACATTCAGGAGGGTGTGGGCAAGATCCAGGCCCTGGCGAACATTCGTGCCGAACTCGAGTGGCACTGCATCGGCCCGCTCCAGAGCAACAAGACCCGTCTCGTGGCAGAGCATTTCGACTGGGTGCACAGCGTCGACCGACTGAAGATCGCCCAGCGCCTGAGCGAGCAGCGGCCGGCTGATTTGCCTCCGCTTCAGGTCTGTTTGCAGGTCAATGTCGATGGCGGCGCCAACAAGTCGGGTGTGTCGCCGGAAGAGGCGGTGGCGCTTGCGCAGGCTGTTGCGGCGTTGCCACGGTTGCGGCTGCGGGGGCTCATGGCGATCCCGGAACCGGCGGTCGGCTTCGACGCGCAGCGGGCGCTTTTCCTGAAGGCGGCTGCGGTTTTCGACCGGATAAACGCGGCGGGCATCGAACTAGACACCCTGTCACTTGGCATGAGCGCCGATCTGGAAGCAGCCATCTCTGCCGGCAGCACGATGGTGCGCGTCGGCACTGCCATCTTCGGCGGGCGCTGACCGCGTCGGCATAACGCCCTGCGCTGCGCGCATAAGTCATGGCGCAGTCACAGGGCAAGGTCTATCGTCGACGGCATCCACCCAACACACGGAAGCCTCGAATGAGCGAAAAACTTTCCTTCGTCAATCCCACACCCACCAGTCCGTGGGGGACATATTTGCAGCAGGTCGACCGTGTGATGCCTTACCTGGGCGATCTGGCCAAGTGGGCTGAAACGCTCAAGCGACCGAAGCGCGCGCTGATCGTCGACGTACCGATCGAAATGGACGACGGCCGCATCGCGCATTACGAAGGCTATCGCGTGCAGCACAACATGAGCCGCGGGCCGGGCAAGGGCGGTGTGCGTTTCCACCCCGATGTCACGCTGGAAGAAGTGATGGCGCTGTCGGCCTGGATGACGGTCAAGACGGCTGCGGTCAACCTGCCGTACGGCGGTGCCAAGGGCGGCATTCGCGTCGACCCCAAGAAGCTGTCGCTCAAAGAGTTGGAGAAGGTCACGCGCCGCTACACCAGCGAGATCGGCATCATCATCGGCCCGCACACCGACATCCCGGCGCCCGACGTCAATACCAACGGCCAGATCATGGCGTGGATGATGGACACCTATTCGATGAACACCGGCGGCACCGCCACCGGTGTTGTCACCGGCAAGCCACTGCACCTCGGTGGTTCGCTGGGCCGCGTCAAGGCGACCGGCCGCGGCGTGTTCGTCACCGGCCGGGAAGCCGCTCGCCGCCTGGGCCTCGACCTGCGCGGTGCGCGTATTGCGGTACAGGGCTTCGGCAACGTGGGTTCTGTCGCAGCAGAGCTTTTTGTGGAGGCCGGCGCAAAGATCGTCGCGGTGCAGGATCACACCGGCACCATCGTCAACGAGAAAGGGCTCGACCTGGCCGAGCTGATTCCGGTGTCGCGCACGCCCGCCGGCGCGGTGAGCTTCAAGGGTGGCGACGTCGTACCCAACGAAGCCTTCTGGGACGTGCCCTGCGACATCCTGATTCCAGCCGCGCTCGAAGGCCAGATCACCGCCGCGCGCGCCAAAAAGACCACCGCCAAGCTGGTGCTCGAAGGCGCCAACGGCCCGACGGTGCCCGAGGCTGACGACATCCTGGCCGAGCGCGGCGTGCTGGTGGTGCCCGACGTGATCTGTAACGCCGGCGGCGTGACGGTGAGCTACTTCGAATGGGTGCAGGATTTCTCGTCGTTCTTCTGGGACGAAGACGAGATCAACGTGCGGCTCGACCGCATCATGATGAATGCGTTGAACCAGATCTGGGACACGGCCGACAAGCACAAGATCAGCTTGCGCACTGCCACCTATGCGGTGGCCTGCGAGCGTATTTTGATGGCGCGGCAGGAACGCGGTCTGTACCCTTGAGTTCACTTTCGAGCGTGAGGTAGAGGCGCTCGTTTCTGGGCGCGGGGAACGCTTGCGTTCGAGGTGTGTCGAAGCCGGGTGCCGGTAAGTCGCCGGTGATTTCGCCGCTAGCATCGACACGCTATGTCCACAGTCTTTTCTTCTCGCGCTTTCGTCCCTTTTTCTGCCGCGCTGGCTTTCGCCGCTGCGCTGCTTTTGTCCGGTTGCGGCAGCGCGCCAAAGCCTGTCTCCTACGAGCCGGAAGAGTTCGATTCGACCACCACCCACACCCGCAGCTATTCGGCCAGCGAGGGACAAACCTGTGAAGCGGCGCGTCGCGCTCTGCTGAGTCAGGGCTACATGCTCACGGCGTCGAGCACCGACCTGGTGACGGGCCGCAAGAGCTTCCAGCCGACCGGTGAAGTACACGTCGAAGTCGAGTTGCGCGTGGTCTGCGCATCAGAGGTCGCCAAGGGTCGTCGCACCGTGACCTTCGTGACGGCGCTGCAAGACCGTTATGCGCTGAAGAAAGTCAACAACTCGGCAAGTGTGGGTGTCGGCGCCATCGGCTCACTTTCTCTGCCGTATTCGTCGAGCGACGATGCCATGGTGAAGATAGCGAGCGAAACACTGACCGACGAAGGCTTTTACGATCGCTTTTTTGCGTTGCTCGAACGGTTCTTGAAGGCTCAGCAGGGCAACGAGCCCTCGGTGTCGCCGGCGGCGCTGGGCTCGCCAGAGGCCATGCCGGCCGCGCCCGCTAGTCCGGCAACAGCGCCACCCAAATAATCGACTGATCGCAGGTTCAGGCCGCGCGGGCCGTCGCCAGCGCGGCTTCGAGCTGCTCGACGGTAAACGGTTTGGCAAGCCAGATGGTTCCGGGCATCGGATCGTCGGGCTGTATTTGCCCGCTCGCAAAAATCACCTGAATGCGATGGCCCGACGGCAGGCTTTGCACCAGGTCGTAACCCGACAAGGCAGGCAGGCCGATGTCGGTGAGCAGCACGTCGAACGCGCCGTCCATGAAGCGCGACTTGGCCACTTCTGCACTCTTGACGCCCGTGGCCCAGTGGCCGAGCACCTGCAGCAGTTCGACGGTGGCCGACAGCGCCGCAGCGTCGTCCTCCACCACCAGTACCCGCAGTTTGCCGAGCGCTGCGGACGTCTTCTCGGGATTCGGCGGATTGTCTCGGGCGTCGCTGGAGTGGGGCGCGTCGGTCGTCATCGGGGAGATCCGGTCATGGCTCAACTTTAGGGCCAGCGCCTGCGACATCGCCGTCTCCTCCGGCACAAGCTGGCGTAGGAGGCGCGCTTTTTTCAAGCAGGCCGCCCAATTACGCGTCACCGCGTCAGCGTCGACTTCCCGAACAGACTCTCGATCAACGCCACCGCCACTTCCGCGGTCTGGTTCCGCACATCCAGTGCCGGATTCAGTTCGACCACATCGAGCGACCCCAGGCGCCCGGTGTCCGCCGCCATTTCCATGCACAGCTGCATCTCGCGATAGGTCGGCCCGCCACGCACTCCCGTTCCCACACCGGGCGCATCCGCCGGATCGAGGCAATCGAGGTCGAAGCTCACGTGCAGGTGCGTGTCTTCGTCGACGTCTTGCAGCGCCTCGGTCATGGTGTGGCGCATGCCGTGCTCGTCGATGTGGCGCATGTCGAACACGCGCAGGCCCATGGTGCGGATCGCTTCCTTCTCGTCATCGTCGACGCTCCGAATGCCGATGAAGCGCACCGCTTCGGGAACGAGCGCCGCACGTTCGCCGCTCCAACCGGTCAGCGCGGCCGGGCCGTGGCCGAGCAGGCACGACACCGGCATGCCGTGGATGTTGCCGCTCGGGCTGGTGGTGTCGGTGTTGACGTCGGTGTGCGCGTCGAGCCACAGCACCCGCAGTTTCTGCCCGCGCTTGCGCACATGCCATGCGATCGCGCTGATGGAGCCGATGGCCAGGCAGTGGTCGCCGCCCAGCATCAGCGGCACGCGTCCGGCGCCCAACGCAGTGTCGACCGCGTTGTAGACCGCACGGTTCCAGGCGATCACTTCGTCCAGATGCCGCAGGCCATGGGTCGGTGCGGCCCAAGGCGTCGCCGGGCCAGCGAGGTTGCCGCGATCGACGACGGAAAAGCCCTGGCGCGTGAGCGTCTCGGCGAGGCCAGCGACGCGCAGGGCGTCCGGACCCATACCCGCGCCGCGCACGCTAGCGCCTACGTCGGTCGGGGCGCCGATGAGTTCGAGCGTGGCGGTCATGGCGTGGTGCAAGTCATGGCTCGAGCCTACCCTTGCGCGTGCAAAAGCTGCAAGCAACCGGGTGGAAACACTGAAGCCTCGGGGCCCTTTTTTCAGTGACCGCACGGTATCCTGACAAGCGCCTTTGAGAGCGTAATCAAGGAGACAACATGAAACACCTGAGCGGCCTCGACGCCACCTTCCTGCACCTTGAAACCCCTGAGATGCCTATGCACGTGGGTTCGCTCAACGTGCTGGACTTGCCTCCAGGCTACGAGGGCGATTTCTACGAGGACGCCAAGGCTTTCATGGCCAGCCGGATTCATCTGGCCGATGTGTTCACCCGCAAGCTCGCGTTGATGCCGTTCGACCTGTCGAACCCGGTCTGGGTCGACGAAGAAGACATGGACATCGACTACCACGTGCGGCACATCACGCTGCCCAAGCCGGGCACCAACCGCCAGTTGCAGCAGTACGTGGCGCGCCTGCATTCGACGCTGCTCGACCGCAGCCGCCCGCTGTGGGAGTTCTTCATCATCGACGGCTTGCAGAGCGGCCAGGCCGCGCTCTACACCAAGGTGCATCACGCTGGCATCGACGGGCAGGCCGGCGTCGCGCTCGGCAAGGCGATCTTCGATCTCGACGCGGTCGGCCGTGTCGTCAAACCGCCGCGGGCCCGTGCGCGCAGCAATAACTATTCGCTCGGCATGGCCGAACTCGCGGGCGCCGCGCTGCGCAATACGGCGCAGCAGTACGTGAAGCTGTTCAAGATGGCGCCGGCCTTCGCCCGTGCCATCGGTGGCCTCGCCAAGCCGGACGAAAAGGCGGCCGAGAAATCGCTGACCAAGGCACCGAAAAAGTTCAACCTGCTGGCACCACGCACCCCGTTCAACGTGTCGATCACCAACCAGCGCACCTTCGCGGGCCGTACCATTTCGCTGGCCGAGACCAAGCACATCGCCAAGCACTTCGGCGTGACGCTGAACGATGTCGTCATGGGCACGGTGGCGGGCGCGATTCGCAAATACCTGAAGGACAGCAACGAGCTGCCCGACAAGACGATGGTCGGCGCGATCCCGGTCAGCCTGCGCGAGTCCGGTGACGAAACCGCCAACAACCAGGCCAGCATGATCCTGGTGAGCTTGGCGACCAACATCAAAGATCCGGTCGCGCGACTGAAGCAGATCAACGCGTCGTCGAACGCGTCGAAGTCGACCATGAACAAGTTCAAGGCGATCATCCTCGACGACTTTCCCATGTTCGGCGCGCCCTGGCTGATCTCCGGCGTGGCTTCGATGTTCGGGCGCTCAGGTCTGGTCAACGTGATTCCGCCGGTCGCCAACATCGCCATTTCCAACGTGGCCGGCGCGCCGTTTCCGATGTACTTCGCCGGCGCATTGGTGACCTGCTACTACCCGGTGTCGATCGCCAGCCACGGCATGGCGCTCAACGTCACAGTGCAGAGCTACAACGGCCGCATGGACTACGGCCTGATCGCCTGCCGCCGTGCGGTACCCGACATCACCGAAATCGGCGACTACATGCTGGCCGAGCACAAGACGCTGATGGATCTGGCCGGACCGATGGCGGCGGCGGCGCAGCCGGCGGCTGCAGCCGCAACCGCTGCTGCAGCCCCAGCGCTCGAAGTCGTTGCGAGAGCGGTGCGCAAGCCGAACCTGAAGATCGTCGGCAAGCCTGCCGGCAAACCTGTCGGCAAGAGCATTGCGAAAGCCGCGGCCAAGCCGATCCCGAAACCGATCGTCAAGGCAGTGACCAAGCCCGCTGCCAAGTCAACGCGCAAGGCGCCGGCGCCGGCCAAGCGGGCGCGCGCCGGCGCGACCGCAAGCTCGTGAAGTCAGCAAAAAATTGGGGCAGTTGGACTAACTTTCTCCCGCTTCTAGTTATCGCGGCCTAGGCATTGCCGAAGAAGATCGGTTCATCGCAAACCAGCGACCCGATCAACTTCAAGGAAACTTCATGTCTACGCAAACCTTCTCTTCCGTTGCCGTCCATGTCGTCGGGCAGTACAACGAAGCCGGCAAGACGCTCGTGAGCGCCTACCGCACGGGCGCACATCGTCTGCTTGGCGGCGCAGCTTCGCGCTTGTCTGCGCGCTTTGCTGCAGCCCAAAAGGTCACTGGCTTCCTGGCCAACCGGCTCGACATCGACACCAGCCGCGTCGTCGCGCTGATGGACCGTGTCGCTGCTGCCAGCACCAACGGCATCGAATCGGTAGCCGGCCGCGCTGCGCAGATCGAATCGCCGGTCGCCACGTCGATGTTCAAGACGCTGAACGCCATCAACCTGCCGATCGCCAATGTCTCCGCCCAAATCGCCGACAAGATCGTCGAGGGCGCCAAGCAGATCGAAGTGCGCGTGAGCGGTGTCGATCTGCCGAAGGCCGTTCGCACCGTCAAGGCCAAGGTCCGCGTCGCTGCAAAGCCGGTTCGCCGCGCTGTTCGCAAGGCAGCCTGAGGTGGCGACCAGGGCGCCGACTCCAAAACTGGCGCCTGCTAAAAAGGCTGCTGCGCCCAAGGCACCCGTTGTCAAAAAGCGGGCCGCTGCCGGCAAACTTGCTGGCCCCGCCGCAATAGCCGCTGCATCCATAGCTGCACCTGCACCCAAGGCGAAACCCGGCAAGGCGGAAGTCTTGCTGCGTGCGGGCCTGAAGGCGCTCGGCAACGTTCGCGACGATGTCGTCAAGCGCCAGACCAACGTCATCGAAGGTCTGCTGGGCATCCAGCCCAAAAGCGATGCCGTACCGGGCCGCGGCTTCCCGAGCCTCGACAGCTTCGGCATCCGCAAGTTCGAAGACGTTTTCGACCAACGCGTGGCAACGGCGTTGCAGCGGCTCGGCATGCCAACGCCGCAAGAAGTTCAGGCGCTGCGAGACGAGGTGCGCGAACTTCGCGAGCAACTCGATCGAATCGGCGGGGCTGATCGTTCGGTTCGCACCGCGGCAAAGACGCCCGCCTCGCCATCCCGGCGCAGGCGCTGAACTCGTCAGTATCGCGGCGGCTGTCTCATTACCTGTGGCAAGTCCCAACACACGCGACCGCATTCTGCTGACCAGCCTCGTGCTGTTCAACGCAGACGGTCTGGCTGCCGTGTCGACGCACAAAATCGCGGCCGAACTTGGGATCAGTCCAGGCAACCTGCACTATCACTTCAAGGCCAAGGCGCTCATCGTCGAATGGCTGTTCCGGCGTTTCGAGCAACGGCTCGAAGCGTTGAACACGTCGTCGACCTCGATCGCCGCCATCGATGATCTCTGGCTCGCGCTGCACCTGCGTTTCGAGGCCATCAACGAGTACCGGTTCATCTATCGCGACATGGCTTTTCTGTCGAGCGAGTACCCGTTGCTCGGCCAGCGGGCGCAAGACCTCACCGCCCACAACCTGGTCGCAGCGCAGGCGCTGTGCGAGGGGCTGGTGGCGTCAGGCGTGATCGAGACCAGCGCCGAGCAGGCCCGAATCCTCGCGCTGCAGATGGTTTTCACCACGACTTGCTGGCTGTCGTTCGAGCGACTGGTGCCGGGGCGCAATGCCTTGGCGAAGGCCGACCCCGGGCTTGCGGCTTTCTACACGCTGACGCTGGTTTCGCCTTACGTTTCAAGCGAATCGAGGGCTTACCTTGATTACCTGCGCGGCAAATACCTCGGATAAATGGGCTTGCTGTCCCACGGCCCGAGACACCCGCCAAGATCAGTTTCGACAACAATTCAGACAAGGAGAGATCACATGACCGTTGCCGCACAAGCTGCAATCGACCCAAGCCGCCAGGAAGCAATCAAGCCGCCGTCGCGCCTGCTGCTGCTGGCGGAAGTCCGAGCGCTGTGGGAGACGGGTGCCGGCATCGCCATGTGGCCTCTGCTGCAACTCACGCCGCGCGGCGATGGCCACCCGGTGCTGGTGCTCCCGGGCCTGGTCGCCAGTGACACGTCGACCGGTATCCTGCGCCGCTATCTTGAAAGCCGCGGCTATGACGCGCATGGCTGGGGTCTCGGACGCAACATGGGACCGCGCGCAGGTGTCGAGGCCGGCATGGTCAAGTTGCTGCGAGAACTGCACGACAAGGACGGCCAGAAGGTCAGCGTCGTCGGCTGGAGCCTCGGCGGCGTGTATGCCCGCTTGCTGGCATCGGCACATCCTGAACTCGTGCGCAATGTCATCACGTTGGGCAGCCCGTTTTCTGGCAGCCCGCGTGCGACCAATGCATGGCGCGTGTACGAAGGCGTGAGCGGCCAAAGCTCGCACGACCCCAAGCGCATGAAGTACGTCAGCCCGACGCCTCCAGTACCGACCACTTCGATTTTCAGCCGCACCGATGGCGTGGTGGCATGGCAATGCAGTCTTGAGAAGACCGGCCCGCAGTCGGAAAATATCGAGGTGATCGCCAGCCACATCGGCCTCGGTGCGCACCCTGCGGTGATGTACGCCCTGGCAGATCGCCTGTCGCAGCCTGAAGGACAGTGGAAGCCATTCAACCGCACGCTGCTTGGGCCCCTGGTCTACCCCAATCCCGATAGAACTTAACGCGTTCCTTTTGCCTGGACGAGTTAGTTACTTGCCCAGACATCCAGCACGTAGCGCTGCTTGGCGAGCATCACGGCCATCCACGTCGCACTGTCCTCCCCATGCTCGCGTGCGATGTCGCTCAAGGTACGGCGCACATCGGGCTCCATGCGCGAGCCGTCGCCACATACGTACACCGTGGCGCCAGCCTCGATCAGTTTCCAGACTGAGCCGGCTTGCTCGCGAATCAAGTCCTGCACATAAGCCTTGCGCCCTCCGGCCCGCGAAAATGCGGTGTGCAAGTCGACCAGGCCATCCTCTGCCCACGCCTTTAATTCATCCGCGTAGATGAAGTCCTGCTCGGGATGCCGGCAGCCGAAGAACAGCATCGCGTCACCAATCACCGTGCCCTTGGCCTTCTGCGCAGCACGCTCCTGCAAGAAGCCGCGAAACGGCGCCAGCCCAGTGCCGGGGCCGATCATGATCACCGGCTTGCTCGCGTCGTCAGGCAGGCCGAAGCCGTCCGCGGTGGTCGCACGGACGAAGCCATGCACCGTGTCGCCGGGTTCGGCGCGCGCGAGAAAGTTGGAGCACACACCCTCGAAGGTGCCTCGCCCCGATCGCGCCGGCGCACTCACCACACCGACCGTCACGCTGCAGCGCGACGCGTCGACTTTGGGCGACGACGAGATGGAGTAGTAGCGCGGCGACAGCGGCGACAGCATTTCGAGATACACAGCCAACGGCAGCTCGCATGCCGGAAACTCCTCCAGCAGATCGAGTACCGATTTGCGCGGCATCAGCACTTCGCTCTTGTAGTGAGCCGCTGCCGCTTCGTCCCCGCCGATGCTCGCGCCCAACGCGTTCTGCGTGACCGGGCAACGCGTGTGCTCTGCCATGGTGCCGATCTGCTTGCGCGTGGCGACGTCCTGCAGTTCGACATAGTCGCCGAGCAGCCGCTCGACCGCGATCACTTCATCGACTGGCAAGAACGCCTTGCGCCCGGTGGCGGCTTTGAGCCGAACGTGCGCGTCGCGCGGCAGGCCGAAGCGCTTCATCGCCCGCTCGACCTGGGTCGGGCTGTTGCGCGGCACCACGCTCAAATGGTCGCCGGCGCGATAGCCGACGCCTTCCGGCAGTGCGAGTTCGATGTGGCGGGTCGAGCGGTCGGACGGCGTGGCGCCGGTCGTGGTCTGCAACTCATCGTTGACCATGACGCGCAGCGCCACCGCACCGAGCGATTCGACCAGCCCACTGGTCTGCGGCGGCGGCAACTCTTCGAGCGTGTAGAGCGCTTCGGCCTTCGCTGCGTTCGCGTCGGCCTCGATGTGGAAGCGGCTATTGAGTACCGGCCACAGCGCGTCGGCCCAATCCTGGAAGGCGCCGTCCATGTCTTCGCGCGCATCGCCTTCGCCACGCGCATGGATGCGCTCGGCGCCGAGCTGCGCCAGCTTCTCGTCGATGCGCCGCGGCACCGCCTGGTACGTCGATGCCCAGTCGGTGTTGCCGCAGCCGAAAACGCTGTAACTCACGCCGTTCAACGAGTCGTCGGCTGCATCGAGCCAGCGCCAGAACTCGACGGCGTTGTCTGGCGCGGTGCCGTTGTACGACGCGCTGACGATCGCCACCGCACCGTTGGCCGGCAAGCGCTCTGCATAGTCGTCGAGCGATGCGATGGTGGTGGAGAAGCCGCGCATTTCTCCGGCCTGCGCGAGCTGCCTCGCGAGGTCTTCTGCAGAGCCGAGATTGGAGCCATGCAGCACCAGCAACGATGTGCCGTGCCTTGCGCCGCGCGGCGTCATCGGCACTGCCAGCGCACCCGCGACTTCCGATGCAGCAGCATCCGCCAGCGCCGCAGCGGGCCGGCTGCGCAACGCCATAGGATCGCGCGGCTCGACCTTGATCTTGAAGCCCTCAGGCTTGATCGTCAGCGCCTCCTTGACCTTCAACTGGTAGCCGGTGTGGTCGATCAGCTTGAATCGCTGGATCACCATGCCGAGGGTGAGCACCGCTTCCTGCAAGGCGAACTGCCTACCGATGCAAGCGCGCTGCCCGTTGCCGAAAGGCTTGAACGCATTGGCCGGCCGCGTGCGCTCGGCCTCGCGCGTGAAGTGTTCGGGGTTGAATTTGTCTGCGTCCTCGCCCCAGATGCCCTTGTCGCGATGCAGCGCCAGCGCATGCATGATGACCATGTTCTTCTTGTGGATCGTGTACTTGCCGCCGATGGTGGTGTTCTCTTTGGCACGCATCGAGATGGCCGGTGCGGTCGGGTACAGCCGCAGTGACTCCTTCAATATCTGCAGCACGTACTGCAGCCGATTCACCTGCGCATAGGTCGGCCGCACCGTGAGATCGGTGCCGAACACGCTGTCGACTTCGGCCTGCGCCCGCGCCAGCACGTCGGGATTCTTGATGAGAAAGTAAGTCGCGAAAGACAGCAATCCGCTGGTCGTCTCGTGGCCCGCGATCAGGAACTCGATGCACTCGTCGCGGATCATCTTGTCGTCGAGTTTCTCGCCGCTCTTCTTGTCGACGCCGGCGATCATGTAGCTCAGCAGATCGGGCTTGCTGGCGATGTCGGCCCCGCTCTCGCGCCGCTCCTTGATGATGTCCTCGACCATCGTGTGCATGTAGCGGATGTCCTTGCGCTGCTGCGCAAGCTGCTTCTTCATCATGAACTCTTCGAGCGGCAGGCCGCGCCGGTCTTGCACCGTTTCGAGCGTGCGAACCATCGCATCGACGAAAGGATGAAACCCCTCCCGATAGAACGAGTTGAAGCGATAGCCGAAGCCGCACAGGCCGATGGTGTCGAGCGTCAGCGCGGTCATGTCCCGCGTGACGTCGACCTCGTCGTCGAAGTTGAGGCGCTCCCACTTGGTGACGAGTTGCTCGGCGATGTCCAGCATCATCGGGTGGTAGGCCTGCATCGCGCGCTGGCTGAAGTTGGCCAGCAGGATGTTGTGCGGCTTGGTCCAGGTCGCCTCGTGCGTGTCGGAGGTGAAGAGTCCGTGCGACGCGGCACGCAGCCGGCGCAACGCGCCCTTGGTGCTCTTGTCGAAGCGCGCTTCTTCGCACAGCTCGTCGACCAGTGCAGGTGACGACACCACGATCACCGGCATGCCCGGCATGTCGAGCCAGTAGATACCGCCCAGCTCCTGGGCGATGCGCCACATGTCCATCACGGGGGACGCGGAATCGATCGACAACAGATTGCCGACGAAGGGCTTCTTGGCCGGATGGGGAATCGGATAGAGCGCGTTGTTGCCTGCCATGGGGAGCCTTGTTGGAGTCTTGCAGAGACTTGCTTTTCGGGTCGAAATGACTCCCGGAGTATTGGGACCACCACGAGGGGCGACGTGGCGGGGTATTCCCTTAGCGCAGGCCGATCACGCGCCACGCGTAGGTGCACAGCGTGCGCACCATTTCGTCGGTCGACAGGCGCCCGTCGGGCCGGTACCAGGTGTAGCAAAAGCCGGGCAGGCTGCAAGCTGCGAGCGCGGTGATCTTGGCATCGCCGAAATCGAGGTCGCCGTCATTGCGCGCCTCTTCGAGCAGCGGACACATGCGGTCGTAGAAATGGTGCGCCAGCTTCAGCGCTGCGGCCCGGTATTCAGGCCGATAGACCTGTGGCTCGCGGTAGGCGAAGAACGCGCAGGGGTGATGCGCGATGGTCAGGCGGATCAACCGCTCGATGCCTTCCATCACCTTGACCACGGCACGTCGGCGATCGTCCGCGGGGAAGTCCATCGCCGTCAGGCAATCGACGGCCGGGCGCCATGACAGCGTCTCGAAGATCTCCTGCTTGTCGCGAAAGTAGTAGTAGACGAAGGGCTTGGTGACGCCGAGCGCGCGCACGATCTGCGCCATCGTCGTGTTGGCGTAGCCCTGGTCTGCGAAGAGCAGCGCCGCGACCTGAAGGATGCGCTCGCGTTGCTGGTCGGTGCGTTGCGTGGCGGCGCGCTGTCGGCCTGTGGCGGCAAAGGGTTTGCTCTGTGTTGCCGACCCTGTTCCCGAAGTTATACCCATCAGTAGGATTGTTGAAGCACCGTGCGGGCAAGGCAAGCACTCGCCTCTATCGATAACCCTGACAAAGACGCCATGGGGACTGCAGAAGACACGCGAACGACGGTGCCTGCCCAAAGACAAGGATCGAAGTGTTCAAGAAGGTATTGATTGCCAACCGCGGCGAGATCGCGGTTCGGCTGGTGCGCGCCATGCGCGATTCGGGCATTACCAGTGTCGCGGTCCATGCGCAGGACGATGCAGGGGCTTTGCACGCGAGGCTGGCCGACACGGCGGTGGCGCTCGATGCGACGGGGCCGGCCGCGTATCTCGACATCGCCTGTTTCATCGCCGTCGCGCGTGCGCATGGCTGCGACGCGGTGCATCCGGGCTACGGCTTCCTGAGCGAGCGGGCGGACTTCGCAGAGGCCTGCGCGAAAGCCGGCCTGACCTTCATCGGCCCGACGCCCGAGCAGCTCGCGCTGTTCGGCGACAAGTCGCGCGCGAGGGCGCTGGCCCGGCAGTGCGATGTGCCGGTGATGCCGGGCAGCGCGGGTGCCGTCACTTTGGCGGAGGCGCGGAGCTTCTTCGCGGAGCAGCAGGCGCTGGGTGCCGCGATCATGCTCAAAGCCATTGGCGGCGGCGGTGGCCGCGGCATGCGCACGGTGTTGAACGCGGACGATCTGCCCGAGGCCTACGCTCGCTGTACGTCGGAAGCCAGAGCGGCTTTCGGTGTCGAGGGTGTGTACGCCGAGCGCCTGATGCGCAACGCGCGCCACATCGAAGTGCAGGTGCTCGGCGACGTTACATCGGTCGCGAGCCTGGGGGAGCGCGAGTGCACTTTGCAGCGGCGCTTCCAGAAGCTGGTCGAGATCGCGCCGAGTCCTTCTTTGCCCGAAGCACTGCGCGAGCAGATCACGCTGGCGGCACTTCGGATGGCGAAGGCAGTGGGCTATCGCAGCCTCGGCACTTTCGAATTCCTGGTCGATACCGAATCGACGACCTTGCCCTTCGTTTTCATCGAGGCCAATCCACGGCTGCAGGTCGAGCACACGGTGACCGAGGCGGTGACCGGGCTCGATCTGGTTCAGCTGCAACTGGATATCGCGAGCGGCGCATCGTTGCACGACCTCGGCATTGCGCCCGATCGGACCGTGCCGCAGCGTGGCTTTGCAGTGCAGTGGCGCATCAATGCCGAGACGCTGGACGCGCAGGGCAATGCACGGCCGTCGGGCGGCACGCTGACGCGCTTCGATCTTCCGTCAGGACCGGGCGTACGCGTGGATACGCACGGCTATGTCGGCCTCGCGCCATCGCCGCACTACGACACGCTGCTCGCCAAGCTGATCGTGCATTCGTCATCGCCAAAATTCGCAGACCTGTTGCGGCGTTCGCTCGGCGCGCTGGACGAATGCCGCATCGATGGGCTTGCCACGAATCTTTCGCTGTTGCGCGCTCTGGCCGCACGGCCAGAGTTCGCGACGCAAGCAGTGCACACGCGTTTCGTCGAAGAACATCTGGTGAAACTGCTGGCCGACGCGTCGCACATCGATCAAGCAGTTGCTCCAGTCGAGCCGCCAATAGAGGGCATGGCCACTGCGGCACAGCACGAAAAACGAGACACATCGATGGTGCGCGCACCAATGCCCGCCAAGCTCGTGCAGTTCGACGTGGCCGTGGGCGACGTGGTGCCTTTGGGTGCGCAGCTCGGCGTGCTCGAAGCGATGAAGATGGAGCATCTGCTGCACGCGCCCTTCGCGGGCCGTGTCGTTGCACTGCGTGCGGCGCCGGGCGACTATCTTGTCGAAGGCCAGTCGCTGGTGCAGCTCGAAGCGATGGACTCCGAGGCAGTGCAGACCGTTGCAGGCGCCGCGCAAGACCTCGACACCCTCCGCCCCGATCTGCAAAAGGTGATCGACCGTCACGCGCCTACGCTCGATGCCAATCGCGGCCCGGCGGTCGCAAAGCGGCGAGCGCAGGGCGGTCGCACCGCTCGCGCCAACATCGCGGACCTCTGCGAGACCGTCGAGAATCCGGGCAATTTCATCGAATACGGTGCGCTCGCCATCGCAGCGCAAACACGCCGCCGCACGCTCGAAGACCTGGTCGCCAACACACCGGCCGACGGCATGGTCACCGGCATCGGCAGCGTCAACGCAAAGCAGTTCGGCGCGGAGAAGTCGCGCTGCGCCGTGCTGGCCTACGACTACACCGTTCTGGCCGGCACGCAGGGCATGCGCAACCACCAGAAGACCGATCGCATGCTGTCGATCGCGCACCAGCTCAAGCTGCCGGTAGTGCTGTTCGCCGAAGGCGGCGGTGGCCGGCCAGGCGACACCGACATGCCCATCGTGGCCGGCCTCAACAATCACACCTTCAGCCAGTTCGCGGGCCTGTCGGGCAAGGTGCCTGTCGTCGGCATCGTGCATGGGCGCTGCTTTGCCGGCAACGCTGCCTTGCTCGGTTGTGCCGACGTCATCATCGCAACGAAGGCCAGCAACATCGGCATGAGCGGGCCGGCCATGATCGAAGGCGGTGGGCTCGGCACCTTCTCGCCTGAGCAGATCGGGCCGAGTGGCGTGCAGTCGAAGAACGGCGTGATCGACATCCTGGTCGACGACGAGGCCGCAGCCGTCGCGGCGGCAAAGCAGTACCTCGCGTACTTTCAGGGCACGACCCAAGAGTGGCACTGCGCCGACCCGCGCACCTTGCGCCACGTCGTGCCCGAGAACCGCCTGCGCGTGTACGACGTGCGCGCGGCGATGCGCGGCGTGGCCGACACCGGTTCGTTGCTCGAATTGCGCGCCGGCTTTGGTGCCGGCATCGTCACGGGGCTGGCGCGCATCGAAGGTCGGCCCATCGGGCTGATGGCGAACAACCCGCAGCATCTCGGTGGCGCCATCGATGTGGAGGCTGCCGACAAATCGGCGCGCTTCATGCAACTGTGCAACGCGCACGGATTGCCGATCGTCGCGCTCTGCGACACCCCTGGCTTCATGGTCGGACCCGAGATCGAAGCGCAAGCGCAAGTGCGCCATGTGTGCCGCATGTTCATGGTGGCGGCGCACCTGCGCGTGCCGTACTTCGCGGTCGTGCTGCGCAAGGGCTATGGGCTCGGTGCGCAGGCGATGACGGCTGGCGGTTTCGATGCGCCGGTGTTCACCGTGGCGTGGCCGACCGGCGAGTTCGGCGCGATGGGGCTCGAAGGCGCCGTGCGGCTCGGCTTCAGAAAGGAACTCGGCGCGGTGGCCGAAGGCGCGGAGCGCGACGCGTTGTTCAAGCAGTTGGTGGCGCAGCAATATGCCAACGGTGAAGCCATCAACATGGCGCAGACGCTGGAGATCGATGCGGTGATCGACCCGGCCGACACGCGCAGCTGGCTGGTGCGCGGGCTCGAATCGGGATCGCGAGGCGTGCGCGAGGCCACGCCTTACGTCGACACCTGGTAACACCTTCGCATGGCGGCCGATCTCCCGACCCGTCATGCGGTCATGATGGCTCTCTACACTGAGCCACTTTGCCCGCATGAGTTCGATTTCGTTCCTTTTGCCGTCGCGACGACGGCCATGGCAGGCGGCCGTCTTCGCGTCCCTCCTCGCGTCCCTCCTCGCCGCAACGGCTGTCTTGCCGTTCGCCGCTGCGCATGCTGCAGACAATGCCCCTCGCTGGACGACCAGTTGGGCAGTCGCCGCCCGCGACTACAACGAGCCGTCTCCAGTGCCCGGCATCGCGACGCCGCCCGCACTGACGCTGCACGATCAAACGGTCCGTGTGCGTGTCGACCCTGCAGCCGGCGGCACCTCGGTGCGCGTGCGTTTTTCGAATGCGTTCGGCACCGCGCCGCTGCACATCGCGGCTGCGAGTGTGGCCCGCGGCACGGGCGGTGACGCGCTGTCGCCCGGGTCCATTCGGCCGCTGCGTTTCATGGGGCAGCGCGACGCCACCGTCGCACCCGGTGACCAGGTATGGAGCGATGCAGTGCGCCTCACCGTCACGCCGCGACAGCCGCTTGCGGTCAGTGCATACATCGATGCAGAGACGCGTGCCGCAACGGCGTACACGGGCCCCGCGCCGCTGAGCTGGCTGGTGCCCGGCGACGCGACCGGCACCGCGAAACTGCAGGGTGCGGTCGTGTCGCCCTGGGGTCACTTCGTGACCGGCATCGATGTGGCGCGGGAGCCGACCGGAGCGTCGGCGTCGACACCGCCCGTGATCGTTGCGATTGGTGACTCGATCACGTACGGCGTGGGCGCTGTCAGCGGCACCGACGGCAGCTACCCGACGCGCCTCGGCCAACGGCTGCGCGCGCAGCCGGGAGGCGTCATAGAGAGCGGGGCTACGGCAAGAACCGCCAGCGTCGCGAGCGTCATCAACGTCGGCATCGGCGGCAACCGACTGCTCACCGACGGTATCGGGCAGAAGGCGCTCGACCGCTTCGATCGCGACGTGCTGTCGCAGAGCGGCGTGACGCACACGATCATCCTGATAGGCACCAACGACATCGGCCTGAGCAGTTTGCCGGGTGCCGCGCCGGTCAGCTTCGACCAGCTCACTGCGGGCCTGCAACGGCTGATGGACGCCGCGCGCACGCAGGGCGTCAAGGTGCTGCTGGGCACCGTCACGCCGTTCAAGGGATCGGGTTACTGGTCGATTGAAAACGAAGCGACCCGGCAGGCGTTGAATCGATGGATTCGAGGTCGCCAAAACATCGCTGGCGTGGTCGATTTCGACGTCGCGCTGCGTGATCGCACGGACGCGCTGGCAATGAATCCGAAGTACGACAGCGGCGACCACTTGCACCCCAGCGATGCCGGCTATGCAGCGATGGCCGAGGCGGTCGACGTGCGCGAACTGCAACCTTGACCGCAAGCTTTACCGCACTGCGAGGCGGGCGTTTTTATGTTCAGAGCAGTTTGAAGACCAATGGCATCAGCAGCGCCGCGAGCACCACTTGCAGGCCTAGCGCCAAGCCCGCATAGGCACCCGCATCTGCGTTGACATGCAGTGCCCGCGCGGCACCGATGCCATGCGCCGCAGTGCCGAGCGCGAAGCCACGCGCGGCCCAGCCGCGTGACGTGGTCGCGATACGCAACGCATCGAAGAGGTACTTGCCCGAAAGCGCGCCGAACATCCCGGTCAGCACCGCGAACACCGCCGACAACGCCGGGATGCCGCCGATCTTTTCCGCTATTCCCATCGCGACCGGCGCAGTGACCGACTTGGGTGCAAGCGATAGCACCACGTCGTGCGGCAGCCCCACCGCCCAGCCCATCAGCAGCGCGGACCCGCTGGCCGCGGCGCCACCGAGCAAGGCAGCCAGCAACAGTCGCCCATAGCGCTCGCGCAATTCGGCGCGACGCAACCACAACGGCCAGGCGAGCGCGACGACGGCAGGTCCGAGCAGGAAGTGAATGAACTGCGCACCTGCGAAGTAGGTCGGGTAGTCGATGCCGGTCGCAAGCAACCCGCAGGCGATCACCACCACCGACCACAGCACCGGGTTGGCCCACGGCACGTTGTCCAGTCGGCTGTACGCGGCTTGTGCCAGCAGATAGACCACGAGCGTGGCCGTGAGCCCAAACAGCGGCGTGGCGGAGAGATAGATCCAGAGTTCGACGAAGCGCGACATGTCAGCTCTCCGTGACTTTGAGCGCGCCGTCGTCGACAGTCTGACGCCGGTCGGGCCAGTACAAGACCAGCGCCGTCACCGCAAGGCCGATCCAGGTCGACACTGCGATGACCACCAGCATGCGGCCGCCGTACTGGCTCAACAACGACAGGTGCGTCATCACGCCGACACCCACCGGCACGAACAGCAGCGAAAGATGCGACAGCAAGAAGTTGGCGCACTCGCCGACCGATTCGCGCACCAGCGGAAACCGCAACGCGATCAACAGCAGGATGAGGCCAAGGACCGGCCCCGGCAGCGGCAACGACAAGCCGCGCGACACCGCCTCGCCGATCGACTGGAACACCAGCAACCACGCCAGTCCGCGCAAGCCTTGCATCCGACCGCTCTCAGAAGCGCGGAAGGTCGGCGAAAGGCAGTGTCTTGCCAGCGCGGAACACCTGTTTGCCGTACTCCGCGCAGCGCTGCAGCGTTGGAATCACCTTGCCGGGGTTGAGTAAGCCGGCCGGATCGAACGCACGCTTGACACCGAACATCATCTCGTTTTCAGCCGCGGTGAACTGCACGCACATGCTGTTGAGCTTTTCGACGCCCACGCCGTGCTCGCCCGACACGGTGCCGCCCATCGCGACGCTCGTCTCCAGGATGTCGGCACCGAACAGTTCGCAGCGGTGCAACTCGTCCGGGTCGTTGGCATCGAACAGCACCAGCGGGTGCAGGTTGCCGTCACCCGCATGGAACACGTTGCAGCAGCGCAGGTTGTACTTGATTTCCATCTGCTGAATGGCCAGCAGGATGTCGGCCAGCCGCTTGCGTGGAATGGTCGAGTCCAGGCACATGTAGTCGGGGCTGATGCGGCCCGATGCCGGAAAAGCGTTCTTGCGGCCGCTCCAAAATTTAAGGCGCTCGTCTTCGTTGGCGCTGACTGAAATGGCGGTGGCGCCGCAACTGCGCAGCACCGCCGTCATTCGGCCGATTTCTTCTTCGACTTCTTCGGGCGTACCGTCGGATTCGCACAGCAGGATGGCGGCGGCGTCGAGGTCGTAGCCGGCGTGCACGAAGCCTTCGACCGCGGCGGTCATGGGCTTGTCCATCATCTCCAGCCCGGCCGGGATGATGCCGGCTGCAATGACGGAGGCCACCGCATCACCTGCTTTGCGCAACTCAGCGAAGCTTGCCATGATGCAGCGCGCCAGTTGCGGCTTGGGCACCAGCTTGACGGTGACTTCAGTGGTGACGGCCAGCATGCCTTCGCTGCCGATCACGAGTGCCAGCAGGTCGAGCCCCGGGCTGTCGAGCGCCTCGCCGCCGAACTCGATGGCCTCGCCCTCGCAGGTGAAGCCACGCACGCGCATTACGTTGTGCAGTGTCAGCCCGTACTTCAGGCAGTGCACGCCGCCCGAGTTTTCGGCCACGTTGCCGCCGATGGTGCAGGCGATCTGGCTGGACGGATCCGGTGCGTAGTAGAGGTTGAATGGCGCCGCCGCCTCGCTGATGGCCAGGTTTCGAACGCCGCATTGCACGACGGCGGTGCGGCTCACCGGATCGATTTTCACGATGCGGTTGAACTTGGCGAGCGACAGGGTGACGCCCATGGTGTCGGGCATGGCGCCACCCGAAAGGCCGGTACCGGCACCGCGTGCGACCACCGGCACGCCGAGCCCATGGCAGGTCTTGAGCAATGCCGCCACCTGCGCCTCGGTTTCCGGCAATGCGACCACCAGCGGCCGCGCCCGGTATGCCGTGAGGCCGTCGCATTCATACGGCGTGGTGTCTTCGTCGTGCCAGATCAGCGCATGCGATGGCAGGTGCGCCTGCAGCGCGCGCACCACCTGCGATTGGCGCTCGGATTTCTGAAGCAGATCGTACTGCGTGGGCGTGACGGGAGCGTTCATACAGCCACTCTACGTCACGATGCCGAGCTCTGCTACTTGAAGACTACTGTCCGGTGTCCGTTGAGCAGCACGCGATGTTCGCTGTGCCATTTGACGGCGCGCGCCAGCACCTGGCTTTCGGTATCCCGGCCGCGTGCCGTCAACGCTTCGACCGTGTCGGTATGGTCGGCGCGGGTCACGTCCTGCTCGATGATGGGGCCTTCGTCGAGGTCGGCGGTCACGTAGTGGGCGGTCGCACCGATGAGCTTCACGCCGCGGTCGTGCGCCTGGTAGTACGGCTTGGCGCCCTTAAAGCTCGGCAGGAACGAATGGTGGATGTTGATGGCGCGGCCCGACAGTTTCTTGCACAGGTCGTTGCTCAGAATCTGCATGTAACGCGCCAGCACGACCAGTTCGGAGCCCTCGGCCTCGATGATTTCCATCTGCCTGGCCTCGGCCTGCGCCTTGGTCGTCGCCGTCATCGGGATGTGATGAAAGGGCACGTTGTAGCTGGCCGCCAGTTGATAGAAATCGCGGTGGTTCGAGACGATGGCGCGGACGTCGATGGCGAGCAGGCCGCTCTTCCAGCGAAACAGCAAATCGTTAAGGCAGTGGCCGTCCTTGCTCACCAAAATGACCGTCTTCATCGGTTCGGCGGCGGCGTGCAATTGCCAGTGCATGCCGAACCCTCCGGCAAAGGTCATGAGTTGCTCGCGCAGCGCCGCTTCAGAGTGATCGCTGCAGGCGAATCGAACCCGCATGAAAAAGAGGCCGGTGGTCGGGTCGTTGAATTGCGCCGCCTCCTCGATGTTGCCGCCGCGCTCGAGCAAAAAGCCTGAAACGGCATGCACGATGCCGGTGCGGTCGGGACAGGAGAGGGTGAGGATGTAGGCGGGCATGGTCATCAGGGGCGTGATTGTCGCAAAATGATTTCCCTGCGCCACGGGTCTGCCCGTCGGCCTTATTCACCACGCGTCAACATCGGGAGCGTTTCATGGCCTACAGCGACTTCAACATGGACAACCAGTGGTTGCCCTTCACGCCCAACCGTCACTTCAAGAAAGACCCGCGCGTGTTCGTCGCGGCCGACGGCATGGAGTTCACCACGCACGACGGCAAGAAAGTCATCGACGGCATCTCGTCGCTTTGGTGCGTCGGCGCGGGCCACAACCGCAAACCGATCAACGAAGCCATCAAGAAGCAACTCGACACGCTCGACTACGCCACGGCTTTTCAAGTGAGCAACGACAAGGCGTTCAAGGCCGCAGAAATGATCGCTGCAATGGCGCCCGGCGACCTGAACCGCGTGCTGTTCTGCAACTCGGGCAGCGAAGCGGCAGACACCTCGATGAAGGTTGCGCTGGCCTATCACCGGGCGCGCGGCGAAGGCCATCGCAACGTATTCATCGGCCGCGAGAAGGGCTACCACGGCGTTGGTTTCGGCGGCATGTCGGTGGGCGGCATTCCGGGCAATCGGAAGGTGTTCGGCTCGGCGTTTTTGCCACGCGTCGACCACATGCGCTTTATCCATGATCCGGTGAATCACGCCTACATCCATAACGAGGAACCGGTGTGGAACGAAGATCCGCTGGTCGAGCTCGAGTCGCGCATCCTGCCGCTGCACGATCCGAGCAACGTGGCCGCGATCATCGTGGAGCCGGTGGCGGGTTCGGCGGGCTGGTACCTGCCACCCAAGGGCTACCTGCAAAAGCTGCGCGCCATTTGCGACAAGCACGGCATCCTGCTGATCTTCGACGAGGTCATCACCGGTTTCGGCCGCATGGGCACCAACTTCGCAGCGGACTACTACGGCGTGGTGCCCGACATGCTCAACTTCGCCAAGTGCGTGACCAACGGCGTCATTCCCCTTGGCGGCGTGATCTGCCGCGACAAGCTCTACGACGCTTTGATGAAGACCGACGCGCCGGAGCACGTGGTCGAGTTTTTCCATGGCTACACGTACTCCGGGCACCCGGTGTCGTGCGCGGCAGCCATCGCCACGCTCGAGCTGTTCCAGAAAGAGCAGCTCTTTTCGCGCGCCGCCGAAATGGGCCCGGTGCTGGGCGACGCGTTCCACAGCGCCTTCAGAGGCCTGCCGAACGTCATCGGCATTCGCAGCCTGGGCTTGGCCGCCGCCGTCGAGCTGGCGCCCATCACCGGCCTGCCGGGCAAGCGCGCCTACGACGTCTTTCTCGATTGCTTCCACAAGGGATCGCTGGTCCGGGCCGCGGGCGATGTGCTGGTGATCGCGCCGCCTTACATCGTCGAGAAATCGCACATCGACACGCTGGTCAACACGCTGGCGGATTCGATCAAGAAGTTCGCCTGAGGGGAAGCTGGCGCGGCCAATGCCCCGGCACGGCTTCCGTCAGCCCTTGCGCAAGGAGGCGCAGTAGTCCTTGTCGGGCAGCGCCGGGGTCATCCAGATCGCGTCGTAGCCCTTGGCTTTTCCTGCGCCGCCGGCCTGCAACTGGATCGATCTGATCGACAGATCGGTCGGCAGATGCTGCGCCACGCCGATCGTCTTGGTCGCATGGCCGGCGCCGCTGATGAGCAGCACGGTCTTGCCGGGTTGTCGCACCTTGACGATGGCCTGCGCCATGGCACGGTCGCGTGCGATCTGCACGCGGGTCATCGGGCCGATTTGCGATTCCGGCAACAGGTCGCAGTGGCCGGCGCGGACGGCCGCTTGCTGCGTCTCGCGGCCGCTGTCCGAGAGCTGCGCGTCGAGTGACACATCGGCCATCGCGTCCTTGATGCGAGCCAGCGGCAGGTTGGCGCCGACCACCGGCACGCCGGCGCGCACTGCCACCATGATGGCCGGGCCGTAGTCGTCCCAGCCCCAGGCCTTGTCGTTCCATTTCAAGGCGTCCTGAACCTGGGCTTCGGTCGCGCCGGCCGGGAGCTTGGCCGTGCCGGCACCTTCTTCCGCCATCTCGATAGCGAGCGCGGCCAGCTTGCCCTGCGTCACCAGCGCTTCCACCGCCTCGCGTTCGATGCGGTGATGGTCGGCCGCGTCGTGCTGCTCCCCCAGCAGGATGACGTCGGCGGGCATCAAAGCGTCGATGCGGCGTGCGACGGGGACGTCGGCAGCGACGGTACTGGGAGCGCCGGGGAGCATCGAGCAGCCGGCAAGCCACAAGGCGGCGCCGAACGAGACAACCAAAAGACGAGATGAAGTCCGCAACGAGGCCAGCCATCTAAACCGCAGTGCGGACAAACGAGCCGAAGAATTGAGCGAAAGCATCTGCGAATACTAGCGAGGAGCGAGGAAAGGAGCGCGCGGCTCAATCCATCCTGGCTCAGGCGCCGACTCGACGAATGCTCTCAATGAACGAGCACCGGGTTCTGCGCCAGCTCCGCATAACCCTCGAGCGTGTCTTCGACTTCTTCCTGCGTTGGTGTGTTGATCTGCCAGGCAGTGATCTGTTGCTGGAACAGTTCGGCCCACGAGCCGTCGAGGTAGACCTCTTTGCCCGAGCGCTTGTCGACGATCTCGAAACCGTGGCGCGCCAGCACCGGAAGGTGCGGCGCCAGCGGCTTGTCGCCCTCTGTGGGCTGCACGTGCACGACCGCGTACGCGTCGGAGTCGTACAGCATGTGCGTGGCGGAACTGGAGAGGATGTCGAGAGCGTTCATGAGGGTTAGATAGCAATCAACGCGCCAGTTTCAAGAATGGATCGCACAAACAGGATTTCCGGGCGATTTTCCGGCGCGCAGACTTACACCGACTGGTCTTCAATCTGCGCTCAACCTGGCGGCTTCATCGCAAGTTGTTCGCGCAGCTGCATGTCGGCGAAGTCGCCGTTGGGCTGGGTTTGCTTGATGCGGACTGGCAGGTAGCCGAGGTCCGGCGCCAGCCACAGCTCGATCCGGTCGTCGAACTCGCGACGCGGGCTGCGCGTCAATTTGCGCACCGTGAAATCGCCGGCCGGCAGGCTCAACTTCTCTTCGCCCTCGACATTGAAGGTCCAGATCTCGGCATCGCGCGAGCTGACCGTCTGGACCGAAATGGCGCTGCCGGCCGGATAGCGCGCCGGATCGCCGGCCAGCATCGCACCGAGCTGCAGCACCACGCTCAGTCGGTCTTGCGCGCCGGCCAGCAAAGGCACGCTGGGTGCGTTGTTGCTGAAGACCACCTTGCCTTGGTCGCGCACGAAATGCGAGGCGATCTCGGTCTTTCGGTTGTCTGAAAAGCGCTGCGGCTCGATGCCGGTCGGTCCGATCACGCCGCTGCTGTGCTGGGTGCGCAGCGTGCGGAACAAAAAAGTGAGCGCCAGGCGCGCGTCGTAGGCGTTGCCGTCCTGCAGCCAGTCGAGCCGCCCAAAAACCCCCTGCATCGGCGACGCGCCTTGCTGGCCGGTCACGGCGAAGGCGAGTTGCACGGAACCCGGCACGCGCAAGGCCGTCGGGCCGGTCATGGCGCCTTGCGGGCTCGTGCCGCTGCCGGCGTTGCCTGCGGAGGCTGCGCCCCCGGAGCCGCCGGGAGCGCTGGCGGCGGCTTCCGGTGCTGTTGCAGCCGTGGTGTCGGCGGGCGTCGGTTCGACGGCCGGCGCCTTGGCCGCTGGCTCGATCACGGGTTCGACGGCAGGCTGCGGCACGATCTCTACTGGCGGTGGTGGTGGCCGCGGCGTTTCGACAGGCGCGCGTGGCTTGGGCGGCGTGATCGTGCGCGCGGCGCGTGGGTGTACCGGTTTTGGCGCGGACGCTGCTGCGGGCGTGGCTGCTTGTGCGGGCGTGGCAGCAGAACCAGCAGCAGGCTCCGCACTCGGCGGCGGCGCGATCACGATGGTCCGCGTGCTGAACTTGCCCGCCAGCGGTGCCGGCTGTGAGCCGACGGCCATCGGCGTCAGTCCGAGCAGCGCGAGGTGGACGAGGGCGACCGCCAGCGTCACCACCACCAGCGCGCGCCAGGGCGGCCGCGGCAGGTCGGGCAAGGGAGGAGCGGTCAACGACGACATGACGAATGGAGTAGGGCGCAAGGCAGCAGGTTCACCTTGTGTCATGAGCTCACTCGGTAAACTGCCGCCGCCAAGACAGTTTCTTCAGTTTCCCAGATTAGCAAGCCGCCACCATCATGAAACTCGCCACCCTGAAGGACGGCTCCCGCGACGGGCAGTTGGTCGTCGTCTCCCGTGACCTCACGCTCGCCCACTACGCCACCGGCATCGCCAGCCGGCTGCAGCAGGTGCTCGACGACTGGGGCTTCATGAGCCCGCAGCTGCAGGACCTGTACGACGCGCTCAACCAAGGCCGCGCACGCCATGCGTTTCCGTTCGACGCCGCGCAGTGCATGGCGCCGTTGCCGCGGGCCTACCAATGGGCCGACGGCTCGGCTTACCTCAACCACGTCGAACTGGTGCGCCAGGCCCGCAACGCCGAGGTGCCCGAAAGCTTCTACGCCGATCCGCTGATGTACCAGGGCGGCAGCGACGACTTCCTGGGCCCGATGGACGAGGTGCCGGTGCCCAGCGAATCGATGGGCATCGACTTCGAAGCCGAGATCGCGGTCGTCACCGGCGACGTGAAGATGGGCGCGAGTCCCGAGCAGGCGCTCGACGGCATTCGCCTCGTGATGCTGGCCAACGATGTCAGCCTGCGCAACCTGATTCCTGCCGAACTCGCCAAGGGCTTCGGCTTTTTCCAGAGCAAGCCGGCCACCGCATTCAGCCCTGTGGCCGTCACGCTCGACGAGATCGGCACTGCCTGGCAAAACGGCCGCGTGCACCTGCGGCTGGAGAGCACCTGGAACGGCCGCAAGGTCGGCCTGTGCGACGCCGGACCGGAGATGACCTTTCACTTCGGCCAACTGATCGCGCATATCGCGAAGACACGCAACGTGCGCGCCGGCAGCATCGTCGGCAGCGGCACGGTGAGCAACAAGGGCGTCGAAAAAGACGGCCGCATGGACTGGCCGAAGGGCTATTCGTGCATTGCAGAAAAGCGCTGCATCGAGACGATTCAAGACGGCGCGCCCGCGACCGATTTCATGAAGTTTGGCGACACCATCAAGATCGAGATGAAGGGGCTGGACGGCAAGTCGCTGTTCGGCGCGATCGATCAGGAGATCGTGATGGCGGGGGAGGTGGCTGTGGCGAAGGTCAGGCGTGGGGCGAAGTCGCTGGCGGATGCGGGTGAGGCGAGCGAAGCTGTGGCGTCAGCGGCGAGCGCTACCGATCCTGCAAAAGACTAACCCGCGGCCGCAACGAACACGGCCTTTGTCCGATCGTTCGGCGCTTCACTTGTCGTAGACAGTGGCAAGCGAGCGAAAGCCCTTGACCTCGATCGGATTGCCGAACGGATCGCAAAAGAACATGGTCCATTGCTCGCCTGGCTGGCCTTCGAAGCGAACCTGCGGTTTCAGCACGAAGTCGGTCTGCGCCGCTTCGAGCCGCGCTGCCATCGCCTTCCAGTCGGGCAGTTCGAGCGCCAGGCCGAAGTGGGGCATCGGCACCATCACGTCGCCGACGCGGCCGGTGTTGGTGGTGGCGAAAGGCTCACCCAGATGCAATGAAATCTGGTGGCCGAAGAAGTCGAAATCGACCCAGGTGTCGGTGCTGCGGCCTTCGGTGCAGCCGAGCACGCCGCCATAGAAGCGACGGGCGACATCGAGGTCGCGCACATGAAAGGCCAGATGAAAAATGGTGTGCATGAGAGGTCTCGATCGCTGGAAAGCGGAGTGTGCCTCAAGCCATAATCGCAACCGATGTTCACCCCGCGCCGCCCTCGCTTCCACGTGCAGTTTCTTGCGCGCCTGGTGCTGGCGTGGTTTGCGCTGTCGCTCGGCGTGGCCATCGCGTCACCCATCGTCAACCCGCAGGCGATGGAACTGGTGTGTTCGAGCGCCGGCGCGTTCAAGGTCGTTGTGCAAACCGACGATGGCGCGCAAGACCTGGGCAGCATGCATATGGATTGCCCGCTGTGCATGATCGCTGGTGCGCCGCCGCCTTTGCCGGTGGTCGCGGCCATCGCGCTTGCGTTGCCGCTCGGCCGGGCGGTGCAATCGATTCCGGCCGCGCGCATCGCCGCGGCCACTGCCGCGCCGCCACCGGCGCGCGCGCCGCCCGCTTTCTCCTGATCCTCTTGTCGATGTCGTAGCGCGCTGCGCCCGGAGAGGGTGCCGCGCCGCCGCCTTCCTTGCAATGGAGCGTCGCCTCGTGGCGACGTGGAGAATTTCACTTGAACAAGACCCTTCTTTCGCTCGCGCTCGGCGCAGCGTTCCCGTGGCTGGCGTTGCCGGCTTTGGCGCAAAACGCGGTGCCTGTCTCGAAACCTTCCGCCCCACCGGCAGCATCCGCGGACGAAACCCCCGAGCGCGTGAAGTCGCTCGGCGTCGTCACCGTCACCGGTGGCCTCCCAACCTCGCTGCCCACGCAGATCCCGACCACCATCGAGGGCGTGACGCGAGAAGAGATCGAGACCCGCATCAACGCGACCGACAGTGAAGACGCGCTCAAGTATCTGCCGAGCCTGTTGGTGCGCAAGCGCTACATCGGCGACTACAACCACGCGATCCTGTCGACGCGCGCCTCCGGCACCGGCAACAGTGCGCGCTCTGCCGTCTATGCCGATGGCATCCTGCTGTCGAACTACCTGGGCAATGGCATCGCCAACGGCACCAATTACGCGCCGCGCTGGGGGCTCGTCACACCCGAGGAGATCGAGCGGGTCGACGTGATGTACGGGCCTTTTTCGGCCGCCTATCCGGGCAACTCGGCGGGTGCGGTGGTCGACTTCGTCACACGCATGCCGACCAGGCTCGAAGCGCACGTCAAGGCCGGCTACTCGTCGCAGCCCAACGACCTCTACAGCACCAGCAAGACCTTCAACAGCTGGCAGACCAGCGCATCGCTCGGGAGTCGCAGCGGCGAGAACAACGAGGGTCCGTGGTCGTGGTGGGTCGACATCAACCGCACCGACAGCCATGGCCAGCCGCTGACCTTCACCACAGCCACGCTGGCCTCTGGCGTGGCTGGTACGCGCGGCACGCCTGTCGCTGGCGCGGTGGCCGGCCTGAACACCACCAACACGCCGTGGTACATCCTGGGTACCGGCACGGCGTATCACACGATCCAGGACCACGCCAAGATCAAGTTGGCCTATGACTTGACGCCGACCATCACCGCCAGCTACACATTGGGCTATTGGCAGAACACATCGGAGGGCCGCTCGGCTAGCTATCTGAACAATGCGGCTGGCTTGCCGGTTTACAGCGGCCCGGTCAACATCAACGGCCGCAGTTTCACGTTGGCGCCGACGGCCTTTCCGCTGACCAACGACAGCCAGACCCACACCATGCACGGCCTGTCCTTGAAGAGCCACACGCAGGGCGTGTTCGACTGGGAGGTGTCGGCCAGCCTGTACGACTACTCGAAAGACCAGCAGCGCGCACCGACCGTCGCATTGCCGCTCGCCGCTTTCGGGGGTGCCGGCACGCTGCAAGACCAGGGCGACGGGCGCACCGGCTGGAACACGCTGGCGGCCAAGGGCACGTGGCGCCCGCAAGGCGTCGGCGGTGCGCACATCGTCGACTTCGGTGTCGGGCGCGATGCGTACAAGCTGGGCATCCAGAAGTCCAATGTGGGGGGCAGTTGGGTCGACGGCCCGGCGCTTGGGTCGCTGTCGCAAGTCAGCAATGTCGGCGGCCGCACCGAGACACTCAACGCATGGGTGCAGGACAGCTGGCGTTTCGCGCCGAAGTGGAAGACGGTACTGGGCCTGCGTTACGAGGACTGGCAGGCGACCGATGGCTTCACGGCCACCACTGTGGCCAGCACGCTGCCTTATGCCAAACGCAGCGAGTCCGACGTGTCGCCCAAGGCGGCGCTGGCCTATCAGTTGACCGACGATACGGTGCTCAAGGCATCGGTCGGGCGCGCGGTGCGCTATCCGACCGTGGGTGAGCTGTATGGCGCGACATCGGGTGGTGCGCTGTCGTTCATCAACGACCCAACCCTGAAGCCGGAGAAGTCGTGGACCGGTGAACTGTCTCTAGAGAAAGACCTGGGCAACGGCACCGCGCGCGCTACGTTGTTCCACGAGACGACGAAGAACGCGCTGTTCAACCAGCTGATCCCCGGATCGACCGTCTCTCGCGTGCAGAACGTGGACAAGGTGCGCACCACCGGCGTCGAGCTGGCGTACACCGGGCAAGACGTGCTGATGAAAGGGCTCGATGTCGGCGGCAGCCTGACCTACGCGAACTCTAGGACGGTGGCCGATGCGGCGTTTCCTGCAGCGGTCGGCAAGTGGCAGCCGCGCGTGCCGCGCGTGCGCTCCACCGCGTACGCCACGTACAAGCCGGACGATCGATGGGCCTTTACCGTGGCAGCGCGCTACAGCGGCAAGCAGTATTCCGCCCTTGATAACAGCGACGTAAACGCCTTCGCCTACTTCGGCGCCAGCAAGTACTTCACCGTCGATTTGCGCGTGCGCTACCAGATCGACAAGCAATGGTCGGCCGCCTTCGGCATCGACAACGCCAACAACTACCAGTACTGGAACTTCCACCCGTACCCGCAGCGCACCTACACGGCCGAACTTCGCTTCGACCTGTGACTCACACGCATCAAAGGACTTCCTCAATGACCACTTCGACCGCCCTCAAAACCATTGCCGCTTGCGTATTGCTCACCGGCACCGCTGCCGCCCTGGCCCATGTCACGCTGCCCCTCGGCGGTGCGACGGCAGGCAGCGACTACCGCGCGGTCTTCCGTGTCGGCCATGCCTGCAAGGATGCTGGGGCGACAACTGGCATCGGCGTGCGCCTGCCTGTCGGCTTCATGCTGGCGAATGCCGAGCCACGGGCCGGCTGGAAGCTCGACGTGCAGCGGGCTGCCGCCAATGCGGCAGGGGAGGCCGAGGTGCGCTGGACGGCCGAGTCGCCGCAAAACGCGTTGCCGGGCAAAGAGCGCGCCGAATTCGTGCTCAACGGCAAGGTGCCAGCCGCGCCGGGGCCACTCTGGTTCAAGGTGCTGCAAACCTGCGATGTCGGCAGCACGGATTGGGCTCAGGTCCCGGCCAGCGGCACGTCGACCGACGGCATGGCGGCACCGGCGGCGCGATTGATGGTGGTCGCGGCGGGCGTTGCCACTGTCGACGTGCGGGATGCCTATGTGCGTCAGTCGGTGGCAGGGCAGAGTGGCACCGGCGCTTTCATGAAGCTGACCTCGCCATCGGGCTCACGGCTGGTCGGCATCTCGACGCCCGCAGCCGGTGTCGCAGAAGTGCACGAGATGAAGATGGAGGGCGACACCATGAAGATGCGCGCCGTGCCGGGCGGCGTCGACCTGCCGGCCGGTCAAACGGTAGAGCTCAAGCCAGGCGGCTATCACGTCATGTTGATGGACTTGAAAGCGGCCTTGCCCAAGGGCATATCTGTGCCTGTGACGCTGCGTTTCGAAGACGCCAAGGGCGCGAAGACTTCTCTGGAACTGAAGCTGCCCGTCGGTGCGCCAGAAGGCGCTCCGGCCACCCCGATGCAGCACATGCACTGACGCTGAAAACGCGGCCCCCTGGAGTAAGCTGACGGCACAAAAAACCTCCAGGAGACACCTGCCATGACCGATGCAAGCAAGCCCTTTGCCTTCAGCCAGTTCGTTCCCGGCTTCGATTTCCTGAAGAACCTCGCTACCGGCAGTGCTGGCAGCGGCGGCGGCGGTATCGGCGCTGGTGGTGCGCTGCCGGGGTTGTCGAGCTGGGTGGCGCCCACGCTGAGTGTCGAAGAGGTGGACAAGCGCATCCAGGAGCTGAAGACGGTTCAATACTGGCTCGAACAAAACGGCCACGCCCTCAAGGCCACGATTCAGGCGCTCGAAGTGCAGAAGATGACGCTGTCGACCCTGCGCGGCATGAATGTTCGGATGGAAGACATCGCGAGTGCGTTCACGCGGGCTGCTGCGCCTGCTGCCGAGGCCTCGGCGTCGCCATCGGCCTCTTCTTTTTTTACGCCATCGTCGTCAGCTGCGGCTTCGGAGCCCGAGGGAGAGGCAGAGGCAGAAGCCGAAACCGACGCGAAGGCCGAAGGCGAACCTACGGGCGCTGCCGGCGTGGTCGATCCGTTGAAGTGGTGGGGCTCGCTCACCCAGCAGTTTCAGGAGATCGCTGCGTCGGCACTGCACGACGCAGCGCAACTCAAGATGCCTGCCATGCCGAAGTCGCCGGCCGAAGCCGCAGACAAGTCCAAACCGAAAGCCGGCAGCCCGCTCGCCGCAAAGAAGAAATCGCCCGCCTCTCGCAAGACCAGCGCGACAGGCAGAAAATCCCCAGAGAAACCCGCCGCGGCGCCCAGACGCCCGGTCGCAAAACGATGAACCCATGAAACTGTTTCCCACCGGTCACGCCACCCATCCGCAATGGCGCATGGCGGCCGGCCTCGTGCTCGCCCAGTTGCGAGCGCAAATGACTTTGCCCGACTACGCGTCGTCGCCGACGCTCGGGCTGCTCTACATCACTGATCACTACGGCGCCGATGCACAAGACATCCTGGCGCATTTGAGTGCCGAGCTGCCGGAGGTGACCGACTGGTCCGGCACCATCGGCATTGGCGTCGCAGCCAACAACGCCGAATATTTCAACGAGCCTGGCATCAGCTTGATGCTGTGCGCGCTGCCGAGCGATCAATACCGCGTGTTCTCCGGCGTGGCGCCATTGGGCAGCGCCGAGATGAGCGGCTTCGAGGCGCACACAGCGCTGGTTCATGCCGACCCGGCCACGCCTGAACTCGCCGAGTTGATCACCGAAATGGCCGGTCGCACCAGCACCGGTTACCTGTTCGGCGGTCTCTCGTCGGGCCGCGCCGGCGCCCTGCAATTTGCAGTCGGTGGCAACGGCAACATCCGCGGACACGGAGCGGCGAGCGGCGTATTTTCAGGTGGCTTGTCGGGCGTTGTCTTCGGCGAAGGCGTGCGACTCGTATCGCGTGTCACGCAAGGCTGCCAGCCGATTCGCTCTGGCGCTGCACGCGAACGAGAGATCACCGAGGCAGACGGCAATCTGGTGCTGAAGCTCGACGGTCAACCGGCGCTCGATGTGCTGCTGGCCGACTTGCAGGTATCGCTCGAACGGCCGCAAGAAGCCATCGATGCAGTGCGCAATACGTTGATCGGCCTCGCCACGGCGGGCAGCGACGGCATTCGGCGCACCGGCGATCTCGGCTCCGACGTGCTGGTGCGGCACATCATCGGACTCGATCCGACGCGTCGCGGCATTGCCATCGCCGACCAGGCTGAAGCCGGGATGCGACTCACGTTCTGCCGCCGCAATGCGCAGGCCGCACGCGCCGACCTGATGCGCATCTGCGCCGAGATTCGCGAAGAGCTCGAGCCCGAAGAACAAACACTGGCGGTGGCGAGTGCCGTCGCTGCCGGCGAAGCAGAAGCCGCACCGCATCCGGCACGCCGCATTGCAGGCGCGGTGTACGTGAGCTGTTCGGGCCGCGGCGGACAGCACTTCGGTGCCCCCAGTGCCGAACTTCAGATCGTTCGCCATGCGCTCGGCGACGTTCCGCTCGTCGGCTTTTTCGCAGCCGGCGAGATCGCGCGCCACCACCTCTATGGCTACACCGGCGTACTGACAGTTTTCACCAGCGAATAATCGGCGATCAGCGTGCGGTCGTTGACGGAAATGTGCCGCTGTCTCACCTTGTCTGACACATTGAATTGCGGGTCGCGCGAGACTCCGCGTGTCACTGCACAAGGGAAGAGACATGAAACGAAGCCTGCTTCGACTGGACGAAGGTTTGTCCAGACTGATCGTATTTTCCGGCGCTCACGCGCTGCTGGGGCGCGACGGTGTTTGCGACGTCGTGGTCGCCGACACGAGCGTCAGTCGTCAGCACGCATGCATTGAAATGCCGGACGACGCGCCGGCTGCCATCCGCGATCTCCACAGCTTGAACGGCGTCTTCGTTAACGAACGCCTCGTCGACGAGCGGCAGGCTTTGCAACACCTCGATGTGTTGAAGATAGGCAAGACACGCTTTCGCTTCTTCGAGGTCGAGAGCTATCGCGACTCCGACCTGATGATCTCGAGCAGTTGAAAAACGCGAGGAGTCGGAGTCCGTATGTGAACAGCTTGCCACTGATCGCCTGCGAGTTGTCACGAACTAGAAAGTTAATGAAACGTTAACCGAAAAGACACCGGCGGGTTGTGGGCAATAAGACTCAGACCGCGCTGCGGGGTGGCTCGAAATGGATAGCTTCCGCCGACAAAATCGGTGGTTCACAAAGGGAGCTATTCATGAATATTCAACAAGCCGTCGAAACTTGCTTTCGCAAGTACGTCGATTTTTCGGGTCGCGCCTCGCGCTCAGAGTATTGGTGGTTTTTATTGGCCTATCTGATCGTTGCGATCGTCGGGCGATTGATCAACCAATACATCCCGATTGCCGTCATTCTTGTCGTGCTGTTGCCATTGATGGCGGTCACTGTGCGACGTCTGCATGACATCGGTAAGTCGGGCTGGATGATCTTGATCGGGCTCATCCCCATCATCGGAATGCTGGTGCTGATCTATCTGTATGTACAGCCTTCGCAGCCAGGCGCGAACCGCTGGGGATCTTCGGACGCACTCGCGTCGTGAGCATGGTGCACTGCCCTACGAAAGGCACTTCGAAAGGCATTTCTATCGAAGACTGATCCTGCCCATCCACGACTCCTCAATTCGAATATCACAACTCAAAAAATGAAAAAGCTTCTCGCACTTATCGCCATTGCTGTCACGCTCACCGCCTGTTCGAAGACTGAAACGACTCCTGCGGCTGCAGCTGTCGAACCGGCCGCTGCGACGGCACCTGCTGCATCCGCCGCGTCTTCCGCAACTTCTGCTGCACCGGCCACACCTGCCACCACACCCACGACTGCTTCTGCGGACATTCCGAAGGAATGCCAGGACTATCTGGACAAGGTCAGCGCTTGCGCCGGCAAACAACACGGCGCCGCAGGCGACGCGATCAAGGCCAGCATGGAACAGACCAAGGCTGCGTGGGCCAGCATGGGCACCGACAAGGCAACGCTCAGTGCCGCTTGCAAAGCAGTAAACGACGCTTTTGTTCAACAGGCAGCGGCAATGAAATGCTGATCGTTTAACGACCAGATAGCGCGACGCCGGCTTTGCCGGCGTTCTTGCAAGTGCATCGGCAACGGTGCATTTGCAAGAGCCAAACGCTCACCGCTCGGTGCCATTCGCGCGCTGACTTCGCTTCGCACTTTTTCTGTTGTGTCGCAAGTTCTCTTCGACCACACCTGCACTAATTCGCCATTCGATCGTCCCGAAAAGTCACATGTCATTCACATGTGAATGTGAGGACTTTTACATTTCAATTTTTGTTTTGGCGGTATGTCACAGAAGCGTGTCAAGAACTGTGTCATCCCCTTTCCTCCTATGTAGAGGCTGAACACAATCGCCTCAGTTTCAAGCCTGTCACACAAAAAATCCCGGTCACCGGGGAGGAATTTCACAATGAACAAGTCTCACCGTTCCATCTGGACTGATGAAAGCGGCGTCGCCAATGTCGAAGTGACGGGCGATCGGTAATGCCCGCGCTCACCCCGGTCAGCGCCAGCACCAGCGGCAGCGCAATGTCGTCCAGCACGGCGCAGCCATACGCGTACGACACCGGTTCATCCGCAAAGACGATCGCATTGCTCGACCCGCTCGGGAGCACACGTGCCCGCACCTGGAAGATTCTCAAAGGGCTTCGGCTTCTTGCGGCGCCATTCGACCGTGCGAGCGATCTGTTGTCTTGCTACGTTTCAGGGCAACAGTTCGGGATGCTGGTTGTGAGCTTTGCCGGCTCGAACGCAAGCGCTCGGACAGAGCTTGATTTGTTGTGTCGACTGGCAGGGGCACAAACGCCGATCGCGCTGCTCATGCAGCCGAACCAGGTCGAACTGGCGACCCATGTGATGGGCAGCGAGCGCAACGACTTCTTGCTGCTTCCCGCGAGCGACGACGAGCTTCAGCAACGGTTGTCGCGTCTTCACGCCATGTGTGGTGTCAAGCCGGCAGATTGGTACCAAAACGAAACAGTGCCGCCAATGACCCGTCGGAGCTGATGTGCAGCCTGTGGGATCGAACGCTTTGTTCGGCGGACCCTCAGAAGCGCGCCTGCGCGTGGCCTTGCTCGAAGACTCGATCGACGAAGCCGATACGGTCACGGATCTGCTTCGGCGCAATGCGCACGATGTTGTGCACCTGGCCAATGGCGATGCCTTCTACGACCTGCTGCAGCGAGACAGCTTCGACTTGCTGATGCTCGACTGGAACGTGCCCGGTCTTTCGGGCTATGAAGTACTGCGACGAGTGAGGGGCGACATGGGCTCCAACGTGCCGGTGCTGATGTTGACTGCGCGCGCTGGCGAATTCGAAACGGTGCAAGCGCTCAACGGCGGCGCCGACGACTACCTCGTCAAACCGTGCCGACCCTTCGAACTGCTGGCCCGCATCAACGTGCTGATGCGCCGTTTGACGGTACCGACCCTCACGCAAAGCGTCGAGCAGACCGAAGGCATGCACTTCGATGCAGCGCAGCGGGTCGTGACGCGTGACGGTGTTGCAGTGAAGCTCACGCACAAAGAGTTCGAAGTCGCCCGTTTGCTGTTCAAGCACTTCGGTAGTCCGCTGTCGCGGGAGCACCTGAACCAGGCGATCTGGAATGGCCAAGCCATGGCACGCACCATCGACACGCACGTATCGCGCGTACGCACCCAACTCGGTCTCACGGTCGAGAACGGATTTCAGCTACAGGCGGTCTATGGCTTCGGATATCGGCTGGAACGATTGCGAGTGGAGGGCTGAACGTGCGCCGTCTTGGCGGAGTGTTTCTGTAGGCAGCATCTGCTTTGTCGTCGGCAGTGCGATGCCGAAAGCGCTAGGGAGACGCTGATTTATTGATAGATCCCGGCACGCCTCATGCATGCACCGAGAGCATCAAATTTCGAGGGCAACGGACATGAACCAACGCAGCTTTGCCAGCGCCGAGTACGCATTGAAGAAGAAGCGAACGCGCCGCGAGAAGTTTCTTGCCGAGATGGAGCGTGTCGTGCCTTGGAGCCGCTTGATTGCCGTGATCGAGCCGCTGTATCCGACCAGTGGACGTGTAGGCCGTCAGCCGATCGGAGTCGCCCGGATGCTGCGCATGTACTGCCTGCAGCAGTGGTATGGCCTGGCAGACGAGGCGCTGGAAGATGCCTTGTACGACAGCCAAGCACTGCGCGACTTCGTGGGCATCGACCTGTCGCGCGAATCGGTGCCTGATGCCACCACGTTGCTCAAGTTCAGGCGCCTGCTGCTGGACAACGACCTCACCAAGGCCCTGTTCGACGAGATCAACGCGCACCTCGCCGAGCAGGGCCTTTTGATGCGTGCCGGCACCATCGTGGACGCGACCATCATCGCGGCTCCAAGCTCGACCAAGAACGCAGACCACACGCGCGACCCGGAGATGCATCAGACCAAGAAGGGCAATCAATGGCACTTCGGGATGAAGGCGCACATCGGGGTCGACGCGCAGTCCGGGCTGGTGCATACATTGGTGGGCACAGCGGCCAACGTGAGTGACCTCAATGTCGCCGGTGCGTTGCTGCATGGTGAGGAGCATGCAGCATTCGGAGACGCTGGCTACCAAGGCGTTCATAAGAGAGTCGAGGCGAAGGGCCCGACTTGGCACGTGGCCATGCGTCGGGGCAAGCGGCGCAAGCTCAATGAATTCATCGAGCCTCAGTACTTGGCCGAACGTGCGGAGAAGATGAAGGCCAGCATCCGCGCCAAGGTCGAGCATCCGTTCCATGTGATCAAGAACCTGTTTCGACATCGGAAGACGCGTTACAAGGGGCTGGCCAGGAACACGGCACAGCTGTTCAGCTTGTTCGGTCTGGCCAATCTGGTCATCGCCAAGAAGGCGCTCCTGGACTGCCATGCCCAAGGTGCGTCTTGAACGTGGAAGCGACCTCGAAAGAGGTCAAAACGCACGCCGTGAAGGCTCTAAATCGTGAAGTCGGGCAATCTTTAGGGCGTATCGCGTTGCGATGTCATCAACTCGCGCTGCGATGCGCAATGTTCAGCGTCTCCCTAGCGCCGCAAGCGCGTGAACAGTTCGAACTCCCAGTTGCGCATGCCCAGCAGCAGCGTGTAGCCCTCGCGATCCTTCGGGGATAGCTTCTGGTCGGTCTGGTGCTGCTGCGCGAAGTCTTGCGCGACGCGCTGCAGTCGTTCGAGAAAAGCCGGCGCCAATGATTGGCTGATCGATCCGTGCACCAGCAGCAGTCCTTCCGCCGGTCCGTCGAAGCCGCCGCGGTAGTAGTCCAGCACCACGTTCTCGCGAAAGAACTCCATCACCGGCCCGTGCGGCCGCCAGCGAAAAGTCTTGGCAAGCTTCAGCCGATACCGGTTGAGCGGCCGCAGTTCGATGATGCCGATGCGGTCCAACTGCGCCAAACAGCCGATGCACTCCGCCTCGCTGATCCGATACGCAGTGACGATCTGCTCCAGCGTCCACTGGCTCAGCACGCTGATGGCGACCAGCAGCAGCTTCTTGTCGCGCACCACGGCTTTTTCCTGCTCCTGCGTCAGCTCCTTCAATAACGGCTGGGCATCGGCAACACGCCGCGCCAGTTCGGCGAAATCCATCTTCAGCGCACGACAGATCGCGTCGACGCGCGATAGCGGCATGTCGCCCTTGGCCAGCATGCGTTTAACGCTCGATTCCGCCATGTCCAGCGCACGCGCCAGATCGGCGTAGGTCATGCGAACGCTCTTGAGTTCGTTCTTGAGGGCGAGGACGAGGTCGACTGTGGTGCTCATGGTGTGTACGTCTGGTCTCGGCAAAGAGGGTGTTGGTACTGAAAATTGGTACCGATGGGCGTGGATAACTGCGCCGTATCGATTTTCGATGCCCGCGGAGCGATTGACAACTTAAATTCCGGCCGACTGCGAACCACTACCCGCCTACGGAGCCCACCATGCACCTGCCATCCTTGCCCGACTTGTCGTTGCCCGCATCAACTCGCCGCGAGCGCATCTTGTTCGCCGCATTCGCATTGCTGGCGCTTTTCGCCGTTGCGTGCCCTGCGTTCAGCGGGCCCGACGCGGTCTCTGTTTTTGCCGATGACCGTGGCTGGCACAGTTTGCCGAACGCGATGGACGTGTTGAGCAACCTGCCGTTCCTCGCGATCGGCCTGCTGGGGCTGCGGTGGCTTCGTTGGCTCGATCGGCCGGAGCTGTCTGCCACGCCGACAGCCGCATCGGCTGGAGAGCCGGTCGACCTCGGCGTGAGCCAACGTCTGGGCAACAGCTTCGACTGCGCCTGGATGTTCTTCGCCGGGCTGATCGCTTGCGCAGTCGCCTCGGTGGTCTATCACCTGCAGCCCGACACGTTGCGGCTCGCTGCCGACCGCGCCGGCATGGCGATCGCCTTCGCTGGACTGATCGGACTGGCCGTGTGCGACAGGGTAAGCCAGCGTGCCGGTTGGGCCGCCGCCTGGGCCACATTGGCAGGCGGGTTGCTGGCGGTGGCGATCTGGTTCGAAACAGGCAACGTCGCGCCGTGGGCCACGGTGCAGTTCGGCGGCATGGCGCTGGTGCTCATGCTGGCGTTGACCAAGCCGTTGCCCGAAGTGTCCGGAAATGGGGGCGCGGTGGGGCTCAAGCTCGGTTGGGTCATCTTTTTCTACGCGCTCGCCAAGCTGTTCGAGCTGTCGGACCACGCGGTCTACGAGGCCACCCACCACATCGTGTCGGGCCACAGCGTGAAGCACCTCACGGCGGCGCTTGCCGGCTTGCCCGTGCTGCATGCTTTGCAGACCGTCGGGCGCAGGACCCTGCGGCACAATTCGGGCGCGGCCGCGATCACGGCCTGAGGAGCCCGCGAGGGACACATCGAATGACCACACCCGCTGCTGCCGTCACGGCCTCACCAGCTTTGCAAACGCCCGACGCCAACGCGCACGCCAACCAGTTCGCGTTGCTGAAGCAGCGGCGTTTCGCACCTTTCTTCTGGACGCAGTTCGCCGGCGCGGCCAACGACAACCTCTTCAAGTTCGCCTTCACCGTGATGGTGACTTACCAGCTGCAGTTGAGCTGGATGCCGCCGGCCATGGCGGGCCTGGTGATCGGTGCCCTTTTTATCCTGCCGTTCCTTTTGTTTTCCGCGACGTCTGGCCAGCTTACCGACAAGTTCGACAAGACGAAGATGATCCGCTTCGTCAAGAACCTCGAGATCGTGATCATGCTCATTGCGGCATGGGGCTTCATGAGCGCCAACGCGGTCGTGCTGCTGGGCTGCGTGTTTTTGATGGGGCTGCACTCGACGCTGTTCGGCCCGGTCAAGTTCGCCTACCTGCCGCAAGTGCTTGATGCGCGAGAGCTCACCGGCGGCAATGGCATGGTCGAGATGGGCACCTTCGTGGCCATCTTGCTGGGCCAGGTGGCGGGCGGGTTGCTGGTCGCGGTGCCGCAGATCGGGCACACGTCGGTGGCGGTCGCTTGCGTGTTGCTGGCATTGGTCGGGCGCGGCGTGGCGCAGGCGATTCCGCGCGCACCCGCGACCGACCCCAACCTCGTCATCAACTGGAACCCGTTCAGCGAAACCTGGCGCAACCTCAAACTGGCGCACGGCAACGTGGTGGTTTTCAGGTCGCTGCTCGGCATCTCCTGGATGTGGTTCTTCGGTGCGGTGTTCCTGAGCCAGTTTCCGAGCTTCGCCAAGGAAGTGCTGCACGGCGACGAGCAAGTGGCGTCGCTGCTGTTGGTGGTGTTTTCGATCGGCATCGGCACCGGCTCGCTGTTGTGTGAAACGTTGAGCCGGCGCCAGGTCGAGATCGGCCTGGTGCCGTTGGGCGCGATCGGCATGAGCGTTTTCGCGATCGACCTGTACTTCGCTTCACGTGCCTTGCCGGCCCTGGCCGAGATGGGTATCGGCGACTTCTTAGTGCGCCCGGCGCACTGGCGAGTGATGGCCGACCTCGGCCTCCTGTCGCTGTTCGCGGGTCTCTACAGCGTGCCGATGTACGCGCTCATTCAGTTGCGGAGCCAGCCGACACATCGCGCGCGCATCATCGCGGCCAACAACATCCTCAACGCGCTTTTCATGATTGCGAGTTCGGTGATTGCCGGCGCCTTGCTCGGCGCCGGCTTCACCATTCCGCAGATCTTCTTGTTCACCGGCATCGCCAACGCCATCGTCGCTTTCTACATCTTCATGCTGGTGCCGGAATACCTGTTGCGCTTCGTCTCCTGGGTGTTGTCGCGCTTCATCTATCGGTTCAAGGTGTGCGGCGACGAGCACATTCCTACCGAGGGCGCCGCTATCCTCGTTTGCAACCACGTGAGCTTCATCGATGCGGTGCTGCTGATGGCCGCGAGCCCGCGACCGATCCGTTTCATCATGGACCACCAGATCTTCAAGGTGCCGGTGCTGGGCTGGCTTTTCAAGCTTGCCAAGGCGATTCCGATTGCACCGAACAAAGAGAATCCTGCGGCCTACGAGTCGGCGTTTGCACAGGCCATTGGCGTGCTGCGCGAAGGCGACCTGCTGGCGATCTTTCCGGAAGGTGCGCTCACACGCGATGGCGAGTTGCAACCTTTCAAGGGCGGCATCATGAAGATCGTCGACATGGCGCGCAGCGAGGGCATGGAGGTGCCGGTCGTGCCGATGGCGCTGACCAACCTGTGGGGCTCTTATTTCAGCCGCATCGAAAAGCGCGGAGATAAAAACGTGGCGATGGTCAAGCCGTTCCGGCGTGGCCTCTTCAGCAGCGTTGGCCTGAATGTCGGTAGCGCCGCGGCTCCGGCCGACGTCCAGCCCGAACTATTGCAACAGCGCGTGCGTGCGCTGTTGACTGCATGAAGCACCCACGGAGCACTTTCTGAGCTGGCATCTACTGACCCTTCTGGGCGACAGCGGTCTGCTGTTGCCTTGTGCCGCGCTGATCGCGGTCTGGCTCGGCGTCTCACCACGCACCCGCAACGGCGCGATCCGCTGGGTCGTGATCTTCGGGCTCGGCAGCAGCATCGTGTTTGCGTCCAAGCTGGCGTTCCTCGGCTGGGGCATCGGCAATGCGCGGCTCGACTTCACCGGCGTCAGCGGACACACCATGCTGGCGACCAGTATCTGGCCCGTGGCGTTGTGGCTGATGGCCTCGCGTTGGGGCCACGCACCGCGTGTGGCCTTCGCCATCGCCGGCTGGTTGCTGGCCTTCGTCATCGGTGTCTCTCGATTGGTGCTCGAGGCCCATTCCATCTCCGAGGTGTTGGCGGGCTACCTGATGGGGGGCATCGTGAGCGTCACCTTTCTGGCGATTCAACACAACCGGCCGCACCCGAAGCTGCGCTGGCCCTGGGTGGCGGTCAGCTTGGCGCTGCCGCTGGTGTTCGTGCCCATCGGAGCGCCCGCTCCGACGCAAGACCTGATCGAGCGGATAGCGGTCCGGGTCGCACATCTCGAGCGGCCCTTTACGCGCGACGATCTTCATCGGCACTGAGCCGTTGCTCGCTGCGCGGTATCTCCTGCGGATACCACGAGCCCATTGCGCCGCCACTGGCGCATGAATTCGCCTCCTTCATGCGGTGTGCGATCCATCATCCGCACACCTTCACTATGCCGCGAGGCACTTCACCGTCATGAACCGCTCCAGTTGCCATTCTCGTGATCGCCGTCAGCACTACAGCGAGTGTTGTCGTGGCGATACCGGCGGCGTCATCGACCGTGCGTTGCAGCACAAGGAGAGGCTGACGTGATTCGTCGAATCACCAACTTCGCGTCTTACGAGGCCGAGCGGGCTGCCAAGGTGCCCCGCTGGCAGCGCGTGCTGTGGGCGGCGTTGCGCATCGTGCTGCTGGCGCTGGCTGTCAGCTTGGCGGCGCTCTTTCTGTTCCCGACCAAGCCGGCCCATGCTGAAGTTCAAAGCCATGAGCTGACCACCCTCACGTTCGGCCCGATCACCGCACTTACGCTGTAAATAAAAATGAGCAAATCCTTACGTCTTTCCGAAAAATGGTTTCGCCGCGGCCTTTGGCTGGTGTCGGTGGTGTTCGCCGGGTTCTTGATCGGCCTCGGCAGCACGCTGGTCGGCGATTTGCCGCAGGTCGAGCGCGTGCGCCAGATGGACGACTTCATCGACCATGCTGCGGCCGATCCGCTGCGCGCCACCGTCAAGACTTCGGAGGCAGCAGAACATAAGGCATCGCAAGAGCTTGAACAGGCCGAGTTGCAGCTCAACGTCGCGCAGCAAGCCAGCCGGAATGCGCGCGAGACTTTCGGTAACTGGATCGCGACTCGGCGCGCCACCGCGCAGCCGGATCAGGACAACGAGTTGATCGCACGCACCAAGGCGCTCGATGCTTTGAAGGCCGCCGAAGACAAAGCCGAGGTTCGCTTGAGCGCGCAGCAGCAGATCACGCTCGACGCGCGGCAGGCACAGGAGCGTGCGCAGGAACAACTCGGGGTCCTCGAGCACGATGCCAACATCAAGCTCGAAGCCGAATACCGGCGTATCGAATTGCGCGTGTTCGGCTATCGACTGGCGCTGACCTTGCCACTTCTCGCGGTTGCCGGCTGGCTCTTCGTGAAGAAGCGCAAGAGCACCTACTGGCCGTTTGTCTGGGGCTTCATCTACTTCGCGTTATTCGCATTTTTCGTCGAGCTGGTGCCTTACCTGCCGAGCTACGGCGGTTACGTGCGCTACGTCGTAGGCATCGTCATCACGGTGCTGGTGGGGCGCTACGCGATCGTCGGACTCAATCGTTACCTCGCTAAACAAAAGCTGGCCGAGCAGCAGCCCGATCAAGTCCGACGCGAGGAGCTGAGCTACGACGTGGCGCTCGCGCGGCTCGCCAAAAGCGTGTGTCCCGGTTGCGAGCGCCCGGTCGACTTGAAGAGCACCGACATCGACTTTTGCCCGCATTGCGGCATCGGCTTGTACGACCACTGCGGGCATTGCGCCGCACGCAAGAGTGCCTTCTCGAAGTTCTGCCATGCCTGCGGTACATCGGCTGCGGCGTCGGCTACGGCTTCGGCTGTGACCCCGCCGGCCGACTCTAGGGCGGCCGGTCCGCTGACAGGTCCGATGCCTGCGTTGTAACAGGGTCGTCGCAGGCCCGTGATACAACGCGCTGCTGCTTCGCGGTCACCGAAAGGTGCGGCGACGGCAGGTTCGGGAAGGGCCCGATTCAACCACCATCCTTCACCTTCGACGGAACAAAAACATGAGCATTTTCGGCAGCATTCTTTCCAAGATTTTCCCTTCGGCCCATGCCGCTGACGCTACGGCCACGGCTGCTGCTCCCACGCCAGCACCTGCGCCTGCCGGTGCCCCGGCCGCGGCTGCACCACCACCGGCCATTCCGCTGGGCGACGTGGCCGCTGTGCTCGACGCCATGCCGGGCGCCAAAAACCTGAACTGGCGCACTTCGATCGTCGACTTGATGAAGCTGCTTGGCCTCGACAGCAGTCTGGACGAGCGCAAGAAGCTCGCCGCTGAACTGAGCTATGGCGAAGACACCAGCGACAGCGCCAAGATGAACATCTGGCTGCATCGTCAGGTCATGACCAAGCTGGCGGCCAACGGCGGCACGGTGCCAGCTGAGCTGCGCGACTGACCTGCGCGCTCATCCGCGCTCCGGCTTATGCCGGATGCGGACGACAAGAAGCCCGGCTTGCCGGGCTTCTTGCTTGGTGCATGGTCGGCAAGATCAGGTCCAGCCTGCATCCACCACGTAGTCCTGGGCCGTGCACATCTTCGAGTCGTCAGCAGCTAGAAAGAGCGCCATGCTGGCGATGTCTTCAGCCATGACACGGCCCGGCAGGCACTGGGCCGCATCGATCTCGGCCGCTGACTCGGGCTTGACCCACAAGCGCAATTGCCGCTCCGTCATCACCCAGCCCGGCACGATCGAATTGACACGGATGTTCTGCTTGCCCAGATCTCGCGCCAGCGACCGCGTGAGCCCGCGTGCCGCAGCCTTGCACGCCTGGTACACCGGATAGCCGGCGCCCTTGATCATCCAACTGATCGAGCCGAAGTTGATGATCGATCCGCCGCCGAGCGAGCGCATGTCTCCGGCCACTCCTTGCGCCGCGAAGAACTGGTGCTTGATGTTGACCGCGACCAGCCGGTCGAAGTCTTCGCTGGTTACATCGGCCATGTCGTGGCGCCGGTCGTTCGCCGCGTTGTTGACCAGCACGCCGATCGGGCCAAAGTGTTTGCGTACCGTGTCGATCGCGCCGTGCAGCGCAGCCACATCGGTGACGTCGCAGGTCAAGAAGAGGGGTGCATTGGGCCCTTTCAGTCGTGCAGCCAATGCGGCGCCGGCAACGGCGTCTAAGTCGCAAAAGCCGACTCGCGCGCCCTGCGCATGGAATGCGCTGACCAGCGCTTCGCCGATGCCGGTCGCACCCCCGGAGATAAACACGACGCGGCCTTCGAGCGATGGGTATCGCGCCGAAAGCGAAGCGGAAGGCGAGGTCGAGGGCGGGGGAGTCGAAGGCACGATGGACGATGTCATGCTGCAATTTTCGTCGACCGTGTTCACGCCCGCTACCCGTGTGAACGAGAATGCCGCGATCGAGGCGATTCGCCCGCAGGACCTGCATGAACCCAGTCGAAGTCCCGGACCAGGCAGTCGATGCTCTGGTGCATCTCGAAGCCGGCGCGCTGCGTATGACGCTGGCGCCATCGGTCGGCGGCGCCATCGCTGCCTTCTGGAGCGAACGCGACGGTGCGCGCACTGACTGGCTCCGGCCGGCGACGCCAGCAGCACTGGCGCAGCGCAACCCGTCTGGCATGGCGAGTTATCCGCTGTTGCCTTGGTGCAATCGCATCCGCGATGGCCATGCCCGCTTCGGCGTCCGGGAGATTGACGTGCCACCCGGACATCCCGCCTCGCCTTCAGGTCGCCATCCACTGCATGGCCTCGGGTGGCTGCGGTCCTGGACGGTCGACGAGGCGACGCCGGCGCGTGTAAAGCTCTCATTGCAGGTGGATGCCTGCGCTGCGTGGCCCTGGCGTTTCGAGGCATCGCAGGTTTTCGAGCTCGATGCGACTGGCCTGGTTGCGACGATTGCGCTGACCAACCGTGATGACGTGGCGATGCCGGCCGGCATCGGCCACCACCCTTACTTTCCGCACCACCCGGGCACGCGTCTGCAGACCGTGACCGACGCCATGTGGCGTGGCGATGCCGAGGTGATGCCCGTCGCGCTCGAAGCGACACCCGAGGTGGCGATGCTGCGCGATGGCGTCGGCCTCGATGCGCTCGACCTCGACAACAACTTTGCCGGCTGGCAGCACAGCGCACGCATCGAGTGGCCCGGCAGCGGGCACGCCATCGTCATGGCGGCCGAGTCGCCGCTGGATTTCTTCGTGCTGTATTGCCCGCGCGGCGCCGACCACTTTTGCGCCGAGCCGGTAAGCCAATGCACCGACGCCATCAACCTGTCGGACCGCTACCCGGTCGAGACTTTGGGCGGCACGGTGCTGGCGCCGGGCGCATCGTTGACGGGTCGTTGGACGTTGCGTCCCGAAAGCTGAGGTCGGCAGGCGGACAGTGCCGGCGCTGCTCCGTTCAGATGCCGCGCGCGCGGACGGACTTGAACTGCGCGCGGAACTCCGCAAAGCGACCCACGTCGAGCGCCTGGCGGATCTCTCGCATCAGGTTCAGGTAATAGTGCAGGTTGTGGATGGTGCACAGCATCGGCCCGAGCATCTCGGCACAGCGGTCGAGGTGGTGCATGTAAGCGCGGCTGAAGCCATCGCGCCCGCCATCGTCCCAACTCACGCCTGATGTGCCTGCGCAGGCGTGGCAAGTGCAGCTCGGATCGAGTGGCTGCGGGTCGGTTTTGTGGCGCGCGTTGCGCAGCTTCAAGTCGCCATAGCGCGTGAAGATGGTGCCGTTGCGCGCATTGCGCGTGGGCATCACGCAGTCGAACATGTCGACGCCATCGGCAACGCCCTGCACCAGGTCTTCCGGCGTGCCGACGCCCATCAGGTAGCGCGGCTTGTCCGTGGGCAGCCGGTGCGGCGTGTGCCCCATGATGTGCAGCATCTCTTCCTTTGGCTCGCCGACACTCACCCCGCCGATGGCATAGCCGGGAAAGTCCATGTCGACCAGCGCGGCCAGCGACTCTTCGCGCAGGTTCTCGAACATGCCGCCCTGCACGATGCCGAACAGCGCGTTGGGGTTGTCAAGCCGCTCGAACTCGGTCTTGCAGCGCGCTGCCCAGCGCAGGCTGAGCGCCATCGACGTGCGCGCTTCGGCCTCGGTCGTGATGTGGCCCGCCGTGTCGTACGGCGTGCACTCGTCGAACTGCATCGCGATGTCGCTGTTCAGGATGGTCTGGATCTGCATCGAGACTTCGGGCGTCAAGAAGAGCTTGTCGCCGTTCACGGGCGATGCGAACTTGACGCCTTCTTCGCTGATCTTGCGCATGGCACCGAGCGACCACACCTGGAAACCGCCCGAGTCGGTGAGAAGCGGCTTGTTCCACTTCTCGAACTGATGCAGTCCGCCGAAGCTCGCCATCACGTCGAGTCCCGGACGCATCCACAGATGGAAGGTGTTGCCCAGAATGATCTGTGCGCCCATCTCTTCCAGGCTGCGCGGCATCACGCCCTTGACGGTGCCGTACGTGCCGACGGGCATGAATATCGGCGTCTGCACGACACCGTGGTTGAGTGTGAGCGTGCCGCGGCGCGCATGGCTGGTTGCATCGGTCGCGAGCAGGTCGAACTTCAGGCGGGGCAGGGTGGACGTGTCGGTCATTTTTTCGGGGAGGGCAGCAACATGAGGATGGTGCGATTGAGGTCTTCGACCACCAGCAGGCGGCCCTGGCGGTCGACGGCAATGCCGGTGGGCTTGCCCATCGGGCGCACGCCGGGCTTGGGGTCCCAGCCCGAGAGCCAGTCGATCGGCTTGCCTGAAGGCAGCCCCTGCGCGTTGAGCTTGTAGCCGACCACGCGGTGACCCGGCGGTTGGTGGCCGCGCCATGCGACCAGAACCTGTCCGGCGAAGCGGCTGCCAGTGGGGCCGACCATCATCTGCAGTGGCGCGACGTGCGCTGGCCAAAGCATGAGCGGAGCTTCGGTCGTCTTGCAGTCGTACCGGTTCTCGTAGCCACGCGCGGGCTGGCGATTGCCGACGCAGTAAGGCCAGCCGTAATCGCGGCCGGCCTGCAGGCGGTTGAGTTCTTCGGGCGGCTGACCGACTTCTTCATAGTCGATGGAGTTCTCGCCTTGCAGCACCGTGCCCTTGGCCGGCCCGTCGGGCAGGACGGTCAGCGCGACCGAATTGCGCAGCCCGGTAGCGAACGGCTTGAAGCTTTGCAGCTTGAAACCCGGCGTCGCCAACACGGCTTCGTAGACCGCCGCGCGCGGCTTCGGTCCGGCCAGGTCGGGGCAGGGCAAGGGAAAACGCTTCGACGTGTCACGGCAATTGTCGGAATCTGAGCCGACGTTGACGAAGAGATGCCCGTCCGGCGCGAACGCCAGTTCCTTGAGAGGATGCGTGCCGTTGCCGGGCAGGCCGTCGATCAACGGCTCGCGCTGCAGCGCGCCGCCGAGAGCAGGGATCGGCGTGCGCCAGATCGCGCTCGACTCGCCGATGTACGCCTTGCCGTCCGGTCCGATGACGAGTCCCAAAGGGCGATCGAGCTGCTCAGCCAGTACGGTGAACCGCGCCCGCCGCGGGGCCGGGCCGTCGGTCGGCAGCGTCATCTCGAGCAGTCGGCCATGGCGCGGCTCCCATGAGCCCATGTCGACTACCCAGTAGCGGCCCGGCGCTACTTCGAGGATGCGGCGCGGTGCGCGCAGGCCCTGGGCCTCATCGGCCAGCAGCGCGACGCAGGTGCCGGTAGGACTCGTGATGTCGAGCCGTGCGTAGTCGCCGCACATGCCTTGCGGTGTGTAGCCGCGTGCTTGACCGGCGAAAGGCGCCAGCCCGCACAAAGCCAGCGCGGCAAAGGATGCAAAGCGGGTGAAGGTCATGACGGTGCGCGCGCCAGAAGCATGGCGTCGCCGTAGCTGAAGAATCGATAGTGCTGAGCGATGGCGTGCGCATACAGCCCCATCACGTGTTCGTAGCCGGCGAAGGCGCTGACCAGCATCATCAAGGTGCTCTTCGGCAAATGGAAGTTGGTGACCAGTACATCGACATGCTGGAAGGCGAAACCGGGCGTGATGAAGATGCGCGTATCGCCCGAAGCCTCACCGCTTCTCGCCCACGATTCGAGCGTGCGCACCGTGGTCGTGCCGACGGCGACGACTCGGCCGCCGCGTGCCTTGCAGGCGGCAATGGCGCGCTGCGTGGCCTCGGGCACTTCGTAGCGCTCGGCGTGCATCGTGTGCTCTGCGATGTTCTCGGTCTTGACGGGCTGGAAGGTGCCGGCGCCGACGTGCAGCGTGACGCTCGCGCGCTCGATGCCGCGTGCTGCGAGTTCTGCGAGCAGGGCTTCGTCGAAGTGCAGCGCGGCCGTCGGCGCAGCGACCGCGCCGGGCACGCGCGCGAACACGGTCTGGTAGCGACTCTCGTCGTCGGCCGAGTCGGTGTGCGTGATGTAGGGCGGCAAGGGCACGTGACCGCAACGGCTCATGAGCGCGTACGGGTCTTCGTCGGCTTCACTGCCGAAAGCGAAGCGGAACAGCGCGCCTTTTTCATCGGGCCAGCGTCCGAGCAGCGTCGCGCTGAAGCCGCCGACCATCTGCAGCGTGGTGCCGGCCAGCGGCTTTTTGTTGACCTTCATGTGAGCCACGACTTCGTTGCCGGTGAGCACGCGCTCGACCAGCAGCTCGAGCTTGCCGCCGGTCGGTTTCTCGCCGAAGAGGCGGGCCTTGACGACGCGCGTGTCGTTGAAGACCAGCAGGTCGCCCGCGCGCAGCAGCGAAGGTAGGTCCTTGAAGATGCGATCAACCGCCGTGCCTGCTGAGCCCGCTGTAGCCGCGGTGCTATCGAGCAGGCGGGACGACGTGCGTTCGAGGGCCGGGTGTTGTGCCACCAGTTCAGGGGGCAGATCGAAGTCGAAATCGGAGAGCGTGAAGTTGCGCATGCGCTTGAGGGCTGGACAGGCCCGTTCCAAGGTGGCGGCGAGTGTGCCGGGAAAAAATCAGGACGGATTGTCCCACCCCCGATTCAACGCCACCGGTTCCCAAACTCAAATCTTGTTCAGGCGGCAGAATCGATTGCATGATCTCTTCATCCGACTTCGCGGCGCCGGTTCGTTTCGGCACAGGTCCCGCCCATGTGCTGGTCACCGGCGGGACCGGGTTCATCGGTCGACTGCTGATCGAGGCGCTGCAGGCCGACGGGCACTCGGTCAGCGTCTGGACGCGCGATGCGACGGCGGCCACGCAGCTCTTCGGCACGGGCGTGCGCTGCGTCCGGCGGCTCGAAGAAATCCCGCCCGCGCCGGCCGTCGATGTGATCGTCAACCTGGCGGGCGCGCCCGTCATCGGCCCGCGCTGGACCACACACCGTCGAGCCGAGTTGCTGGCCAGTCGTGAAGGGCTGACGCAAAAGCTGGTCGCCTGGATCGGCACGCGGGCGGTCAAGCCTTGGCTGATGCTGTCGGGATCGGCCATCGGCTATTACGGGGTGCAGTCACAAGACGACACTGCCGAGCTGACGGAGTCGAGCCCGCCGCAAAACATCTTCATGTCGCTTTTGTGCCAGCGCTGGGAGGCCGCAGCGCACACGGCGGCACGCCATGGCGTGCGCGTGGCGTGTCTGCGGTTCGGCCTGGTCCTGGGTCATGGCGGGGCGCTGCCCAAACTGCTTGCGCCGATCCGGCTCGGCGCCGGTGGACGGTTGGGAACAGGGCGGCAATGCACGTCGTGGATTCACGTGCATGACATTGTTCGCGGCATGGCGCACGTGTGGCGCGTCGCGGCGCAGCCCGATGCCCCGCTGGCACCGCAGGCCTATAACTTCACTGCGCCGGGTCACCTCTCGCAGGAGGCGTTCGCGCGTACCGCGGCGCAGGTTCTGCATCGGCCCTGCTGGCTGCCGACCCCAGCCTGGCCGGTCCGGCTGGCGCTGGGCGAGCAGGCGGACGTGCTGCTCGAAGGGCAGCGCGTGGTGCCGGCGAACCTCGGGAGAACCGGCTTCCGCTTTCGCTTCCCGGATGCGCTGAGCGCGTTGCAGGATCTTTGCTGACCGTGCCCAAGGCGTCGCTCCGGAAGAACAAGTCAGCGCCGGCGACGGCGGATATGGCGGTCGCGACCCCCGCGGCTGCAGCCGGAGCACCCGCGCCACCTGGCGCCGGGCTCAGCCTCGTTCAGCGCGCACTGCGCAAGCTCGGCCTCGTGCGCGACATCGACTTCGCGCTCTACCTGCCGATGCGCTACGAAGACGAAACGCGCATCGTGCGGTTGGCCGACACGCGCGAAGGCGACCTGGCGCAGGTCGAAGGCGTGGTGACCGAAAGCGAAGTCGCGTTTCGTCCGCGCCGCCAGCTGCTCGTGAACATCGACGACGGCAGCGACACCTGCCAGCTGCGCTTCTTCAACTTCTATCCATCACAGCAAAAGCAGCTCGAAGTCGGCGCGCGGGTGCGGGTGCGCGGCGAGGTGCGCGGCAGGTTTATCGGCCGCACGATGATGCATCCGACCGTCAAGGCGGCAGGCACTTCGTTGCCCGATGCGCTGACGCCGGTTTACTCGACCATCGCCGGGCTCGCGCAACCGGTGCTGCGGCGCGAGGTGAGATCGGGCCTCGCGCGTGCTGCGCTAGACGAGACCGTGCCGGAGTCCGTCGGGATTTCGATCGATGCGCAAGAGGTGTGGGACTTGCGCCGCGCGCTGTCGTTTCTGCACTACCCGACGCCCGACGTGGCGATGGCAACGCTGGAAGACCGAAGTCATCCTGCCTGGCAGCGCATCAAGGCCGAAGAGTTGTTGGCACAACAGCTGTCGCAGTTGCAGGCACGGCGCGAGCGCGCCGCGCAGCAGGCACCTCCGCTGCGGTCGATGACGTCCGCCACGTCGTTGTACGCGCAGTTGATGGCGGTGCTGCCGTTCGGCCTGACCGGCGCGCAGCAGCGAGTCGGCGAAGAGATCACGCGCGACCTGGAACGGTCGATTCCGATGCACCGGCTGCTGCAGGGCGATGTCGGCTCCGGCAAGACAGTGGTCGCTGCGCTGGCGGCCGCACGCTGTATCGACGCCGGCTTTCAATGCGCGCTGATGGCGCCGACCGAGATCCTGGCGTCGCAGCACTTCGGCAAGTTGGTGGGCTGGCTCGATCCCTTGCTCGCGGAGCGCGGCTTGCGTGTGGCGTGGCTGACCGGCAGCCAGAAGAAGAAGGAGCGCGACGTCATGTCGGCAGCGGTGGAAAGCGGCGAGGCGGCATTGGTCATCGGTACGCACGCCGTTATCTCGGAGAAGGTGCGCTTCAGGCGACTGGCGCTGGCCATCATCGACGAGCAGCATCGCTTCGGCGTGGCGCAACGGCTTGCGCTGCGCGGCAAGGCCGTCGGGCACCTCGAGCCCCACTTGCTGATGATGAGCGCCACGCCGATTCCGCGCACGCTTGCGATGAGTTACTTTGCCGATCTCGATGTGTCCACGCTCGATGAGCTGCCGCCGGGCCGCACGCCCATCGTCACCAAGCTGGTGGCGGACCACCGCCGCGACGAAGTCGTCGCGCGCATTCAGGCGCAGCTTTCGCAAGGGCGGCAGGTCTACTGGGTCTGTCCGTTGATCGAAGAAAGCGAAGCAGTCGATTTGCGCAATGCGACAGAAACGCGCGACGAGTTGGCAGACGTGCTGGGTCAGCCGGTCCATGTAGGTCTGCTGCATTCGCGCATGTCGACGCCAGACAAGCAGGCGGTGATGGCTGCCTTCACCGCCAATCAGATCCAGGTGCTCGTCAGTACGACGGTGATCGAAGTCGGCGTCGATGTGCCGAATGCGTCGCTGATGGTGATCGAGCACGCGGAGCGCTTTGGGCTGTCGCAGTTGCACCAGTTGCGCGGGCGGGTTGGTCGCGGCGCAGCGGCATCGGCCTGCGTTTTGCTCTACGCGCCGAACGAAGCCGGCCGCGTCGGCGAGGCGGCGCGCGCGCGCTTGAAGGCAATGGCGGAAACCGGCGACGGCTTCGAGATCGCACGTCGCGACCTCGAGATTCGCGGACCCGGCGAGTTTCTCGGGGCGAAGCAATCCGGCGCGCCCCTGCTTCGCTTTGCCGATCTCGAAACAGACGCGTTGCTGCTCGATTGGGCGCGAGATCTCGCGCCTCGTATGCTGGATCAATACCCTGAGCTAGCGCAGAAGCACGTGGACCGCTGGCTCGGCACCAAAGCCGAATATCTCAAAGCATGAGCTCGCTAGCCTACGGGGCGACTGCGCATAATTGTCGGAAGCTATGACCCTTACCGAACTCAAATACATCGTCGCAGTGGCGCGCGAACGCCACTTCGGCAAGGCCGCCGAATCCTGCTACGTCTCTCAGCCCACGCTGTCGGTCGCCATAAAGAAGCTTGAGGACGAACTCGAAGTGAAGCTGTTCGAGCGCAGCGCAGGCGAGGTCACGGTCACACCGCTGGGCGAGCAGATCGTGCAGCAGGCGCAGAGCGTGCTCGATCAGGCCGCCAGCATCAAGGAGATTGCCAAGCGAGGCAAAGACCCGCTGGCCGGCGCATTGAACCTCGGCGTGATCTACACGATCGGCCCCTACCTGTTGCCCGACCTGGTGCGCCAGATGATCACCCGCACGCCGCAAATGCCGCTGATGCTGCAAGAAAACTTCACCGTGAAGCTGCTCGAAATGCTGCGCGCTGGCGAGATCGATTGCGCCATCATGGCCGAGCCTTTTCCGGACAACGGCCTGGCAATGGCCGCGCTGTACGACGAGCCCTTCATGGCCGCACTGCCGATCAACCACAAGCTAGCGGGGAAGGATTCGATCACTTCCGACGAACTGCGCAACGAGACGATGCTACTGCTCGGAACTGGCCATTGCTTTCGCGATCACGTGCTGGAAGTCTGCCCCGAGTTCGCGCGCTTTTCGAGCAATGCCGAAGGCATCCGCAAGAGCTTCGAAGGCTCGTCTCTGGAAACCATCAAGCACATGGTGGCTTCCGGCATGGGTGTCACGTTGGTGCCGCGGCTGTCGGTGCCAGCAGAGGCGCTCAAGCCCAGGGGCAAGGGCAAGAAAGACAACGAGCAGATGGTGCGCTACCTTCCGGTCGTCGATGGCGAAGGCCGCGAGCCGCCGACGCGCCGCGTGGTGCTGGCATGGCGCCGCAGCTTTACACGCTACGAGGCGATCGCCGCGCTGCGCAATGCGATCTATGCGTGCGAGCTTCCGGGTGTGAAGCGGCTGTCTTGAAGGCACAGACCATCGCTGCCATAGCGACGTGCTGTTGCGGTACCCGCGCTCCGCTCTGAAAATCTTGATTTTGAACTCACATCGAAAAGAGATCACATCGTCATGACCAAAGATCTGAAAAAAGCGAAATCGTCCAACCCCGTGGCTGCGTCCGGCAAGGTGCCCAAGAAGGGCGGAACGGTGGTGTCGACGGAGTCGGGCAGTCGCAACGCGCCGATCATCAACATAGGGATCGAACGGCAAGACCGCGCGGACATAGCCGAGGGTTTGAGCCGCGTGCTGGCAGACACCTACACGCTCTATCTCACGACGCACAATTTCCATTGGAACGTGACCGGCCCGCACTTCAACTCGCTGCACGCGATGTTCATGGGTCAGTACACCGAGCTTTGGAATTCGACTGACGTGATTGCAGAACGCATCCGCGCACTCGGCCACTACGCGCCGGGCTCGTATGCCGAATTCAGCAAGATCGCTACCGTGCCCGATGTGCCGCAGCAACCGCCGAAGGCGATGGAGATGGTCCGCATTCTTGTCAAGGGCCACGAAACCGTCTCGCGCATTGCGCGCGAGTTCATTCCGGTGGCCGAAGAAGCCGGCGACGACCCGACCGCCGACATGCTAACCGCGCGCTGCACCGTGCACGACCAGACGGCGTGGATGCTGCGTTCGCTGCTTGAAGATTGAGGCGATGGCCTGTTCGAGAAACGCCGCGAAACCGGCTTTGCCGAGCCGCTGGCGTTGCCCCCTCGGGCGGGGAAGCGGCTACACGAAGTGAGCAAGCTAAGGGGGCGGCATGTCTATCTTGATCTGATTCGCTGGAATCGGCCCGCCGGTTGGTTGCTGCTGCTCTGGCCCACGCTGGGTGCGCTTTGGTTCGCCGCCGATGGTTGGCCGGGGTGGCACTTGGTGATCGTGTTCGTGCTCGGCACGTTTCTGATGCGCAGCGCGGGCTGCTGCATCAACGACGTGGCCGATCGTGATTTCGATCGCCATGTGAAGCGCACCGCACAGCGGCCGGTGACGAGCGGAGCGGTGTCGGTGAGAGAAGCATTGACGCTGGGGGCAGTGCTGGCGCTGCTTGCTTTTGCTCTGGTGCTCACAACCAATCGGCTGACCGTTCTCTGGTCATTCGCGGCGCTCGCCATCACGCTCGCGTATCCCTTTGCGAAGCGCTTCGTCTCGATCCCGCAGGCGGTTCTCGGCATAGCTTTCAGCTTCGGCATCCCGATGGCGTTCGCGGCAGTGCAGTCGGCAGTGCCGGCCTTCGTCGTGCTGCTGCTCGTGGGCAATCTGTTCTGGGTGCTGGCCTACGACACCGAATACGCGATGGTCGACCGCGACGACGACTTGAAGATCGGCATGAAGACCTCTGCCATCACCTTTGGGCGCTTCGATGTTGCTGCGGTCGTGGCGAGCTATGCGGCTTTTCTGTTGCTGTGGACCATTGCGGGTGCGAGCCGCGGTCTGGGCCTGGTCTTCTTCATCGCTATTGTCCTGGCTGCCGCGCAAGCCGTCTGGCACTGGCGCCTGGTTCGCACGCGCACGCGCGACGGCTGCTTCCAGGCGTTTCGCCTGAACCATTGGCTCGGCTTCACTGTGTTCGCAGGGGTCGTTGCCAGCTACGCCCTGCGCTGAGCGCGCTTCGCTCGAAGGGCTGGCTTCGGCCGGCAATCAGCCTTTGCCGAATTCTTCACCCAACTCTGCCGCGCGTTTTTGTGCCGCAAGAATGGCGGTCTTGAACTGGGCTTTTACGTCAGCGGCTTCGAGAGACTTGATGGCAGCGTAGGTCGTTCCACCCTTCGACGTCACCCGCTGTCGCAACACCGACGGAGCCTCCGTTGCGCTCTTGGCCAACGCCGATGCGCCGGTGAAGGTGCCGATGGCCAGGCGCTGCGCCTGGTCGGCAGGCAATCCCATCTCGATGCCCGCCTCTGTCATTGCTTCGATGAAATAGAAGACGTAGGCCGGGCCCGAACCGGACATCGCCGTCACGGCGTCGAGATCGCTTTCAGCGTCGACCCAGAGCAGTTCGCCGGTCGGTGCCAGCAGTTGTGCGACGAGCGCGCGGTCTTCGCTGCTCGTTGCCGGTCGGGCGAAAAGGCCGGTCATGCCCTGGCCGACGAGCGCTGGCGTGTTGGGCATGGCACGCACGATGCGCTCGCTGCCCAGCCAGCGCGCGATGCTGTCCGAGGTAATGCCCGCCGCGACGCTGAGGTGAAGCGCATCGGGTGCGAAGGCGCGCACCGGTTTCGCCGCGTCCGCAAAGGTTTGCGGCTTGACGGCCCACACGACGACGGCGCAGCGCGCGAGCGCAGGGTTCGCTTCAGTCAGAGCTGCGATGCCAAACTCATTTGCAAGCCGCGTTCGGGCCTCGTCGAATGGCTCGACCACCTCGAAAGTGCCGGCCACCGTGCCTTGGCGAAGCAAGCCACCGATGATGGCGCTCGCCATGTTGCCGCCACCGATGAAGGCGATCGGTGGGAGTGGTGTGGCGGCGTTGCGGGGCAGGAAGGTGACGGCGATGGTCATGTGGTCATGGGTCGGTCGATGAATTCGAGTGCGGCGAATTGGGTAATTTGCAGCGGATTGAAATTGTCGTCGCTGACGACCACCAGCGTGCGGCGCCCGTTGGCCAGCGGCGGGCCCCAGCACATGCCCTCACTGTTGTCGAGGCGCGAAAGGCCTAGCGTCGCAAAGTCGGCGACGAGCGTCTTGTTCGCTGGGCGATGGTTGGATGGCGTCAAAGTATCGAACGCCAGCACGTCGCTGGCGGTGCTCGTGTCGATCTCGTAGAGACGCAATGAATTGCCGACGCCGACCGCGTACGCCCTCTCCAGAACCAGCATGCGGTGTGCATCGATCATCAGCACCTCGCTGACGCCGTTGTCCGCGAAGCCACCCGGAACAGTGGGGCGTTGCGGGATAGCGTCAGGGATGTAGGCGATCTGTCGCGTTGCGCGGCCCGAAGCGAGATCGATCTGCGTGAAGCGGCAGGGCCCACCGGGGGCTTCGAGTGTTGGCACGGGCCCGTCTTCTATCAGAGCGTTTTCCATCGCCAGCCAGGCGTGGCGGCCGTCCGGCGTCAGGGCAAGGCCTTCGAACCCGAGGTTGTCGCGTGGTCCGCGTCGCCTGGAGGGGTCGGCTTTGAACATCGAAGGCAACGTGAACTCGCGCAGGAAGCGGCCATCGCGTGTCGATTCATAAAGCGCCGGGCCGAAGCCGCGCGCCACGTCGCCTTCGCTGGACCAAAGAATCGTGCCTGTCGCAGGACGCAACCTCAGGGACTCCGGATCCGGAACGGGCGTGCCCTCGACGGCCTTGGCGCGCCCTGGCCACGGCCCGCTGCCCGGACGCTGCAGGAAAACGACGGAAACTGGTTCGGGCGGCGCGGTGGCTGGGTCACGCCACCGCGCCGTATAAAAACGAACTGGCGCAAGATCCGACCGGTCATCACTCAATATCAGGTACTCACTGTTCGCGGCGTCGAAGTCGATTCCTGAGGGGCCGCCCGTGGGCGTTTCCGCTATTTGGATCCGGTGCGGCCAACGGGCTTCAGCGAGCAGGCGCAAGCGGACGGGTGAAAGCGGACCGGCGGTCCACTGGCCGCTCGACGAACCGTTACAGGCAGTCAACCCGAAGACGATTGGGTTTGCCGAGAGCAGCATGGCAAGCAGGCGGCGACGCGTCATCGCCGTCGAGATGGCTTGGTGCGGGTCGTTGTGTTGCTTGGTATGCACAGACGCCAGTCTAGTTTCTGGCTTCCATCGGCCAAGCGCAGTTGACGCACCGTCGAACGCATGGCACAATCGCGGGCTTCGCTCTAAACGAGTGAAGCTTCTGCCCAGCGGAAGTGCCCCGAGTGGTTCGGGGTGCGGACGACGGGCCCAAGACTGACTGCAGTGAATCCGCCTTCGGGTTCGCATCGGTACAAGTTGGGAACTATTCGAAATGATCCAAGCTGAATCCAGGCTCGAAGTAGCCGACAACACAGGGGCGAAATCCGTTCTGTGTATCAAGGTGCTGGGTGGCTCCAAGCGACGTTACGCCAGCGTGGGCGACGTTATCAAGGTCAGCATCAAGGAAGCCGCTCCGCGTGGTCGCGTCAAAAAAGGTGAGATCTACAGCGCAGTCGTGGTTCGTACTGCCAAGGGCATTCGCCGTGCCGACGGTTCCCTCGTCAAATTCGACAGCAACGCAGCCGTGTTGCTCAATGCCAAGCTGGAGCCGATCGGCACCCGCATCTTCGGACCGGTGACGCGCGAGTTGCGCACCGAAAAGTTCATGAAGATCGTGTCGCTGGCTCCCGAAGTTCTGTAAGGACAACAACGCCATGAACAAGATTCGCAAAGGCGACCAGGTTATCGTGTTGGCCGGTCGTGACAAGGGTAAGCGCGGTGTTGTTTCGCTGCGCAAGGACGACTCGCATCTGATCGTCGACGGCATCAACACCGTCAAGAAGCACACCAAACCGAACCCGCTCAAGGGTACTACTGGTGGCATCGTCGAAAAGACCATGCCCATCCACCAATCCAACGTGGCGATCTTCAATGCCGCGACCGGCAAGGCCGATCGTGTGGGCATCAAGATCGCGGACGGCAAGCGCCTTCGCGTCTTCAAGTCCAGCGGCGACGAAATCAAGATCGCCTAAGGGGTACTCACATGGCACGTCTCCAAAAACACTTCCGCGAAAAAGTCTCCAAAGACTTGATCGAAAAGTTCGGCTACAAGTCGCCGATGCAAGTACCGCGCATCACCAAAATCACGCTCAACATGGGTGTGGGTGAAGCGGTTGCCGACAAGAAGGTTCTCGACAATGCTGTCGCTGACCTGACGAAGATCGCCGGCCAGAAGCCAGTCGTCACCAAGTCGAAGAAGGCCATCGCCGGATTCAAGATTCGGGAAATGCAGCCGATCGGTTGCATGGTCACGCTGCGCGGTGTGCAGATGTATGAGTTCCTGGACCGTTTCGTGACCGTGGCGCTGCCGCGTGTTCGCGACTTCCGCGGCATTTCCGGCCGTGCTTTCGACGGTCGTGGCAACTACAACATCGGCGTCAAAGAGCAGATCATTTTTCCTGAGATCGAATACGACAAGGTCGATGCCTTGCGCGGTCTCAACATCAGCATCACGACAACGGCCAAGACCGACGAAGAAGCCAAGGCGCTTCTCGCTGGTTTCCGTTTCCCGTTCAAGAACTGAGGCGAACCGTGGCTAAACAATCTTTGATCCAGCGCGAACTCAAGCGCGACAACTTGGTCGCCAAGTACGCTGCAAAGCACGCGGAATTTAAGGCAATCGCAAACGATGCCAAGAAGAGCGACGAAGAGCGCGCCGCAGCCCGTCTGGGTTTGCAAAAGCTCCCGCGCAATGCGAACCCTACGCGTCAACGCAATCGTTGCGCCATCACCGGTCGTCCTCGCGGCACGTTCCGTCAATTCGGTCTGGCTCGCGCCAAGATCCGTGAACTGGCTTTCGCTGGCGACATCCCCGGTGTCACCAAGGCCAGCTGGTAAGCCCGGCAGGAGCAAACAACATGAGCATGAGTGATCCCATTGCCGACCTGCTGACGCGTATCCGTAACGCGCAAATGGTGGCGAAGCCCAATGTGTCGATTCCGTCTTCCAAAGTGAAGGTCGCGATCGCACAGGTGCTGAAAGACGAAGGCTATATCGATGGTTTCGAGGTCAAGACTGAGTCCGGTAAGTCCGAACTGGTCATCACCTTGAAGTACTACGCTGGTCGCCCGGTCATCGAGCGCATCGAGCGTGTGAGCCGCCCCGGCCTGCGCGTCTACAAGGGCAGCGCTGCCATTCCACAAGTCCAGAACGGCCTCGGCGTCGCCATCGTCACGACCCCCCAGGGCGTGATGACAGACCGCAAGGCGCGCGCTACCGGTGTCGGTGGCGAAGTCCTGTGCTACGTCGCCTAACCGAGACATCGAGGAGTCACTGAAAATGTCCCGCGTAGGAAAAATGCCGGTCACCATCCCCGCAGGTGTGGATGTGTCGATCAAGGAAGACCAGATCAGCGTCAAAGGCTCGGGCGGAACGCTCAGCCTGCATCGCAATCTGTTGGTCAAAGTCGTCAGCAATGACGGCAAGCTCAATTTCGAACCCGCCAACGATTCGCGTGAAGCGAATGCGATGAGCGGCACGTTGCGCCAGCTGGTCAACAATATGGTTGTCGGCGTCACCAAGGGCTTCGAAAAGAAGCTCAATTTGGTCGGTGTCGGCTACAAGGCCGCTGCATCCAATAACAAGTTGAATCTGCAAGTCGGTTACTCGCACCCGGTCAATATCGAAATGCCTCAAGGCATCACGGTAACCACTGCGACCCCGACTGAAATCGTGATCAAGGGTGCCGATCGCCAACGCGTCGGCCAGATCGCCGCCGAGATCCGAGCTGTTCGTCCGCCTGAGCCTTACAAGGGCAAGGGCATCCGGTATTCGGACGAGAAGATCGTGATCAAAGAGACCAAGAAGAAATAAGGGGCAGCAAAATGATGTTGACCAAAAAAGCACAGCGTCTGCGCCGCTCGCGCCAGACCCGCATTCGTATCGCGACCCAGGGCGTCGCCCGTCTCACGGTGAACCGCACCAACCTGCACATTTACGCCACGGTCATTTCCGACGACGGCTCCAAGGTGATTGCGACTGCATCGACGGCCGAAGCCGAAGTTCGCACGTCGTTAGGCGGCGCAGGCAAGGGCGGCAACGCCGCTGCCGCTACCGCGGTTGGCAAGCGCATCGCTGAAAAGGCGAAAGCGGCCGGCGTTGACAAGGTCGCTTTCGACCGTGCAGGTTTTGCGTACCACGGCCGCGTCAAGGCGTTGGCTGAAGCGGCACGCGAAGCCGGCCTGCAGTTCTAAGCGCAAGCAGCGAGTTCAAGGAATTCAAGATGGCAAAAATTCAAGCACGCACCCAGAACGAAGGACCGGAAGACGGTCTGCGCGAGAAGATGATCGCGATCAACCGCGTCACCAAGGTGGTGAAGGGTGGTCGGATCCTCGGTTTCGCAGCACTCACCGTGGTCGGTGACGGCGACGGCAAGGTCGGCATGGGCAAGGGCAAATCGAAGGAAGTGCCGGCTGCAGTGCAAAAGGCTATGGAAGAAGCGCGTCGCAACCTCTTCAAGATTTCGATCAAGAACGGCACACTGCATCATCGCGTGACCGGTCATCATGGCGCCGCATCGGTTGTCATGATTCCGGCCCCAAAGGGCACCGGCATCATCGCTGGCGGCCCGATGCGCGCTGTGTTCGAAGTCCTGGGCATCACCGACATCGTGGCCAAGAGCCATGGTTCGTCAAACCCCTACAACATGGTTCGCGCAACGCTCGACGGTCTGAAGAACTCGACCACGGCATCGCAAGTCGCTGCCAAGCGCGGCCTGACCGTCGAAGAAATCTTCGCGTAAGCGAAGAGACACCAGAAGACTCCCATGACGACGCAACAAACAACCCTCAAGGTGACCTTGGTAAAGAGCCCGATCGGCACCAAGGAATCGCATCGCGCGACCGTGCGTGGCCTCGGCCTGCGCAAGGTCAACAGCGTGAGTGAGCTGCAAGACACACCCGCAGTGCGCGGAATGATCAACAAGATCAGTTATCTGGTCAAAGTTCTGTAAGGGAGACTGATATGGAACTCAATGGCATCAAGCCGGCCGCCGGCGCGAAGCACGCAAAGCGTCGTGTCGGTCGCGGTATCGGCTCCGGTATCGGCAAGACCGCAGGTCGCGGTCACAAAGGTCAAAAGTCACGCGCAGGCGGCTTCCACAAGGTTGGTTTCGAAGGCGGTCAAATGCCTTTGCAACGGCGCTTGCCTAAGCGCGGCTTCAAGTCGCATCTGCTGAAGTACAACGCTGAAGTCACGCTGACTGCTCTCGAGCAACTCGGTCTTGCTGAAGTCGACATGCTGGCGCTCAAGCAAGCAGGTCTGGTCAGTCAGATGATCAAGGTCGTCAAGATCATCAAGACCGGCGAACTTACCAAGGCTGTCAAGCTGACGGGCGTGGGCGCTACTGCCGGCGCCAAGGCTGCAATTGAAGCTGTCGGCGGCAGCGTCGTCTGATTTCCTCTTCGGACTGAAAGAACCTCTTCGTGGCAACTAACGCGGCAACGCTCGCAAAAACAGGCAAGTTCGGCGACCTCCGTCGTCGGCTGGTCTTTTTGCTGCTCGCCCTCGTGGTCTATCGCGTCGGTGCGCACATCCCTGTTCCGGGCATCAACCCGGACCAGTTGGCGCAGTTGTTTCAAGGTCAGCAGGGCGGCATCCTGAGCCTGTTCAACATGTTCTCGGGCGGCGCGTTGTCTCGGTTCACCGTGTTCGCCTTGGGGATCATGCCGTACATTTCGGCGTCGATCATCATGCAGTTGATGACCTATGTGTTGCCGACCTTCGAGCAAATGAAGAAGGAAGGCGAATCGGGACGTCGCAAGATCACTCAGTACACGCGTTATGGTGCGCTTGGCCTTGCAATGTTTCAGTCGTTCAGCATTGCCGTCGCGCTGGAATCCTCTGCGGGCTTGGTCATCGCACCTGGCTTCGGTTTCCGCATCACTGCGATGGTGAGTCTCACGGCAGGTTCGATGTTCCTGATGTGGCTCGGCGAGCAGATCACTGAGCGTGGTCTTGGCAACGGCATTTCGATCCTGATCTTTGCTGGCATTGCGGCGGGTTTGCCGAACGCGGTCGGGGGCTTGCTTGAACTGGTTCGTACCGGCGCCATGAACGTGATCGTCGCTTTGTTCATCGTCGCCGTTGTGGCGGGTGTGACTTACTTCGTGGTGTTCGTGGAACGCGGTCAGCGCAAGATCCTTGTGAACTACGCCCGCCGACAGGTTGGGAACAAGGTCTACGGTGGCCAATCGTCCCACTTGCCGCTCAAACTGAATATGGCCGGCGTGATCCCGCCGATCTTCGCTTCGTCGATCATTCTGCTTCCGGCGACAGTAGTCGGTTGGCTGAGCACAGGTGAAGGTGGCTTCCGTTGGATCAAGGACGTGGCTGGCGCGCTGCGTCCAGGTGAGCCGATCTACGTGCTGCTGTATGCCGCTGCAATCGTGTTCTTCTGTTTCTTCTACACAGCCTTGGTGTTCAACAGCCGCGAGACGGCCGACAACCTCAAGAAAAGTGGCGCCTTCATTCCTGGCATTCGCCCGGGTGATCAAACGGCCCGCTATATCGACAAGATTCTGGTTCGCCTGACGTTGGCCGGCGCGGTGTACATCACCTTCGTCTGCTTGCTGCCCGAGTTCCTGATTCTGAAATACAACGTGCCGTTTTATTTCGGTGGGACCTCTCTGTTGATCATCGTGGTCGTCACGATGGACTTCATGGCCCAGGTACAGAACTACATGATGTCTCAGCAGTATGAATCGCTGCTCAAGAAGGCGAACTTCAAGACGTCGTAGCGCTGGGTTTCAGTATTGAGTTCGGGCGTTAGAGCGCCACGTTTAAAGTTTTAGGAGAATCAAATGAGAGTTTCGGCTTCGGTCAAACCCATCTGCCGTAATTGCAAGGTCATCCGCCGTAAAGGCGTGGTGCGTGTGATTTGTACCGACCCGCGCCACAAGCAGCGCCAGGGTTGATCCAAGAGTATTAGAGGACGCACATGGCACGTATTGCTGGCATTAACATTCCACCGCACAAGCACGCTGAAATTGGCCTGACCGCCATTTTTGGTATCGGGCGCACGCGCGCCCGTCAAATCTGCGAAGCGAGCGGTATCGAATATTCGAAGAAGATCAAAGATCTGACCGACGGTGATCTCGAAAAGATCCGCGATCAGATCGCTCTCTTCACCATCGAAGGCGATCTGCGCCGCGAGACCACGATGAACATCAAGCGCTTGATGGACATCGGTTGCTATCGTGGCTTCCGCCACCGTCGCGGCCTGCCGATGCGCGGTCAGCGCACGCGCACCAATGCCCGTACCCGCAAGGGTCCGCGCAAGGCTGCGCAATCCCTGAAAAAATAAGGACAGACCAGCATGGCTAAAGCTCCTGCAAACAACGCCGCACAGCGCGTTCGCAAGAAGGTTCGCAAGAACGTTGCGGACGGCATCGCTCACGTGCATGCCTCGTTCAACAACACCATCATCACGATCACCGACCGTCAGGGCAATGCTTTGTCTTGGGCTTCGTCGGGTGGCCAGGGCTTCAAGGGCTCGCGCAAATCGACACCGTTCGCCGCGCAGGTCGCGTCCGAAGTCGCGGGCCGTGCTGCTGTCGAACAAGGCATTAAGAATCTCGACGTCGAGATCAAGGGCCCCGGTCCTGGTCGCGAATCGTCGGTGCGCGCATTGGCAGCGCTCGGCATCCGGATCAATTCCATTGCCGACGTCACGCCTGTGCCGCACAACGGCTGCCGCCCTCAAAAGCGTCGCCGGATCTGACCGCTTTGCGGTCAGGCGTTGAGGCTCTCCAGTTTCAGCGCCCGGCGCAGTCTGCCTCGCGGCGGCTGCGCATTTTGTTTTTATCAAGCCCACCGCCATCGGCACGCCGCTGATGGCTCCCGCAGTTCAAAGCTGCGGCAGATGACACAAAGGAAATCACGTGGCACGCTACCTCGGCCCCAAGGCCAAACTCTCCCGCCGTGAAGGCACCGACCTGTTCCTGAAGAGCGCTCGCCGTTCGATTCAAGACAAGGCCAAGTTCGATTCCAAGCCCGGCCAGCACGGCCGCACTTCGGGCCAGCGCACCTCGGACTTCGGTCTGCAACTGCGTGAGAAGCAGAAGGTCAAGCGCATGTACGGCGTTCTCGAAAAGCAGTTTCGCCGCTACTTCGAAGAAGCCGATCGTCGTCGTGGCAACACCGGCGCCAACCTGCTGTTTCTGCTCGAATGCCGCCTCGACAACGTCGTGTACCGCATGGGGTTTGGCTCGACGCGTGCCGAAGCTCGTCAACTCGTGTCGCACAAGGCGATTACGGTGAACGGCCAGTCGGTCAACATTCCGTCGTATCTGGTTAAGACCGGCGACGTGATCGCTGTGCGCGATAAGTCGAAGAAGCAAACGCGCATTGCCGAAGCGCTTCAGTTGGCTCAGCAAGTCGGCATGCCAGCTTGGGTCGAGGTCAACGCCGACAAGGGCGAAGGCACCTTCAAGAAGGTTCCTGACCGCGACGAATTCGCAGCCGACATCAACGAATCGCTGATCGTCGAACTGTATTCGCGTTAAACGGACGATAACGAGGCTGCTGCGCCGCCTCGTCCTTGTGATTTTTTTGTTCCCTCCGCGCTGCACCGCGACAGGGCACTTCACCAGCCTTACCGGTGTAACGAACCGGGGGTATTGAGAGGAAGTCTGCATGCAAACCACCCTGCTGAAACCCAAGACCATCCAGGTCGAGCAACTTGCGCCGAACAAGGCCAAGGTTACTCTCGAACCTTTCGAGCGGGGCTACGGCCACACGCTCGGCAATGCGCTGCGCCGCGTTCTGCTGTCGTCCATGGTCGGCTATTCGGCCACCGAAGTGACTATTGCCGGCGTTCTGCACGAGTACTCGTCGATCGACGGTGTGCAAGAAGACGTCGTCAATATTTTGTTGAACCTCAAGGGTGTGGTGTTCAAGCTCCACAACCGCGACGAAGTCACGTTGAGTCTGCGCAAGGACGGCGAAGGCCCGGTGTTGGCTTCTGACATTCAGACGCCGCACGACGTTGAAATCATCAACCCGGATCACGTGATCGCGCACCTGTCGCAAGGTGGCAAGCTCGACATGCAGATCAAGGTCGAAAAGGGCCGCGGTTACGTTCCGGGAACGATGCGCCGCTATGCGGATGAGCCGACGAAGTCGATTGGCCGCATCGTGCTCGACGCATCGTTCTCGCCAGTCAAGCGCGTGAGCTACACCGTCGAAAGCGCTCGTGTAGAACAGCGCACCGATCTGGACAAGCTGCTTGTCGAGATCGAAACGAACGGCGCGATCACCGCTGAAGACGCAGTGCGCGCTTCGGCGAAGATCCTGGTCGAACAACTCGCAGTGTTCGCACAGCTCGAAGGTGGCGAACTTGCCGCCTTCGACACGCCAGCGCCGCGCAGTGCACAGCAGTTCGATCCGATCCTGCTGCGTCCGGTCGACGAACTCGAGCTCACAGTGCGTTCGGCGAACTGCCTGAAGGCCGAGAACATCTACTACATCGGTGACCTGATTCAGCGTACCGAAAACGAGTTGCTCAAGACCCCAAATCTGGGTCGCAAGTCGCTCAACGAGATCAAGGAAGTCCTCGCTTCGCGCGGCCTGACCTTGGGTATGAAGCTCGAAAGCTGGCCGCCGGCCGGCCTCGACAAGCGTTAATTTTCAGAGAGCCTTCAAAAAGCTCAGTGCACGGGCAGTACCTGATACGGCTGCCTTTTTAATAAAGTAAAGGAAAGCACCATGCGCCACGGTCACGGCCTCCGCAAACTCAATCGCACCAGCTCGCATCGTCTTGCGATGCTGCAAAACATGATGAACTCGCTCATCGAGCACGAGGTCATCAAGACCACGCTGCCGAAGGCGAAAGAACTGCGTCGCGTCATCGAACCGATGATTACGCTGGCCAAGAAGCCGACGCTTGCGAACAAGCGCCTTGCATTCGACCGTCTTCGCGATCGCAACAGCGTCGTCAAGCTGTTCGCCGACCTTGGCCCGCGCTACAACACGCGTCCCGGTGGTTACACGCGCATCCTGAAAATGGGTTTCCGCGTCGGCGACAACGCACCGATGGCGCTGGTCGAGTTGGTCGATCGCCCAGAGATCAAAGAAGATGCGTCTGCCGAGCAGAACGCCGCTGAATAAGCTATAATTCTATCTTGCCGCGCGATGGAGCAGCCTGGTAGCTCGTTGGGCTCATAACCCAAAGGTCGCAAGTTCAAATCTTGCTCGCGCAACCAGTTTAAAAGGCCCTTTGAGAAATCAAAGGGCCTTTTTTCTTTGGGTCATGATGGCAAGAAATGTCAGGTCATCCGCTGAGCGCACAACACGGTCGAATTCAATCTGCGCCGTGGACTCAGTGGATTTAGCTTAGCGGCGCTCTCGGTTCATCCTGCCCGCAGACGCCAGCGTGCAGTTCAGTCCGGCAGAACCGCAGTCACTTCGATTTCCACTTTCGCTCGCGCTTCAACCAGCGCGGCGACCTGCACACACGTCATCGCCGGAAAGTTGCGGCCCATCGCATCGCGATACACCGGCCCCAACTCGCTGAGCCGTGCGTTGTATTCGTCGCGATCGCTGATGTACCAGGTCATCCGAACCATGTGCTCTGGCCCGGCACCGGCTTCACGGAGCACCTCGGCGACGTTGCGCAGTGCTTGACCCGTCTGGACTATGAAGTCGTCGCTCTCGAACTGCTGCTGCGCGTTCCAGCCGATCTGGCCGCCAACAAAAATAGTCGTGCCGCGCGCAGCGATGCCATTTGCATACCCTTTGGGTGCCGTCCAGCCCGGCGGTTGAAGGAATTTCATCATGGTGTTTGTCTGAGTCGGAATCGTTGGAGCTTGCCCGTTTCGGTGCGAGGCAGCACCGTGACGAACTCGATCTCCCTCGGGTACTTATACGGCGCGATGGTCGCCTTGACGTGGTCTTGCAGCGCCTTGACGAGCGCCGCGTCACCGGTCTCGCCCGGCTTCAACACGCAATAGGCCTTGACGATGGTTCCGCGGTCGGCGTCGGCCTTGCCGACCACGCCGCACTCCGCAACCGCAGGGTGTTTCAGCAGCGCGTCTTCGACCTCGGGGCCGCCGACGTTATAGCCGGCGGTGACGATCATGTCGTCGGCGCGTGCCTGGTAGAAAAAGTAGCCGTCGTCGTCCTGCATGAACGCATCGCCGGGGTAGTTCCAGCCGTTCTTCACGTACTCGGTCTGGCGCGCATCGTCGAGGTAGCGGCAACCCACCGGGCCGATGATCGCCAGCTTGCCGACAGTGCCGCGCAGCACCTCGTTGCCTTCATCGTCCACAACCTTCGCGGTGAAGCCGGGCACGGCTTTGCCGATCGCGCCGCGCCGCACCTCGTGGTTCGCCGCCGAAATATAAATGTGGAAGACCTCGGTGCCACCGATGCCGTCGAGCATCTCGATGCCCGTCGCGTCTTTCCAGAGTTGGCGCGTCGCATCGGGCAAAGCTTCGCCGGCGCTTACGCAAGTGCGCATTGACGGCACGCCTTGCTGCTTTGCAAACGGTGCCATCTGTCGGTAGAAAGTCGGGGCCGTGTAGCAGATGGTCGCGCCGATCTCGTTGATCAGCTTGACCACGCCTTCAGGCGTGTATGGCGCATCGTGAAAGTAGACAGAAGAGCCCGCCCACATCGGATACACAAGCAGCCCGCCGAGCCCGAAGGTGAATGCCAGCGGCGGCGAGCCGATCACGATGTCGTCGCTGCGCGCCTTGAGGATATGCCGCGGCCAGGTCTCGCACATGGCGAGCACGTCGCGGTGCGTCGTTACCGGCGCCTTCGGCTTACCTGTCGTGCCCGACGTAAACGCCAACAGCGCGACATCGTCCGCCGACGTCGGACACGCCGCGAATACGCCGCTCTTGGCCGCAGCGAGCGATGACAAAGACGCCGGATCGTCCGGAAGGTTGAACGCAACGATGGTCAACAGCGACGAATATTCGCGCTGTGCTGTTTCCAGCTCAGCGATCAGCTTGCCGTCGCACAGTGCCAGCACCGGACGTGACTTGTCGATGATTTCGCCCAACTCCTTGGCACGCAACAACGGCATGCTTGCCACGGCGATCATGCCGGCCTTGACCACGGCCAGCCACGACAGCGCCATGGCGACCGAGTTGCCACCACGCAGCAGCACGCGGTTGCCCGGCACCAGTCCGAAGTCTTCGACAAGCACCTGTGCGATGCGGCTGACCTCGACTGCAGCCTCGGCATACGTCAGCGTCTGCTGGGGTGAACGCAGCATCGGTTTGTCGCCGAAGCCTTTGGCCGCTGCCTTGTCGAGCAGTTCTTCGACCAGGTTCAACTGGTCGGGCAACTGCAACTCGGGTAAGTCGTACCGAAACATCGGCAATTGCTCAGCCGGCGGTAGCCGGTCGTGCACGAATCGATCCACTTGCGCACTCAAAGACATAGGGGCCTCCACGCTCATCCCTTGAGGACAGACTTGCCGATGATCAATTGCTGTACCTCGGTCGCGCCCTCGTAGATGCGCAACGACCGGATGTCGCGGTACAGACTCTCAACTTTCGTGCCCACTTTCACGCCGAGGCCGCCGTGCATCTGCAACGCCATGTCGATCACGCGGCTCGCGTTTTCGGTAGCGCACATCTTGGCCATGGCGGCGGCTGCAGAAACGTCGCCGACAGCCGATGCGCCGCGTTGTTCGGCGTCGTCGCGCATCCACGCGGCGCGGTAGGTGAGCAGGGCGGCGCTGTCGATCAGCGCTGCCATCTCGCCGAGCTTGGCTTGCGTCAGTTGAAAGTCTGCCAGCGTCTGGCCGAACATTTTTCGATGCTGGGCATGGTGCACCGCTTCGGCCAGGGCGCGCCGCCCCATGCCAAGTGCGGCCGCTGCGACGGACGCGCGAAAGATATCGAGCGTACGCATGGCCAGCTTGAAGCCGCCGTTCAGGTCGCCCAACTGTGCCTCGCGAGGCACGCGGCAATCTTCGAAGCGAAGTGTGGCCAGCGGATGCGGCGCCATCACTTCGATGTGCTCGGAAGAGTCGAGGCCAGAGAGCGTCGCATCGACGATGAACGCCGTGATGCCCCGCGTGCCGGCGGTCGGCTCTGTCTTTGCGAAAACGCAGTAGAAGTCGGCGATGCCGCCGTTGCTGATCCAGGTCTTTTCGCCGTCGAGTCGCCAGCCATCGACAGTAGCGGTTGCTCGCATGGCCATTGCTCCGACGTCCGAACCAGCTTCGGGCTCGCTCAGCGCAAACGCGGCGATCTTGCGACCGCTAGCGACCGCGGTCAGGTACTCGGCGTGATGTGCGTGCGTGCCAGCCAATGTGATGGCGCCGCTGCCCAGGCCCTGCATCGCAAACGCGAAGTCGGCAAGCGGCGAATGGAAAGCCAGTGTCTCGCGCAGCAACACGAGCGCGCGCGAATCCAGTCGCTCCAATGCACCGCCCGAGGTCGCGGGCACGCAGTAACGCAGCCACCCGCCATCGCCCAGCTTGCGCACCCACTCACGGCAGGCTGCGCGGTCATCTCGCTCGTCCACACGCTGTGCCGCAGACCATGGCAAAAGGTCGTTCGCTAGAGCACGGTGCTCATTGCCAAAAAAAGGCAACGCAAGGTGTGCGGTCGAAGGTGGTGCTGGAGGCGAGGCGAAGGCTGACATGAACGCTCAATCCCCTTGAAACACGGGCTTGCGCTTGGCGGAGAACGCCTCGTACGCACGCTTGAAGTCTTCGGTCTGCATGCAGATCGCTTGCGCCTGCGCTTCGGATTCGATCGCCTGATCGATGGTCATCGACCACTCCTGCGCGAGCATCGTCTTCGTCATGCCGTGCGCGAAGGTCGGGCCTTCAGCCAGATCGCGGGCAACTGCTGTTGCGGCTGCAAGCAGTGCATCGCTGTCATGCAGCGCGTTGAAAAATCCCCAGGCAAAACCTTCTTGCGCCGTCATTGCGCGCCCAGTGAAGAGCAGCTCCGATGCACGACCCTGGCCGATCATGCGTGGCAACAGTGCGCAAGCGCCCATGTCGGCACCGGCCAGGCCCACGCGAGTGAACAGGAACGCGGTGCGCGTTGCGGGCGAGCCGTAGCGCAGGTCGCAGGCCAGCGCGACCATCGCGCCCGCGCCGGCGCAGATGCCGTCGATGGCGCCGATGATCGGCTGCGGACATTGCCGGATCGCCTTGACCAGGTCACCCGTCATTCGCGTGAACTCGAGCATTTCCGGCATCGTCATCGTGGTGAGCGGACCAATGATTTCGTGTACATCGCCACCCGAGCAGAAGTTGCCACCCGCACCTGTGACGACGATCGCCTTCACGTCGGTCGCGTAGTTCAGTGCGCGGAACAGGTCGCGAAGTTCGGCGTACGAGTCGAACGTGAGCGGGTTCTTGCGCTCGGGGCGGTTCAGCGTGATGGTGCCGACGCCGGCGTCATACGACCACGCAAAATGCCTGGCCATGTATCCGGCCTTCGCCTCGAATTGCGCGCGCATGGGGCTGCGCTCACCGATGTAATGTTTCATTTTTCGGCCTCTGCCAGCGGGCTGTTGGAATGTTGCTTCACCTTGCCGAGCAGGCGGTGAAGTTGCGTGATCTCTTTGCTGCTCAGTCCGCCGAAAGCCTCGACGATCCAGTGCTCATGCTGCTCGGCCATGTCGATGAAGGCCTTGCGTCCGCGCACGGTAAGACGCACGCGCCAGGCACGGCGGTCGCCGGCCACGTCGACGCGTTCGACCAGGCCTTCCGTGACCAGCTGGTCGGTGATGCCGGTCACGTTGCCGCCGGTCACCATCATGCGGCGCGACAGCTCGTTCATCTTCATGCCTTCGGGTGCACGCTCGAGCTGCGACATCAGGTCGAAGCGCGGCAGCGTCGTGGCAAAGCGTTCGCGCAGCCCGTTACGCACCTGCTTTTCGATCAACTGGGTGCAGGTCAGCATGCGCAGCCAGAGCCGCAACTCGTCGGGGTGTTCGCTGTGGGCGCGGGCTTCGAGGTCCATCTTTTTATTCCTCGGGCGGCAACGATTTCGAGGCCGCCGCGCTGGCTGCAGCAGCACTGGCGGCGGCCAGCATGTCTTTCTGCTTGGCGATCTCGCGGTACATCTGGTCGCGCCCGCTCAGGTATTGCTTCGGCCATTCGACCGCGCGGCTCTGCAACTTGGCCGCTTCGTGCAGCGTCCACGCCGGATCGGCCAGATGCGGTCGCGCCACCGCGCACAAGTCAGCACGGCCCGCGGCGATGATGCTGTTGGCCTGATCGGCATCGGTGATCGCACCCACTGCGATGGTGGCGATGCCGACCTCGTTGCGGATGCGATCGGAAAACGGTGTCTGGTACATGCGGCCATAGATGGGAGCCGCGGCGCGCGTGGTCTGGCCCGACGACACGTCGATGACATCGCAGCCCGCGGCCTTGAAGGCCCGCGCCATCGCGATGGCATCGTCATCGGTGTTGCCGCCAGGCGCCCAGTCGTGCGCCGAGATGCGCACGCTCATCGGTCGCTCTGCCGGCCATGCGGCGCGCATCGCGGCGAGGACTTCGAGCGGATAGCGAAGGCGATTATCCGTCGCGCCACCGTACTCGTCATCGCGCAGATTGGTCAGCGGGCTCAGGAATGCGGAGAGCAAATAGCCGTGTGCGCAATGCAGCTCGAGCCAGTCGAAGCCAGCCTCGGCCGTACGCCGCGTCGACGCCACGAACTGCTCGCGCATCAGGTCCATATCGGCGCGTGTCATCGCTGCCGGCAATTGATTCTGTTCGCCATAGGCCAGCGCACTGGCAGCCAGCAGCGGCCAGTTGCCGGCTTCGAGTGGCTCGTCGGTGCCTTCCCAGCCCACACGCGTCGAGCCCTTCGGGCCGCTGTGACCCAGCTGCATGCCGATCTTCGCGCTGCTCTGGCCGTGCACGAAGTCGACGATGCGCTTGAACGCAGCCGATTGCGCGTCGTTGTACAGACCGGTACAAGCCGGCGTGATGCGGCCTTCAGGCGTCGGGCTCGTCATCTCGACGAAGACCATCGCCGCGCCGCCAAGTGCACGTGCGCCAAGGTGCACAAGATGAAAGTCCATCGGCACGCCATCGACCGCGCTGTACATCGCCATCGGCGAGACGACGATGCGGTTCTTCAGCGTAAGGCCGCGCACAGTGAGCGGCATCAGCATCGGCGGGATCGCCTTCTTGCCACCGGCCAGCCATTGCTCGTAACCACCGAGCCAGGCGGCATCGCGCAGGCGCAGGTTTTCGTGGCTGATGCGCTGCGAGCGTGTCAGCAGCGAATACGCGAACTGCTCGACCTTCATGCCGGTGTAGCGGCCAACGTTCTCGAACCATTCCGTCGAGTTGCGCGCCGCATTCTGGATCTTCAGTACCTCGACGCTGCGGTGCGCTTCGTAGGCGGCAAGGACCTCGTCGATGTTTTCTTCGAGCGCAAATTCGTTCGCCAGATCGATGGCGTCTTCGAGCGCGAGCTTGGTGCCCGAGCCGATGGAAAAGTGCGCGGTGTGCGCCGCGTCGCCCATCAGCACGACCGGCACCGTCTTGCCGGCCACTTCGATGCGGTGCACCCAGTGCTTGCACACCACGCGCGGAAAGCGAATCCAGTTAGCGGAGCCACGCAGGTGCTGCGCATTGCTGATGAGCGCGTGGCCACCGAGGTACTTGGCGAAGAGCTTCTCGCAGAAAGCGATCGCCTCCGGTTGCTCCATTGCGTCGAGTCCGTGTGCCTTCCAGACCTCTTCGGGCGTCTCGACTATGAAGGTCGAGGTGTCGTCGTCGAACTGGTACGCGTGGGCTTGAAACCAGCCGTGCTCGGTCTGCTCGAAAGCAAAGGTAAAGGCGTCGAAGGTCTGATGCGTGCCGAGCCAAACGAAGCGGCATTTGCGCAGATCGACGTCGGGCTCGAAGGTCTCGGCGTAGCGTTGACGAATCCGGCTGTTCAGTCCGTCGCAGGCGATCACCAGGTCGGCGTCGTACTTCGCCGCCGCTGCCTGATCGTCGGCTGCATCGGTTTCGAACACGAGGTCGACGCCCAAAGCCAGGCACCGCTCTTGCAGGATGTTGAGCAGGTGCTTGCGCCCGATGCCGCAAAAGCCATGGCCGCCAGAGCGAACCGCTTCGCCTTTGAAGAAGACCTGGATATCGTCCCAGTGGTGGAACGAGTTGCCGATCAGCGTTGCGCTGGCATGGTCGGCGGCGTCGAGATTGGCGAGCGTCTGGTCGCTGAGCACCACGCCCCAGCCAAAGGTATCGAATGGCCGATTGCGCTCCAGCACCGTGATTTGCAGCGACGGCTGGCGTGCTTTCATGAGCAGTGCAAAGTAGAGCCCGGCGGGGCCACCGCCGATACAAAGGATGCTTTTTAGGCTGTTCATGGATGAATAGTTTAGGCATAAACATTCCTATGTCAATGAACATTGAGGCTCGCGCCACAAGCAGAAGACGCTGAAATTCACTAGGATATTTAGACCATGCAAAGCCTGATTCCCAAAATCGAGTCGCAGCTTGCGGCACTCTCTGTCCCGATCGCCTTGCAGTTGCCCGATGGCCGGAGGGTCTCCGCACCAGGCTCTCGCGTCACCTTGGCTTTCTCCGAATGGTCGGCCCTGGCCAAGCTCGCTGGCCGACAGATAGGCTCGATCGGAGAGGCTTATGTCGAAGGTAAAGTGCAGATCGAAGGCGCCATGCGAGACCTGTTCGACGCCGCGGTCGCGTTGGTGCCAAGCAACCCGATCGAAAAATCCGACACCAGCTGGTGGAGCCGCCTGCAGCGGCACGCCAAGTCGCGTGGCTCGCACTCGCTGCACAAAGACGCGAAGCAGATCGAATTTCACTACGACGTCTCCGACGACTTCTACGCACTCTGGCTCGACCCGCGCCGTGTGTATTCATGCGCTTACTACCGCACCGCAGACATGACACTGGCGCAGGCGCAAGAAGCCAAGCTCGACCACATCTGCAAGAAGCTGATGCTGCAGCCGGGTGAGCGCTTGCTGGACGTCGGCTCGGGCTGGGGTGGCTTGTTGCTTTGGGCTGCCGAGCACTACGGCGTCGACGCCACCGGCATCACGTTATCGAAAAACCAGCACGCGCACGTGCAGCAGCTCATCGAGGAAAAGGGCCTGCAGAGTCGTGTGCGCGTCGAGCTGCGCGACTACCGCACGCTCGACGAGACGCAGCCCTTCGACAAGATCTCGTCGATCGGCATGTTCGAGCATGTCGGCGCGGCCAACATGCCGACCTACTTCGAGAAGATCTATGCGTTGCTGAAGCCGGGCGGCCTGGTCATGAACCATGGGATCACTTCCGGCGGCCTCGACTACCAGCAACTGGGCGCCGGTATGGGCGACTTCATCGAGAAGTATATTTTCCCGGGTGGCGAGTTGCTGCATGTCACCCACGTGCTGCGCGACATGGCAGCGTCGGGGCTGGAGATGGTCGACACCGAAAACCTGCGGCCGCACTACGCGCGCACGCTCTGGGCATGGTCGGACTCGCTGGAGTCCAAGCTCGTTGAGGCCCGCGAAGTGCTTGAGCACACCAGCAATCGTGCCGGCAACGCAGAGCGCATCCTGCGCGCCTACCGCCTCTATCTGGCCGGCTCGGCCATGAGTTTCGAGCAAGGATGGATTTCGCTTCACCAGATGCTCGCTATCAAGCCGGACGGTAACGTGGCGACGGGACGTTTGCGCGGCGCGCAATCGGTGTACCCTTTCGCCCGTGATTACATCTACAAGTGAGTGAGACGACCATGCTTTATCGGTTCAAGTCCCGGGCCTCGCCCGATTTCGTGATGCTCGAAGTGCACGCGCGCCAGCTGTTCGAGGTCATCGGCAAAACGCCGTCGCCCAAGGGCGTCGTGACCGTCGAGCAAATTCCGGCGGCCATCGCCGCGCTTCAGGCGGCCATGACGACTGAGAGCGGCAATGCGCACAACAACGACAACTTTGCGGTCGAAGGCCATGCCGCCGATGCTGAAGCACAGCACGTCGGCCTGAGCCAACGCGCTTCGCCGTTGCTTCACATGCTGAAGGACTCGCTGGCTGACAACAAGGACGTGACCTGGGAGGTCTGATCAGTCCACCGTGGCGCCGCTGGTCTTCACGACCTTGGCCCATTTGACGTGCTCATTGGCGATCAGCGTGGTGAACGCTGCCGGCGTATCGCCGCTCGGGATCGCGCCTTGCAACTGCATCTTCTCTTTCATGGCAGGCGTGGCCAGCAACTTGGCCACTTCCTGCTGAATGCGATTGACGATGTCGGGCGACGTGCCCGCCGGGGCCAGCAGGCCGAACCACGAGCTGGCCTCGAAGCCCTTGAGCTGCGGGCCACCGACCTCTTCCACAGTCGGCACGTCGGGCAATGCGGACGAGCGCGTCGCGCTGGTCACGGCCAGCGCCTTCAACTTGCCGCCCTTGATCTGTTGCATCGACGAGGGCAGGTTATCGAACATCACATCGGCACTGCCGCCCACCATGTCCATCAACGCCGGACCCGAACCCCGGTAAGGGATGTGGATCATGTAAGTGCCGGTCATGCTCTTGAAAAGCTCGCCGGCCAAGTGGATCGAAGTGCCGCTGCCGCTCGATGCCATGTTGAGCTTGCCCGGATTGGCCTTGGCGTATTTGATGAAGTCGGCCACGCTGTTGATGTTCAGGGCCTTGGCTTTTTCGGCATTCATTTCCATCACGTTAGGGACCGCGGCGACCAGCGTGATCGGCGCGAAATCCTTGATCGGGTCGAACGGCAGCTTGGGGTAGAGCGCCCGGTTGATGCCGTGCGTTCCGACCGTGCCCATCAACAGCGTGTAGCCGTCGTTCGGTGCGCGCGCGACGATTTCGGCGCCGAGATTGCCGCCGGCGCCGGGGCGGTTGTCGACGATGAATTGCTGGCCGAATGCTTTGGAGAGTTCTGGCGCGACCGCGCGGGCCAGGATGTCGGTCGTGCCGCCGGCGGCGAACGGCACGACGATGCGAACCGGTTTGGTCGGCCAGGTGCTTTGGGCGAAGGCCGAGTGGGTGGACAGTGCAGCGGCTGCCAATGCGAGCGCAGACACGGCCAGCGCGGTGCGACGGGGGATCTTGGTGAATGAAGTCATGTGCTCATTTTTACAGGCGAAGCCGCTACAGGCTACCGTGGAGATGGCTTTGCTTCACGGGCTCGCGCGATGCGGCCCCGAAGCGTTTCTCGATGCGTTCAGCCCCTCAGGCGCCGCGCTCTGCCAGCGCGCGTGCCGCGGCCACGATCGCATCGGCGCTTACGCGCGACTGCGCTTCGAGCACCGCCGCATAGCCAACGGGAATGCGTGGCGCACCGAGCCGCGCGATCGTGCAACCGGTGGCCTCTGCCGCTGACGCTGCGATCTCGGCACCGAAGCCGGCCGCTCGTACCGCCTCGTGCACGACCAGCAAGCGCTTCGTTCGGGCACACGATGCGAGCACGGTGTCGCGATCCCACGGCCACAGCGTGCGCAGGTCGAGCAGATCGACCGTCACGCCTTGATCGGACAGCGCGTCGCACGCGGCGGCACAAGCCAGCAGCTGCTTGCCCCAGCTGACCATCGTCAGCGTGTCGCCGCTGCGCCGCCGCGCGGCCTGGCCGAGCGGCACCTCCAATGCAACGTCTACCGGGCCACGTGCGCCCCACAGCGCCTTGTGCTCGATGTAGACCACCGGGTCGCCGCATTGCAGCGCCGCGCGCAGCAGGCTGTAGTTGTCTTGCGGTGTCGACGGGCTCACCACGACCACGCCGGGCAGGTGCGTGAACCAGGCTTCGAGCGACTGCGAGTGCTGTGCGGCAGACGCATCCCAGATGCCGCCCGGCATGCGCGCCACGAGCGGCACGCGCCCTTGGCCGCCGAACATGAAGCGGTTCTTGGCTGCCTGGTTGACCAGTTCGTCCATGCCGCACAGCGCGAAGTCGACCACGCGCATTTCGACCACCGGCCGCAAGCCCGCGAGCGCCATGCCGACGCCGGCGCCCATGATGGCGGCCTCGCTGATCGGCGTGTCGATCACGCGGTCGGGTCCGAAGCGCTGCTGCAGTCCCCGGTACTGGCCGAAGATGCCGCCGCGGCCGACGTCTTCGCCGATCACGACGACGTTGGCATCGGCTTCCATTTCATGCTGCACCGCGAGCGCGGCGGCTTCGGCGTAGCTGAGTTCGATCAATGCCATTGGCCGGCTCCGATGGTCTGGATGTCGGTGTAGGCGGCGCTAGGCTCGGGCCACGGCGCAGCGTCGGCGGCAGCGAGAGCGGCTTCGACTTCGGCATGCGCCTCGGCATCGATGCCGTCCAGCGCAGAGGCGGTGATGCCCGCCTTCAGGCATTGCGCGCGCGCATTGGAGATCGGGTCGGTCTCGAGTGCCGCCGCCAGTTCGGCAGGGTCGCGATAGGCCGCAGGGTCGACCGACACGTGGCCTTTGACGCGGTAGGTGAGCGCGTGCAGCAGGCGCGGCCCGCCGCCGCTTCGCACTTCGGCGACGAGCCTCGCGGCCGCCGCATGCACCGCGAACACATCGTTGCCATCGACCTGCGTGGCAGCGATGTCCATCGATTGCGCACGCGCTGATGCGCCATCACCTGCGGTCATCGGACCGCTCGCGGTGGTGGCGCTCCATCGGTTGTCTTCGCAGACGAACAGTACCGGCAAGCCGTAGACGCGCGCCCAGTTGAGCGACTCCAGAAAGGGTCCGCGGTTGATCGCGCCATCGCCGAAAAAACAAACTGTGATGGCATCGCGCTTCTGCAGTTTTTGCGCGTGCGCCGCGCCGACAGCGATGGGCAGGCCCGCCGCCACCACGCCGTTGGCGCCGAGCATGCCGACCGAGAAATCGGCGATGTGCATCGAGCCGCCTTTGCCGCCGTTGAAGCCGGTCGCCTTGCCGAACAGCTCGCACATCATTCGCGTCAGGTCGGCGCCTTTGGCCAGCGTGTGGCCGTGGCCGCGGTGCGTCGAGGTGAGGTAGTCGGCATTGTTCAGGTGCGCGCAGACGCCCGCCGGCACCGCCTCCTGGCCGGTCGACAAGTGCAGCGGGCCGCGCACCTTGACAAGGCCCGCCGCCTCTTGACCATAAGCGCTCACGCCCCCCTGGCTGGCGATCTCCGCCGCGTTCTCGAAAGCGCGAATGCGCACCATCGTGCGATAGAGCGCACGTCGTTTGTCGTCTGACACCAGCAAATCCATATCGGCTCCAGCGCAGAACCGCCTGCGCAAGCCGGCAGATCGTATCGACCGTGACGCGTGGTCGTGAGCGGGCTTACCCGGCTGACGTGTTGGTGGTAGGGACGACGCCGTCGGTCTGCGACCACCGATGCAGCCGCCGATACAGCATGCCGCGCGATACCTTCAACTGGCGTGCAGCCTGCGCGATGTTGCCGCCGTGCGCGGCGAGCGCGTCTTCGATCAGCTTGCGGCTATGGCCGCGCAACGTGTCAGCTTCTGAAGGTGATACGGTTGCAGGAATGTCTGGCGTGTCGGCCGGCGTCGTTGTCGAAGCGGCTGTCTCTGCAACTTCAATGACCTGGATCGCGCGTCCGGCGTCGGCGATCCGTGCCGCTCGCAGAGGCGTCGCATGCCTGAAGTCGATGCCGTCGCGCCCTTGCCACGTTGCCTGCAGCCAGACCGACAAGCCGCTTGTCAGCCGCACCGGTTGCGGCCCTTTGCTGCGCCCGAGCCGAAGCAACGCGCGCAGGTCGAGTCCGAATAATCGCTCGACATCGCCCGGACCACTCTCATCGCAATGCCGCGATTAAATCAGGCCCGCACCGGCGGTGTTCATCCATGCCACCGTGCCATCCGTCGCGATACCGGCCAGCCCTTCGAGCGGCGTGCCGAAGAGCGAGGGGCTGGCCTGAAAGCGCAGCACCAGATGGTCGTGCGACTGCGCCTGCAGCAGCCGGTTCTCGATGGTGGTGGCGAAGAGCGCGACCATCGACGCCGCATCGAAACCGAAGCGCCGCGATTCGGCGGTGACGTCGAGCACGCCGGCAAGATGGCCATGCACATCGCGGATCGGTGCGGCGGCGCATTGCATCGTGCTGAGGCAGTCGTAGTAGTGCTCGGCACCGTTCACCGTGCAGGCCTGGCCGGTGGCGGCCACGATGCCCGGCGCGCTGGTGCCGATCACGCTCTCGGCGATGTTGATGCCGACGCGCGCGGTCTGTCGCAGGATGGGTTGCTGCGCGGCCGCATCGTGTTGTGTCGCATGCACGATCACGCCTTGCGCGTCGGCCAACAGCACGCGGCAATCGGTGCCGGCGAGGGCGCTTTCCATGCTGTGCAAGTCGATCTGCGCGGCCGCCAGCAACTCGCGGTTGCGGCCGAGCGTGGCGTGCAGGCGGCTCGGCGTGACGGCATCGAACACCACTGCGCGGCGCGTGTTTTCATGCGCGCGGTTGCAGCGCATCCACGACTGGATCACCGCCTCGCCGACCAGGCCCGAGGGCCGCACGCCTTCTTCGAAAAACTGCCGGCGCGCCAATGCGGTCCGCTCTGCGGCCGTGTTTGCGAAGAGTTGCCAGGGCGCTCGCGTGGTGCGGGTGGTCGTCAAGGACATGTCCGAATGTGTTCCGCAATGGAACAGTCGTGCTTCAGGGAATTCCCGAAGATGAACAAAGGCGCCGTGCGCGCGATCCTCTGAGTCACAACGACAGGAGACATCACGATGAAGATCCCCCATGCCGTGCGCATGCTCGGCGCGCTGCTGTGCCTGGCCGGCGCTGCCGCCACAGCGCAGAACAAACCACCGACCAAACCGCCGTCGAAGGTCGACGCGGCCTTCATGCGCGCCAATGCCGCCAAGACGCCCGACTGGCCGAGCTACGGCCTCGACTACGCCGAGACGCGCTTCAGCAAGCTCGACCAGGTCAACGCCGGCAACGTGAAGGACCTGGGGCTGGTCTGGTCGTACGACCTGCAATCGACGCGCGGTGTCGAGGCCACGCCGCTGGTGGTCGATGGCGTCATGTACGTCACCGCGTCTTGGAGCGTAGTACACGCGATCGACGTGCGCACCGGCAAGGCGTTGTGGACTTACGACCCCAAGGTCGATAAGGCGAAAGGTTTCAAGGGCTGTTGCGATGTGGTGAATCGCGGCGTCGCGCTGTGGCAGGGCAAGGTCTACGTTGCGTCTTACGACGGTCGCCTCATCGCGCTCGATGCGGCAACGGGCAAGACCGTGTGGGAGAAGGACACTATCGTCGACCACAGCAAGTCGTACACCATCACCGGCGCGCCGCGCGTGTTCAAGGGCAAGGTCGTCATCGGCAACGGCGGCGCCGAGTACGGCGTGCGCGGCTACGTCACTGCGTACGACGCTGGCACCGGCGACCAGAAGTGGCGCTGGTTCATCGTGCCGGGCGATCCGTCGAAACCGTTCGAAGACGCATCGATGGCCAAGGCGGCCAAGACCTGGGACCCTTCGGGCGAATACTGGAAAGCGGGTGGCGGTGGCACCGCGTGGGATTCGATCACCTACGACCCCGAACTCAACCTCATGTACGTCGGCACTGGCAACGGCTCGCCGTGGTCGCACAAGGCGCGCAGTCCGGGTGGCGGCGACAACCTGTACCTGGCGTCGATCGTCGCGCTCAATCCGGACACCGGCAAGTACGTGTGGCACTACCAGGAAACGCCCGGCGACAACTGGGACTACACCTCGACGCAGCCGATGATCCTGGCCGACATCAAGATCGACAACAAGCCGCGCAAGGTGATCCTGCACGCGCCCAAGAACGGCTTCTTCTTCGTGCTCGACCGCACCAACGGCAAATTCATTTCAGCGAAGAATTTCACCGAAGTGAATTGGGCAACCGGCTACGGCAAGGACGGCCGGCCGATCGGCGTGGCCGCGGCGCGCGACGGCACCAAGCCCAACGATGCGATTCCCGGCCCTTTCGGTGCGCACAACTGGCAACCGATGTCGTTCAACCCGATGACCGGCCTGGCCTACCTGCCGTCGCAACACGTCCCGCTCAACCTGATGGACGACAAGGACTGGAAGTTCAATGAAAACGCCCCCGGCCGTCCGCATGCGGCACTGGGCTGGAACACCGCCAAGTTCGCTAATGTGGAGCCACCGACCAGCAAGCCGAGCGGGCGTCTGGTGGCCTGGGACCCGGTCGCGCAGAAGGAGGTGTGGGGCGTCGAGCACGTCTCGCCATGGAACGGCGGCACGCTGACGACGGCAGGCAACCTTGTCTTTCAGGGCACGGCCGACGGGCGAATGGTCGCCTACAACGCAAAGACCGGCGATAAGCTCTGGGAAACACCGACCGGCACCGGGATCGTCGCCGCACCGTCGACCTACATGGTCGACGGCAAGCAGTACGTATCGATCGCGGTGGGATGGGGCGGTGTCTACGGCCTGGCGCAGCGCGCGACCGAGACCAACGGGCCGGGCACCGTCTACACCTTCGCGGCGGGCGGCAACGCGGCCAAGCCCGACTTCGTCCAGTACCGAATGGACAAGCTGGTGCAAGGCGTCAAGTACGACCCGGCCAACGTCACGGCCGGCACCTACCTGTACGTGAGCAACTGCGTGTTCTGCCACGGCGTGCCGGGCGTGGACCGCGGCGGCAACATTCCCAACCTCGGCTATATGAACTCGAGCTACATCGAAAACCTCGACAAGTTCGTCTTCCATGGCGCTGCCATGGAACGCGGCATGCCCGACTTCACCGGCAAGCTGACGATGGAAGACGTCGAGAAAATCAAGGCGTTCATTCAAGGCACGGCCGATGCCATCCGGCCGAAGTAGTTGGCGCACCCGGAGGGCGCGCGCAACACGCTAGTCGGCGTAAGCTCCGGCGGCCTTGATGATCGGGCCCCACTTGGCGATCTCGGCAGCCACGAACTTCTTGTGGTCTGCCGGCTCGACGCGCTTGTCGGCCATCACAACGGCGCCGAGGTCTTCTTCGCGCTTGATGAAAGCGGGGTCCTTGAGCGCGACTTTCAGTGCCTCGTTGATCTTTTTGGTCACTTCCGGCGGGGTGCCCTTGGGCGCATAGAGCCCGTGCCAGATGGTTACCTCGAAATCCTTGAGGCCCGACTCGGCGAGCGTCGGCAGGCCTTTGAGCGCCGGGGTCGTCAGGCGCTTGGGCGTGGTCACGGCATAGGCCTTGACGGTCTTTGCCGTGATCTGGCCGGTGGTGTTGGTGGTCTGGTCGCATAGCAGGTCGATCTGGCCGCCCATCAGGTCCGCGATGGCAGGCGCGGTGCCTTTGTAGGGCACCGGCGTCATCTCGACCTTCATCGCACTCTGGAACAAGAGGCCACAGAGTTGCGATGCGGCACCCAGTCCGGCGTTGCCGAGGTTGATCTTTCCCTTGTTCTGGCCGATCCAGGTTTGCAATTCCTGAAAGTTGTTGGCCGGCAGCTGGGGCTTGCCTATGAGCGTCATCGGCACCTCGTTGATCATGCCGAGGTACTCGAAGTCGGTCTCGACGTTGAACGGCAGCTTGCGGTAGAGCGCAGGCATCGTCGACATGCCGATGTGGTTGAGCAGCAGCGTGTAGCCGTCCGGGGTGGCCCGCGCCACCTTGGCGGTGCCGATGGAACTGCCCGCGCCGGCCACGTTGTCGACCACGATGTTGGTGCCGAGCGGCTTGGCAAGGGCTTCAGCCAGGTCACGCGCCACGCGATCGGTCGGGCCTCCGGCGGCAAACGGCACGACGATGGTCACCGTCCTTGCGTTCGGGTAGGTCTGGGCATGTGTGGCAACGACGGTCAGTGCCATTGCGGCGATCGCAAACAAGGTCTTCATGGGTGTCTCCCGGATGAAAAATGCCGATGGTATCGGCTGACCAGACCCTGACCTATACCGACTAGCCCTTAGATTGGTGTTCGGCCACGCGCTTCGTGCGCCAGCACTTTTTGCAGCGCCTGCTCGAAGGACGTGCGTGCGGCGCCGGCCACTGCCGTCAGATGTTTGTGCAATGCAGCGTCGGCGGCGTTCGACGAGGCGCAATCCACGCTGTAGCGTTCGAATCCGGCGAGTTGCAGTGCAATCTCGGCCACATGTCGAAGGCACTCGCACGCGATCGTCGAAGGGCGTTCGGCAAATTCAGTCAGTTTTTCGTCACTGAACCGTCGCGGTGCAGCGTGCCATTCCATGTTGACGGGCAATGCGGTGTCGGACTCGTTTCGCATCAGTTGCGAAAGATCGCGGGCGGTGGCGGGTTCGCGGCGGACCCTTACCCCCATCTTGCGCAACGCCTCGACAGTGCCCTCGGCGGTGAAGTTGTAAAGGACTGCCGTCGTGCCGGCGTTGAGGGACTTGGCGAGCGCCAGCACGCGATCGACCGATGCGGGTTGCAGCGACGCGAGCCGGACAAGCAAGACGTCGATGCTGCCTTCAGCAGTCGGATGCAACTCGGCCTGTTCCAGGTCTTCGTAAACCGCCCGCAACTCGTACCCCATGACCGACTCGAGTTTGTGCGCCGCACTGCGACCGACGACGACAACGCTTCGGATCGCGACCGGAGCACCTGAGATGGCGATCGAAACCCCTTCGCCGAGCGACTGGAGGGCGGCGAGCTCGAGGTTGGCGATCGTTCCGATGGCGTGCCCGTTGTGGGTGAGTTGTCGAAGCAACTTGAGACGTGACACGTCATGGCTCGAATAAAGGCGCTGCCCGGTCGACGTTTTTGATGCCGACACCACGTCGTAGCGGCGCTCCCAAACGCGAAGTGTTGCTACCGGCAGCCCGGCCAGGCGCGCTGCCGTTCCGCTTCGAAGGCTTGCGTTTGGCGTGGGGTCGATGGGGTCAGTGTTGAGCGGCATGGTCGGGAAGTTGAAGAGGCTATTGCCTACACATCATAGCGAAAGAATGAAGTGGATTTGAATCGCTAATCTCTAAGATACGTGCAAATAGCGTGTCATAAACCGTACGTGACAAGGTTATGTGGCTAATATTCGAGTCAAGAAGTGTTCAAAACAGGTGCAAATATGACTCAAGAGATCGTTGTCACACAAAATGAAGTCGTTGTGTACTTCGACGGCGGGTGTCCGGTTTGCTCCAGCGAGATCGCTTATTACCGCCGTCAACCGGGAGCGGACACCTGCCAATGGATCGACGCTTCGAACTGCGCCGACACGGAGCTCGGGCCAGGCCTGACCCGCGCTGCCGCCTTGAAACGTTTCCACGTGCGCCGGCCCGATGGAACGCTTGCGGACGGTGCCCGCGGCTTCGGCGTCTTGTGGCAAGCACTGCCCCGCACGGCGTGGCTGGGGCACATCGTCTCGTTCGGTCCGATGCCCGTCGTGCTCAATTTCGCTTACCGCGTCTTTCTGGCGGTCCGGCCGCTCTGGCGCAAGACGCCGTCCGAATTGCCCGCGACCTCAGCGACCCCGGCCGACACCACCAACGAACACGCGGGCGAACCGCGTCCGGTTCAAAGCGGCTCGGGCGCCTTCGGCGCACTTGTTCGCCGTCTCTGATTCACCTTCCATCTCCAAAAGGAAAAACCGATGTCAAGCCGCAAAATTCGTCCCGCCATCGCGGTCATTGGGGCAGGAGTAGCCGGAACGTCCTGCGCCGCCGCGCTCCTGCATGCTGGGCACGACGTCACGCTGTTCGAGAAATCAAACAACGTCGGCGGTCGAATGGCCACCCGACGCGTTCATTGGACCGACGCTTCAGGCGTCGAGAGGTCGACTGATCTCGACCATGGAGCGCAACAGTTCAGTGCGCAGAGCCCGCGCTTCCGGGCGGTCGTCGCTCGCGCAGAGGCGGCTGGGCAAGCCGAGTTTTGGCAGCAGCGGGTGTATGCGGCGTTCCCCGAGCCGAGGATGCGGCTTCGGGTCATGCCGGTTCCCGACATGCCGTCGTTCTGCCGAAACCTGCTCGGCGGCGTGCCCATGCGCATGGGCCAACAAGTGCAAAGGCTGCAGCGGGGGGTCGATGGTTGGCGCCTCGTATTTTCGGACGGCGAGTCGGCTGGATTGTTCGACCATGTGATGCTGGCCATGCCGCCAGCCCAGGCCGCGCTGTTATTGGCGGGACACAAGGACGATTGGGCCGATGCACTTGCAGCCGTTCCCATGACGCCATGCTGGACGCTGATGGCCGTCACCGACGATGTAGATTGGCACTGGGATGCCGCCGAGCCGGAAAACGGCCCCCTCGCAGTGGTGACGCGCAACGACCGCAAGCCGGGTCGCTACGGCGCTGTCGGCTGTGCCAGTTGGGTAGCCCACGCCACCGCCGCCTGGAGCGAGGCGCATCTGGAAGACGATCCCAAAGCCGTCGTTCAGATGCTGCGTGCTGCACTCACCGCGTTGATGCCTCCGGATTCGCAGCGCGAGTGGCAGCATGTGGGCGTGCATCGCTGGCTGTATGCCTCACTTGGACAGCCATCGTCGGGTCGCTCCGAATGCTGGTGGGATCCGGTGATCGGCCTGGGCGTTTGCGGAGACTCATTCGGCGCAGGCACGGTCGAGGCGGCCTGGCGTTCCGGCGACGAGCTGGCAGACACGGTGGCTGCCAGCCTCGACACGGAACTGATCGTGGTCGAGGAGATCCCGCAAGTGATGGCGCGGGTCCGGATTGCGCAGGAGATTCATTGAAGCGCCCGGCGGCGGCGCGGCTTACCTGTAGCTGCGGGCGTCCTCGATCACCTTGCCATCGTTCGGAAGACTGTTCGGCGCTACGCGTTCTACCGCGCCGCGCAGCTTCGTGACCTCGCGAATCGCGTCCGCCACTCGCGCTTCGAGACCTTCGGGTGCGCCGTCGCACTCCAGTTTGAGCGTCATGCGGTCGTCGCCCATCTCGCCTTCGACCACCAGACGTGCGCGCTGCACTTCCGGGAATCGGCGGGCAATGTCTGCCACTTGCGATGGGTGGACGAACATGCCGCGCACTTTGGTGGTCTGGTCGGCGCGGCCGAGCCATCCCTTGATGCGCTTGTTGGTACGGCCGGTGGGGCAATCGCCGGCCAACACTGAAGACAAGTCGCCGGTTCCGAAGCGCACCAACGGGTAGTCTCGATTGAAGGTGGTCACCACGATCTCGCCGACCTCGCCATCGGGCACGGGGTCGCCGGTGCCGGGCCGCACGATCTCCACCAGCACGCCTTCGTCGAGCACCAGGCCTTCGCGCGCGCTCGTCTCGTAAGCGACCAGGCCCAAGTCGGCCGTTGCGTAGCACTGCGTACCGTGCACTCCGTGCGCGTCGATCCAGTCGCGCAGGCTGGGTGGAAAAGCCTCGCCCGACACGAGCGCTTTTTTGAGTCTGGGGAGCGGCGTTTTCAGCTCTGCAGCCTTCTCGAGAATGATCTTCAGGAAGCTCGGCGTGCCAATGTAGCCTTCGGCCTGCAGATCGACCATTGCGTCGACCTGCTGCTCGGTCTGGCCGATGCCGCCGGCAAACACCGTGCAGCCCATCGCGTGCGCGCCGCTTTCCATGATCGAGCCCGCAGGGGTCATGTGATAGCTAAAGCAGTTATGCACCAGCTCGCCGCTGCGAAAGCCTGCCGCATGCAACGCGCGTGCTGTCCGCCAGTAGTCGCGCGCTTCGCCTTCGGGCTCGTAGATGGTGCCGGGGCTCGCGAACACGCGCGGCATGCGCGAGCCACGCGCGATGGCCGCGAAGCCGCCGAACGGGTCGTTCGCGCGTCGTTCTTTCTGCAACGCGAGCAGTTCCGATTTGCGTGTGACCGGCAACCGGGACAGCGCTTCGCGCGACGTGATGTCGGCCGGCTTCACGCCATCGAGAATCTTCGCGAAGGCCGGCGCGGCAGTCTGCGCCTGCATGATCTGTTTGGGCAATGCAGCGAGCAAGTCGCGCTCGCGTTCGGCCGGGTCGCGCACTTCGAGCGCGTCGTAAAAATCTGTCGTCATGCCAACCACCGCTTTCTGCGCTTGTAGCTCTTCACGTCGCGAAAGCTCTTGCGGTCTGCGCCACCGACGCCGAGGTAGAACTCCTTGACGTCTTCGTTCTCGCGCAGGCTCTTCGCCTCGCCGTCCATCACGATGCGGCCGTTTTCCAGGATGTAGCCGTAGTCGGCGTAGCGCAGTGCCATGTTGGTGTTTTGTTCGGCGAGTAAAAAGGTCACGCGCTCTTTTTCGTTCAGGTCTTTGACGATGCCGAACACCTCGTCGACGATCTGCGGCGCAAGGCCCATCGACGGTTCGTCGAGCAGCACCATGTTGGGTGCTGCCATCAGCGCGCGGCCGATGGCGCACATCTGTTGTTCGCCGCCCGATGTGTATGCGGCTTGCGAAGAGCGGCGCGTTTTCAGGCGCGGAAAATACGTGTAGACCTTCTCGAGCGTCTGCGCGATGGCGGCCTTGCCGTCGGTACGCGTGTAGGCGCCCGTCATCAGGTTCTCTTCGATGGTCAGGTGCGCGAAGCAGTGCCGGCCTTCCATGACCTGCACCAGCCCGCGCTTGACCAGGGCCGAGGGCGTCAGCGCTTCGATGCGCTCGCCGCGCAGCTCGATCGTGCCCTTGGTGACAGCACCACGCTCAGCCAGCAGCAGATTGCTTATCGCCCGCAACGTGGTCGTCTTGCCGGCACCGTTGCCGCCGAGCAGCGCCACGATGCCGCCCTCGGGCACCTTCAGCGACACACCCTTCAGCACGAGGATCACGTGGTTGTAGATCACCTCGATGCCGTTGACTTCGAGCAGCGGCCTGGCCGTCGGTGCAATGGATGTGGCTGAAGATTCCATGGGCGTTCTTTACGCGGTAGTTCGCTGTCGCTTGGAAGCTTGCAGCCTTAGCTGCAAGAACGCGCCTTGACGTTCTTGTCCTTGGCGTACTTTTCGGAGAACTCCTTGACCAGCGGGTCGATGAACTTCTTGTCCGACTGGTACCAGTCGGACTTGTTCTCCCACTTGCTGCCGTCCCACGTCACGATGCGCGCCCAGTCGGTGCCCATGTGGTTGCTGCAGGATGTCTTGACCGGCCGCATGATTTCGCCGAAGCCCAGCGCCTTTAGCTTGTCGGCCGTGAGGTCGAGGTTTTCATAACCCCAGCGCACCTGCTCCGACGTCAACGCCTTTCCCTTGCCGTACTTTTCCTGCGCGGCGCGAATGGCCTCGACCTGCAGCATCGAGATCATCATGCCGCGCGTGTGCGCCAGCGTGCCGACGCCGTCTGCCGCACCGGTGCCCTGACCCTTGTCGTAGACGAACTTCCTGAGGTCGTCCTGCACCTTGTCCTTGGCTGCGCTGTTGTGGATGGTGATGGCGTTGTAGCCCTTGGCACCGGCGCCGATGTCCTTCACGTCGTGATCGGAGCCGGCCCACCAGATCGCGTACATCTTCTCGCGCGGGAAGCCGCTGGCCTGTGCTTCACGGATGCCGGCGGGCGTCATCACGCCGGCCGACCATAACAAAACGTAGTCGGGCTTCTGTTGGCGAATCTGCAGCCAGACCGACTTTTGCTCGACGCCGGGCGGCGTGACCGGGAACAGCGAGAGCTCGAAACCATCGGCTGCGGCGCGCTTTTGCAGCAGCGGGATCGGCTCCTTGCCGTAAGGCGAGTCGTGATAGACCAGCGCGATCTTCTTGCCCTTGAGGTTGCCCTTTTCCTTCTTGGTGATGTCCTGGATCATCACGTCGGCAGCAGTCCAGTAGGTGCCGAGCAACGGAAAGTTCCACTCGAACACGGTGCCATCGACCGACTGCGACAGGCCGTAGCCGGGGGTCTCGATCGCCACTTTGTCGGCGTAGGCCTTGTCGGTGACGGCAAAGGTGATGCCGGTCGATTGCGGATCGAAGCCCGAGGCGCCGGTGCCCTTGCCCTTCAGGCGCTCGTAGCACTCCACGCCCTTGGCCGCGTCGTATGCCGTCTCGCATTCTTCGTACGTCAGCTTGACGCCGTTGACGCCACCATCACGCGCATTGACGAGCTTCAAGTAGTCCTGCTTGCCGTCGGCCCACGGGATGCCCAGGGGAGCGAACTGACCGGTGCGATACACCAGCAGCGGCACGAACTGTTCGGCGGTCTGCGCCCGCGCGATCGAAGTCGCGGCGACCATCGAAAGTCCCGCGACGGCGAAGGCCGCGGTGCGAGCGAAGTTCATCAATCTCATGGCTTGTCTCCTGTTACTGAGCACATCGAAGTGCAGGGTTGAAACGACGTTGAAAACGATTGAAGTGAAGCCGGCGCGGTCAATGCGGGAAGGGCCAGAGCCGCAGTTTCTGCCGCGCCGTCGACCACAGCCGTGCCAGTCCGTGCGGCTCGACGATCAAGAAGAAAACGATCAGTGCGCCAAAAATCATGTGCTCCAGATGCGACGCCGTGGCGGTCGATATCGAGAGGCCGAGCCAGTGCGGCACGTAGTTCAGGAGCAGCGGCAGTATCACGATGAAGGCGGCGCCAAAGAAGGCGCCGGCAATCGAACCGAGTCCGCCGATGATGATCATGAAGAGCAACTGGAACGACTTGTCGATGCCGAAGGCGGCCGGCTCCCATGCACCCAGGTGCACGAAGCCCCACAGCGCACCGGCCACGCCGACGATGAAGCTGCTGACCGCAAAGGCAGTGAGCTTGGCGTAGACCGGTCGAATGCCGATGACGGCGGCCGCCACGTCCATGTCGCGCATCGCCATCCACTCGCGGCCGATGGCCCCACGCACCAGGTTCTTGGCGAGCAGGCCGAACACCACGACGAAGCCGAGGCACAGCAAATACTTCTGCACCGGCGTGTTGAATTCGAAGCCCAGCATCTGCAAGGTGCGCACGCTGACCGAGCCGGAAGACGAGTCGTTGGTGACCCACTTCACCCGGTTGGTGAACCAGTCGATGAAGAACTGCGCAGCGAGCGTCGCGACCGCCAGGTACAGCCCGCGGATGCGCAAGCTCGGTATGCCGAAGAGCACGCCCAGCACCGTGGCCGCCAGCCCGCCGCCGAGGATCGCGATCAGCAGCGGCATGCCCTCGACGCGCGCTTGCAGGTTGAAGGCCGCGTACGCGCCGATCGCCATGAAGGCGCCCGTGCCGAGCGAGATCTGCCCGCAATACCCGACCAGGATGTTGAGTCCGATGGCCGCCAGCGCGAGGATCAGAAAAGGGATCAGCACCGCGCGAAAGCTGTAGTCGCTGACAGTGAGCGGCACTACGACGAACGCGATGACCGCCAGCGCCAGCATCGCCCAGCGGTCTTGCGCGATCGGGAACAGCGCCAGGTCGGCGCGGTAGCTGCTCTTGAATTGACCGTTTTCTCTGTAGAACATAGTGGCGGTTTCGTCAGACGCGGTCGATGATCTTGTCGCCGAAGAGGCCTTGCGGGCGAATCAACAGAACTGCGAGCGCAAGCACATAGGCGAACCAGTTTTCGATGCCGCCGCCCACGTAAGGGCCGAGATAGATCTCGGACAGCTTCTCGCCGACGCCGATGATCAGTCCGCCCAGGATGGCGCCCGGCACCGAGGTGAGCCCACCGAGGATCACCACCGGAAACGCCTTCAGCGCGACCAGCGAGATCGAGTACTGCACGCCGAGCTTGCTGCCCCAGATCACGCCCGCCACCAGCGCCACGATGCCACCGACCGACCACACGATGACCCAGATGCGCCCGAGCGGAATGCCGATCGACTGTGCCGCCTGATGGTCGTCGGCCACGGCGCGCAGCGCACGACCGGTGCGCGTCTTCTGGAAAAACAGGGTGAGCAGAATGACCAGCGTTCCCGCAGCGACCGCCGAATACATGTCTTCCTTGTTCAACAGCAAGCCGCCTTCGAAGATGTTCTCCAGTACCAGCAGCGGATCTTTCGGCATGCCGACATCGATCTTGTAGGCCGCACTGCCGAAGATGAGTTGCCCCGCGCCGTCGAGCACGTTGCCGATGCCAAGCGTCGCCATCAACAACGTGATGCCTTCCTGATTGACAAGGCGCCGCAACGCGAAGCGCTCGACCAGCCAGGCGACGCCGACCATGCACAGGGCCGCCGCGATGAACGCCAGGATGTTGGCCAGTACCAGGCTGCTGAAGCCGAACCACAGCGGGAACCATTCGGAGAACCGCGCCATCGCCAGCGCCGCGAACAACACCATCGCACCCTGAGCGAAGTTGAAGACGCCCGATGCCTTGAAAATCAGCACGAAGCCCAGCGCGACCAGGGCGTAGAGCATGCCGACCATCAGGCCGCCGAACAGGGTCTCAAGAAAAAAGCCCATGTCAATGTTCCACGCCCAGGTACGCCCGGATCACGTCTTCGTTGTTCCGCACTTCGTCCGGCGTACCGTCGCCGATCTTCTTGCCGTAGTCGAGCACCACCAGGCGGTCGCTGATGTCCATCACCACGCCCATGTCGTGCTCGATCAGCACGATGGTGGTGCCGAACTCGTCATTGACGTCGAGGATGAAGCGACTCATGTCCTGCTTCTCTTCCACGTTCATGCCGGCCATCGGCTCGTCGAGCAGCAGCACCTGCGGCCCCATCGCGAGCGCGCGGCCGAGGTCGACGCGCTTCTGCAAGCCGTAGGGCAGCTGCCCCACCGGCGTTTTGCGAAACGGCTGGATCTCCAGGAAGTCGATGATGCGTTCGACGAATTCGCGCTGTTCCAGCTCTTCGCGTTCGGCCGATCCCCAGCCGAACGGATTGCGAAAGGCTTGTGCGAGCAGGCTGCTCTTCATCTTCAGGTTGCGGCCCGTCATGATGTTGTCGAGCGCGCTCATGCCCTTGAACAGCGCCAGATTCTGGAAGGTGCGCGCCACGCCCATTTCGGCTACCTGGCGCGAGTTCATGTGCGTGAAGGTCTGGCCGCGAAAGGTGATGGAGCCTTGCTGCGGCTGGTACACGCCGTTGATGCAGTTGAGCATCGAGCTCTTGCCCGCGCCGTTCGGCCCGATGATGGCGCGCACCTCGTGCTCGCGCACATCGAAGCTGATGTCCGTCAACGCCTTCACGCCACCGAAGCTGAGCGAGATGTTCTGCACGTCGAGGATGACCTCGCCGATTTTTCTATTGGCGCTCATTCCAAAGCCTCCATGCTTCGCACTGCGGCGCGAGCTTGCTTGGGGCGGCCCGGCGCGGCGCTCATGCAGCCGCCTTCACTTCGGCAAACCGCTTCGCATCGACGATCTGCAGCGTCGCGCTGACCGATCCGGTGCGGCCGTCTTCGAACTTCACTTGCGTATCGATGAACTGCTCTGTCTTGCCCGTGTAGAGCGCCTCGATCAGCACCGCGTACTTCTCGGCGATGAAGCTGCGCCGCACCTTGCGGGTGCGAGTCATCTCGTCGTCGTCGGGGTCGAGTTCCTTGTGCAGCACCAGGAAGCGCGCGATCTGCGTGTCGGCCATGCCGGGCTCGGATGCGAGGTCTGCGTTCACCTTGCCGATGCAGTCTGCGATGAGCGTCAGCACCTCGGGCTTGCCGGCGAGGTCCACGTAGCCGGCATACGCCAGGCCGCGTCGTTCAGCCCAGTTGCCGACCGCTTCGTAGTCGATGTTGATGAAGGCGCAGACCGTTTCGCGCGCATCGCCGAAGCACACCGCTTCCTTGATCTGCGGAAAGAACTTGAGCTTGTTCTCGATGTAGTTGGGCGCGAACATCGCGCCACCGGCCATGCGACCCACATCCGTGGCGCGATCGATGATGCGCAGGTGGCCTTCGCTGTCGAGCACGCCGGCATCGCCGGTGTGAAAGTAGCCGTCGGCATCGAGCACTTCGGCTGTCGCGTCGGGCCGCTTGTAGTAGCCCTGCAGTACCGACACGCCGCGCACCAGCACTTCGCCGTTGTCGGTAATGCGCAGCTCCATCCCCGGCGCTGCGGTGCCGACGGTTTGCAGCTTGACCTTGCCGTCCTGCTGCATGCAAACGTACGCGCAGGTTTCGGTCTGGCCGTAGAACTGTTTCAAGTTGACGCCGATCGAGCGATAGAAACGAAACAGGTCGGGGCCGATCGCGGCGCCCGCGGTGTACGCCACACGGATGCGGCTCATTCCCAGCACGTTGCGCAGCGGCCCGTAGACCATCAGGTTACCGACCGCGTACAGCGCGCGGTCCGTCGCACTGACCGGCGCGCCGTTGAGGATGTCAGCACCGACGCGTTGCGCCAGCGCCATGAACTTGGCATACAGCCATCGCTTGGGCGCGGCCGCGTCTTCCATGCGGATCGACACGGCGGTGAGCAAGCCTTCGAACGTACGCGGCGGGCCGAAGTAATAGCTCGGCCCGATCTCGCGCATGTCGTTCATCACCGTGGCCGCTGACTCGGGGCAGTTCAGCGTGAAGCCGCCGACCAGCCATTGCGCCACCGAAAAAAGATGGTCGCCGACCCACGCCATCGGCAGGTAACTCATGATGTTGTCGCCGGGACCGAGTTTGTCGCTTACCACGCCGCCCTGACCTGCGGCGATGAAGCTCGCATGCGTCTGGCACACGCCCTTGGGCCGTCCAGTGGTGCCCGAGGTGTAGAGGATCACGCCGACATCGTCGGCTTTGCCACTCGCCACCGCGGCGTCGAAAAATCCCGGATGCGCCGTGTCGAAAGCACGGCCCAATTCGCGCAGTTGCTCGTAGCCGATCAGCCCCGGCTGGTCGTAGTGACGCAGGCCTTTGGGGTCGTCGTAGATGATGTGGCGAATCTGCGGCAGGTCGGGTTGCGCGGCCAGCTTGCCTTGCTGGATCTCGCGGCACTCGAGCAGCTTGTCGACCTGCTCCTGGTCTTCGGCGATGACGAACTCGATCGATGCGTCTTCCAGCATGAAGACCATCTCGGTCGCGACCGCGTCCTGGTAGAGCGGCACCGGCACGCCACGCAGGCTCTGCGCCGCGACGACCGCCATGTACAGGTGCGGCCGATTCGCGCCGACGATGGCGAGGTTATCGAAGGTCTTGAAGCCGAGGCTCGCGAGTCCGCAGGCGATTTCGCGCACCTCCTGCGCGGTCTCGCGCCAGGTCCAGGTCTGCCAGATGCCCAGGTCTTTCTCGCGCACCGCCGGCGCGTCGGGACGTGCTTGCGCATGCGCCAGCAACAGGCGGGGGAAGGTCGGCGGCATGGACGCCGGAGCGAGCAGCGAATCGGGTGAAAGGGTCGGCACAGTGGGCCGGATCGTAGGCGCCACTTTGACGCCGGCTTGTCGTTACAACGACAATCTAAGGGACAGTACTCCCCGGACTTTCCCGATGAAGCCAAGCCCATGATCGGCAACACCGCCAGCGGCGGCTCGATTCGCGACACGGTACGCGCCGCACACCCGCACGAGCTCGACAACATTCCCTGGCTCCACACGCTCACGCCAGCCGAGCGTAAGCGCGCCGAAGCCGCCGTGGTGGTCGGCGATGCCGATGCCGGCGAGCTGGTCTGTCGCGTCGGCCGCTCGCCGACCTACTGGTTCGGCGTGGTCGAAGGCCTGCTCAAGATGAGCAACGACAACGCCGACGGCACCTCGATGACCTACAGCGGCCTGCCGCCCGGCGGCTGGTTCGGCGAAGGCACGGTGATGAAGCGCGAGCCCTATCGCTACAACATCCAGGCACTGCGGCGCAGCCTGGTCGCCGGCCTGCCGATCGACGAGTTCCACTGGCTTCTCGACCACTCGATCGGCTTCAACCGCTTCGTGATGAACCAGCTCAACGAGCGGCTCGCCCAGTTCATCGCCGCGCGTGAGGCCGACCGCCTGAACAATCCCGACGCCCGCGTCGCCCGCAACCTGGCCGCGCTGTTTAACCCGGTGCTGTTCCCGGGTGTCGGCGAGCTGCTGCGCATCACGCAACAAGAGCTGGCGTACCTGATCGGCCTGTCGCGCCAGCGGGTGAACGAGGCGCTGCGAACGCTGGAAGGGCAGGGCGCCATTCGGGTCGAGTACGGCGGTGTGCGGGTGACCGATCTGATTGCGTTGCGCGCGGGTGGCCTGCCGGGGACGCGCGGGCCAATGAAGACGGCAAAGCCGGCCGGTCCAACCCATGCGATTCACCCGATGCCGCCTAAAGCCCGCTGATACCCGTCGTCAGTCCACGCTCACTACACTGCAATCCCGCCTTGCGCGTCTTCGCTTTTTGCCCGCTGCCCTCATGGAAATTCTTGTTCTGGTGATCCTGATCGCCGTCACCGCCTGGGTCCTCAAATCGAAAGAGCAATCCCGCCGCATCGCCCTCCTGGGCGGCCAGCTCGGCAAGTACCAGATCGAAAAGCTGATGGAGAACCTGACCGAGGGCTACATGCGATGCCTCGCTGAAGACGATGCCGAGCGTCGCGATCAGATCTGGAGCATGTTGAACACAGCCGAGGCCGCGCTGGCCGATCAGTTCGGCCGCTTTGCCGCCGGCTTCGGGCGCATCGACGAGGCGCAAACACGTACGAGCAAGCTGCCGCTCGCGCTGCCATTGGCCGACCGGCTTTTCCCCAACGCGACCTTCGATGCGCGCAAGGCCTTTGCCATTCACGCGCACGGCATTGCCGACGCCGCCAGCAACGCGCTCGGCCAGACGCCCAAGCGCAAGGCCTTCACGATGTCGGCGGAACTGTTCTTGATGCAGCACACCTGCCACTGGTTCTGCCGCTCGAAGTCGGTGGCCTCGGCGCGGTTGCTGGCACGGCACCAGACCTCGTATGCGCTGGCGCTCGATTCGGTCGCGCCGGCCACGCGCAAGGCTTACCAGGCGCTTGTCGGCGGCTGACGGGCGCTTGACCGGCCGTCGGCTGGGCGTCGAATTTCACCGTCGCGTCGACTTTGTCACGCAATGTTTCCGATGAGTCGCGCGATGATGGCGCCATGCTCAGAACCGCTGCACTCCTGATCACGCCGCTGGTGACCCTGGCGCTCGTCTACTGGCTCGGCTTCCTCGCGCTCATCGGCTGCGTGGCGCTGGTGTTTTGCGTGATCTGGTTTTCGAGCGCTAGCAAGAACGTGATGGCGGGTCGTCCGGAGGACGTCGACACGCAAATCGCCGGGCCGACGACTTTCATGGCGGGCCTCTAGCGCCAAGTCGCTTTCGATGCTGCGGCCCGTCGGGCTGCGCGCGACAATCGCTCCTCAAGCGATCCGCAAAACGAGGTCGCGCCCACTTTTCAGTCTTTGCGCCCCCACTTACTTTCATGTCCTCTTCCGACAAGCCGTCATCCGGTGCCGTCAAACTCGAAGGCGCGGGCGATGCCTTGCTCGCCGCCAATGCGCAAATCGAGGTGATGTCCGAGCAGCTCCAAACGCTGAACGAACTGCTCGCCAAGCCGCTCGACCAGATCCTCGCCGAGCGCGACAAGTTCAAGGAAGCGGCTGCTGCCTGGGATGCTTTTGCCGCCCAGTGGGTGCTCTCGCAGCGCGCCATGAAGCGCGTCGCGCTCGATCTGGCAGTCGACCAGGGCGTCACCGAAGAAGATGTCGTCGCCCGCGCGATGGCCTATGCCAACGAGGTGCTCAACGGCGACGAAGTCGACCTCGGCGGCACCATCGCCGAAGCGCAGATGGCGCACATCGGTCGCCATCGCGCGTTTCTTCGCAAACAATTCCGCCCATCCTGACAACGCTGATCCCGCCTACGCTTTTGGAGCCGTCATCGCCACCGCCAAATCCCTCGCCACCGACGAATACAAGCTGTTCCCTTCACCGCGGAACGTGCATCGCGTCGTGTTCGAGCACCAGGTTTTTCTGCCGTATCCGTACATGCTGATCGACATGGAAAGCTACTACCTGAAAGGCCGCTATAGCCTCTTCGCGGCCTGTCGCCTGGTCGACAACAAGATGGGCCAGCTCGTCACGCTCGAAGACGTTGCCGACGAGGTCAAGTTCAAGAGCAAGTTCGTGCCCGACTGAGTGGTTCACGGCGACCGCAACAAGATTTACAACGAAGGAGACAACACCATGTTCCAGACCGCTCTCATGACTGGCCAGCGCATCCTCGTCACCGGGGGTGGCACCGGCCTCGGCAAGTCGATGTCCGAAAAGTTTTTGGCGCTCGGCGCCGACGTCGCCATCTGCGGCCGGCGTCAGTCGGTGCTCGAAGAAACAGCGGCCCAATGGCGCAAGGATTTTCCGGAGCGGCGCATCGACACCTTCGGCGTCGACATCCGCAATGCGCAGGCGGTCGATGAAATGGTCGAAAGCCTGTTCGAAAGCGGCGGCCTCACAGGCCTGGTCAACAACGCCGCCGGCAACTTCGTCGCACCGACCGAAAGCCTGTCGCCACGCGCCTTCGACGCCGTCGCCAACATCGTGTTCCATGGCAGCTTCTACGTGACGCAAGCCGTCGGCAAGCGGTGGGTCGCACAGGCCAAGTCCGGCGAGTGGAAAAAGGGCAGCCCGTACCGCAGCGTGATGAGCATCATCGTCACCTGGGTCGACAACGGCGGCCCGTATGTCGTGCCTTCGGCCATGAGCAAGGCCGGCATCGAGGTCATGACCAAATCGCTGGCGATCGAATGGGCGCGCTACGGCATTCGACTCAACGCCGTCGGCCCGGGCGAGATCCCGACCGAGGGCATGAGCAAGCGCCTCAATCCCGGCGAAGAGCCGGGTGAGCGCACCAAGGCCAGCAACCCGATGGCGCGCGTCGGCGAAATGAGCGAGTTGCAAAACCTCGCAGCCTTCCTGATGGCGCCGGGCCAATGCGACTGGCTCACCGGCCAGTCGATCATGATGGACGGTGGCCAGGCCGCGGCCACCGGCGGCAACTTCTACGAGCTGCGCCAGTGGAGCGATGCCGACTGGATCGCGGCCCGCGAGCGCATCGAAGAACAGAACGCCAAAGACAAGCTGCAGCGCTAAGGAGCTGACTGCCGCGCGGCGCCATCCTCCGTAGAAACCCGTTAGGTGGGCGTCGACACCCTTGGTACTCTGTATACAGAGTTCGAAGTACGTCATGGCAACCTCCCTGGTTCAGATTCCCTCCGCCCCCGACCTGGTCGATCAGGTCTACCGGGCGCTGCTCGACGCCATCAGCAGCGGCTCGTTGGCGCCGGGTGAACGACTGACCCAGGAGGACATCGCGCGCCGCTTGAACGTGTCGCGGCAGCCTGTGCTACAGGCGTTGCGGCTGCTCAAGAAAGACGGCTTCGTGCACGACGCGCCGGGGCGGGGCGTGTGGGTGGCCCCGCTCGATGTCGAGTGGACGCGCAAGGTCTACCAGGTGCGGGGCGCCCTCGACATGCTGGCCGCGCGACTGGCTGCCGCACAGTGCTTTCGTATCGACCCCAAGCTGATCGAACGCGGCCGGCGTGCCGCGCGCGGCCGCAGCGTGGAGGCCATGCTCGATGCCGACATGGCGTTCCACCAGGCGATCTACGCCGCATCCGGCAACGCACTGATCGGGCAAAGCGCTGACCACCACTGGCGCCATCTGCGACGCGCCATGGGCGCGGTGCTGCAGTCCGCCACCCAGCGCGAATCGCTCTGGGACGAACACCAATCGATCGCCGACGCGATCGCGGCCGGCGACGCCGACGGCGCCGCGCGGCTGAGCAACGACCACGGCGCGGAAGCCAGCGCCAACCTCGGCCGGCGCCTTGCCGAACGACTGAATAGCCCGGCCCTTTCCACCTCGACCACCGCACTTTCCGGAGACATACGATGAAGCTCACACCCGAACAACGCGCGCAATTCGATCGCGACGGCTACCTGTTCTTTCCCGGTCATTTCACGCCCGAAGAAACCCGTACCCTGACCGAGGCGGTGCCGGACCTGTACAGCCGCCGCGAGGCCTTCAACGTGCGAGAAAAAGGCAAGGACGCCGTGCGCACCAACTTTGCGGCGCACCTGATCAGCGAGCCTTTCGCTCGCCTGGCGCGTCATCCCCGGATGGTGGGGCCGGTGACCGATCTCTTCGAGGAAGAGGTCTACATGCACCAGTTCAAGATCAACGGAAAGATGGCCTTCGAGGGCGACGTGTGGCAGTGGCACCAGGACTACGGTACCTGGCTCAACGACGACCTGATGCCGACAGAGCGCGCCATGAACGTGGCGATCTTCCTGGACGACGTGAGCGAATACAACGGCCCGTTGATGTTCATCCCGGGCAGTCACAAGAAGGGCGTGGTCGATGCCAAGCACGACCTCACCACCACCAGCTACCCGCTCTGGACGGTCGACCACGACCTGATCCGGCAACTGGTCGATCGCGCCGGCGGCAAGGACGGCGGCATCGTCTCGCCCAAGGGCCCGGCCGGCTCGATGATTCTGTTCCATAGCTGCCTGGTGCATGCGTCGGGCAGCAACCTGTCGCCCTTCAATCGCGTCGCGGTGTACCTGAGCCTGTGCGCGGTCAGCAACCACATTCGTCGCTTCAAGCGGCCCGAGTTCATCGCGCACCGCGACTTCACGCCGATCGAGATGCTGCCCGACGACTGCCTGCTGAAGCCCTACCCGGTCGAGACGCCGTGGCAGCACGGCCTGCCCGAGAGCGCGCTGCAGACGTCGCTCGACGTCATCGACGAAGCCACTGCCGCCTGACAGGAATCGTGATGAGCCTCCACTCCAAACTACAGCAACGCGAAGCCGAAGGCCGTCCGATCCGTATCGGGTTGATCGGCGCCGGCAAATTCGGTTCGATGTACCTGGCGCAGATTCCGCGAACGCCCGGCATTCATCTGGTCGCCATCGCCGACCTCTCGCCCGACGCGGCGCGTGCCAGCCTGACGCGGGTCGGCTGGGATCCGGCACGCACGCAGGCGCGCTCGGCCCAGGAGGCGCTGAAGACCGGCGCCACCTGGATCACCGACGACTGGCAAGCCGTCACGCGCAACGCCGGCATCGATATCGTGGTCGAGTGCACCGGCAATCCGGTGGCGGCCGTGCAGCACTGCCTGGATGCCTTTGCGCACGGCAAGCATGTGGTCAACGTGACGGTAGAGGCCGACGCTTTCTGCGGCCCGTTGCTGGCGCGCAAGGCGCAAGACGCCGGTGTGATCTATTCACTGGCGTTCGGTGACCAGCCCGCCTTGATCTGCGATCTGGTCGACTGGGCGCGTACCTGCGGCTTTCCGGTGGTGGCGGCCGGTCGCGGCCACAAGTGGTTGCCGCACTTCTCGGAATCGACGCCCGAGACGGTCTGGGGCAACTACGGCCTGACGCCCGAACAGGCCGAGCGCGGCGGCCTCAACCCGAAGATGTTCAACAGCTTTCTCGACGGCTCCAAGCCGTCGATCGAAAGCTCCTCGGTGGCCAACGCCACCGGTCTTTTCGTGCCGTCCGACGGGTTGCTCTATCCGCCGGCCAGCGTGGAAGACATTCCGGTCGTGACGCGGCCGAAAAGTGAAGGCGGCGTGCTGGAGCGCAAGGGCATGGTCGAAGTCATCTCGTCGCTTGAGGCCGATGGCCGGCGCATCCCTTACGACATCCGCATGGGCGTGTGGGTGACGGTCGAAGCAGAGACCGATTACATCAAGAACTGCTTCGAGGAATACAACGCGCACACCGACCCCAGCGGTCGCTACTTCACCCTGTACAAGCGCTGGCACCTGATCGGGCTGGAGGTCGGCGTGTCGGTTGCCAGCGTCGCGCTGCGCGGCGAGGCCACCGGCGTCGCGACCTGCTGGAACGCCGACGTGGTGGCGACAGCCAAGCGCGACCTGATGCCGGGCGAGATGCTCGATGGCGAAGGCGGCTACACCGTCTGGGGCAAATTACTCCCGGCCGATCGTTCATTGCGAATGGGCGGGCTGCCGCTGGGTTTGGCCCACAACGTCAAGGTGCTGCGCCCGGTCAAGAAGGGCCAGAGCCTGAGCTGGGCCGACGTCGCCATGGACCGGTCGACCGACGCTTACAAGCTGCGAGCGGAGATGGAGTCGATGTTCGCGCTGCCACACGCCAAGGTCGCCTGAAGGTCGCTTGAAGGCCGGTTGTTCGGCCCGGCATCCGGCCACAACCGGTCGATGCTTTCACCGCGAGCACGCTCTCGCCACCAAAAGACACTGCAAATGCCAACCCCACACATCATCGGCTGGGGGCACACGCCCTTCGGAAAACTCGACCAGCTCGACGTAGAGCAGATGTTTCGTGACGCCGCGCTTCCCGCAATGGCGACTGCCGGACTCGAGCCCAAAGACATCGACGGCATATTCGTCGGCACCTTCAATGCCGGATTCGTACCGCAAGACTTCAGCGCGTCGATCGCGGCAGTCGCCATCCCGGCATTCCGGTTCACCCCGGCGGTGCGCATGGAGAACGCGTGCGCCACGGGTTCCGCTGCGATCTGGGCTGCACTCGATGCGCTTGAAAGCGGTCGCATGAAGCGGGTACTCGTCGTCGGCTTCGAGAAGATGAACACGCTGCCGAACAAGGAAATCAGCGCCGTGCTTTTGAAGTGCTCCTATGTCAAGGAAGAGGGTGATGAGCCCGGGGGCTTTGCCGGTGTTTTCGGAAAGATCGCGTCGAACTATTTCGAGCGCTTCGGTGACCAGTCCGATGCCCTGGCCGCGATCTCCGCAAAGAACCACAGCAACGGCGTTCGAAATCCCTACGCGCACATGAAGCGCGATCTCGGGTTTGATTTTTGTCGCACCGTGTCCGACAAGAATCCGTTCGTCGCCGGACCCCTCAAGCGCTCGGACTGCTCGCTGGTGTCGGATGGCGCCGCGGCACTCGTGCTGTCGATGGAGCCGGTGGGCAACGCGCAGGTCGCTCCCGTGCGCTGGCGCTCACGCACGCAGGTCAATGATTTCCTTCCCCTGTCGCGCAGGGACCCGACGCGCTTCGAAGGTGCAACCCGGGCATGGGGCAGGGGCCTTGCCGCGGCCGAGTCACAACTAACCGACCTGCAATTCGTGGAGACGCATGACTGCTTCACCATCGCGGAACTGCTCGAATACGAAGCCATGGGGTTGGCGCCACACGGCCAGGGTGCTCGGGTCATCCTGGACGGCGTGACCCGCATGGAGGGACGACTGCCGGTGAATCCATCGGGCGGCCTCAAATCGCGCGGCCACCCGATCGGGGCCACCGGCGTGTCGCAACACGTCATGGCTGCGATGCAGTTGTCCGGGACCGCCGGGGACATGCAGGTGCCGAACGCGCGAAGGGGCGCGGTGTTCAACATGGGCGGCGCTGCAGTGGCCAATTACCTGAGCGTGCTCGAAGCGGTCTGACCGATGCATCAAGCCCAAGTCATGAACCTCGGCCAACTGCTAACGCAAACGGCCCGATTGTTCCCAGAGCGCCCTGGTCTGATCCAGGGCGATGAGCGCTGGACTTGGAGTGCGATCGATGCGCGGGTCGACGCCATGGTGGCGGCGCTGAGAAACATGGGGCTCAAGAAGGGCGACAGGATCCTCGTGCAGTCCCGCAACAACCTGCAATTGTTCGAGAGTTGCTGGGTCGCCTTTCGTCTCGGGTGCGTCTGGGTGCCGACCAACTTCCGGCTGACGCCGCCCGAGATGTCGTATCTCGGCGCGTCGAGCGGCGCGCGGGTCATGCTCTACGAATCGGACTTTGCAATGCACGTGGATGCGGTGCGCACGGCATCGGACGCATTGGAATTCGTCGTCTGCATCGGGACACCGCGTCCGGGTGAGAGCGCGTACGAAGGCCTCATCGAACAGCATGCGCAGGACTTGGCAGCGTCGGGTCAACGGGTCGAGGCCGCTGTCGTCGCGTACGACGACCCCCTCTGGTTTTTCTACACCTCGGGCACGACCGGCAAGCCCAAGGCCGGGATCCTCACGCACGGGCAGATGGCTTTCGTGGTGACCAATCATCTGGCGGAGCTGATTCCCGGCACCACTGAAAAAGACTGTTCGATCGCTGTCGCGCCGCTGTCGCACGGCGCCGGGATCCATGCGCTGCTGAATGTGGCGCGCGGTGCGCCGACCGTGCTCATGCCGAGCGAAAGGCTGGATCCGGTGTCGTTCTGGCAACTCGTCGAGCGGCATGCAGTGAGCAACGTCTTTACGGTCCCGACGATCGTCAAGATGCTGGTCGAACATCCGGCCGTCGATCGTTACGATCACTCTTCGCTCCGCTACGTCATCTATGCCGGAGCACCGATGTATCGGATCGACCAGAAACTTGCGCTCGGCAAACTGGGCAAGGTGCTGGTGCAGTACTTCGGTCTGGGCGAGGTCACCGGCAACATCACCGTCCTCACTCCCGACATGCACTCGGCGGACGACAACGACCCTCACGCCAACATCGGATCGTGCGGTCGGGCCCGAGTGGGCATGGAGGTCGCGATTCTGGACGCAGGGTTTCAGCGTGTCGCAGCTGGCACCGTCGGCGAAATCTGCTGCCGTGGCCCCGCTGTTTTCAATGGGTATCACAACAACCCGGATGCCACGGCCAAGGCACTGCAAGGTGGCTGGTTCCATACGGGCGACCTGGGCCGCATGGACAGCCGCGGGCTGCTCTACATCACCGGCCGCGAATCCGACATGTACATCTCCGGCGGATCCAACGTGTACCCGCGTGAAGTCGAAGAGGTCCTGCTCACGCACCCGGGCGTCGCCGAGGTCGCCGTGCTGGGCGTACCCGATTCCAAATGGGGAGAAATCGGCGTTGCGGTAATCGTTCGAGGGGCCTCGGCGAGTCCGGTCGACGAACAGGCCCTGCTGGCCCACCTCGATGGCCGATGCGCAAAGTACCGCTGGCCACGCCGGATGTTCTTCTGGGACGCCTTGCCGAAGTCGGGATACGGCAAGGTGACCAAGAAGGATGTCTTGCGGCTTCTCACCGAGCGCGGCGACATTGCTCCGTCTTCCTGATCATGGCCGCGTTGCGACAAGGAATACGCATGAAAGATGTTCGTTGAGCAATCGAATGAAAGACAAGGTCGTCATCGTCAGTGGTGCCGGCTCATCGGGACCCGGCTGGAGCAATGGGAAAGCGGCGGCGGTGCTCTATGCGCGAGAGGGCGCCAAGGTCCTGGCGCTCGACTCTCGGCTGGGCGCTGCCGAAGAAACACGGGCGATCATCGAGAGTGAAGGGGGCACCTGCCTTGCACTCCGGGCCGATGCGTCCGTCAGCGCCGACTTGAAGCAGGCCGTCGACGCCTGCATGGCGCATTTCGGCCGAATCGACGTGCTGCACAACAACGTCGGCATTGTCGAGGTGGGCGGACCGGTCGAGACTTCCGAAGAGAGTTGGGACCACGTGATCGCGGTGAACCAGACCAGCGTGTTCCTGGCCTGCAAGCACGTGCTGCCGCACATGATCGAACGACAGTCCGGTGCCATCGTGAATATTGGCTCCGTCGCCGCCGTACGTTGGATCGGCTTTCCCTACATTGCTTACAGCGCCGCCAAGGCTGCGATCGTCGCAATGACGTCGAACATCGCAGTCCAGTACGCCGCGCAAGGCATCCGTGCCAATTGCGTGCTGCCGGGCTTCATGAACACCCCGCTGATCCGGGGACCGCTGCTCAAGATGTACGGCGGCGATATCGATTCGATGCTCGAACAGCGCGACAAACAAGTGCCCACGGGAAAGATGGGGGACGCATGGGACACCGCCTATGCCGCGCTCTATCTGGCATCGGATGAAGCCCGCTACGTCACAGGCATCCAGTTGACAGTGGATGGCGGACTCACCGCCCGATGTGCATGACAGCGACTAAAAAAAATAACCACGATAACCACGATAAACCAGGAGACAAGAAGATATGCAAACCTCACGCCGCACCATCCTCAAGACCGCCACGACCATCGGCCTTATCGGTCTTGGCAGCAAGACCGCGACCGCACAAAACGGCACCTTCAACTTCAAGGTCGGGACCAATGTTCAGAACACGCATCCGATCTTCATTCGCCTGAATGAGGCGACAGAGAAGATCAAGTCCGAAACCGATGGCAAGGTGATCGTGCGCGTGTTTCCTAACGGGCAACTCGGGTCCGACACCGACATGTTGAGCCAGGTGCGCTCCGGTGGCCTGGACTTCCTCACCCTGGCGGGCGTGATTCTCGCCAATCTGGTGCCGATGGCGTCGCTCAACAGCGTGGGCTTCGCGTTCCCGGACTATCCCAGTGTCTGGAAGGCGATGGACGGCGACCTCGGCAATTTCATTCGCCTGCACATCACCAAAGCGAATCTGCATGTGTTCGACAAGGTGTGGGACAACGGCTTTCGTCATGTCACTTCGTCCAAACCGATCAACACACCGGCGGATCTCAACGAACTGAAGATTCGCGTCCCGGTCAGTCCATTGCTGATGTCGTTGTTCAAGACGCTCAAGGCGTCGCCGACCGGCATCAACTTCAACGAGCTTTACAGCGCACTCCAGACCAAGCTGGTCGATGCGCAGGAAAACCCGCTTCCCATCATCCAGTCCGCAAAGCTTTATGAAGTGCAAAAGAACTGTGCGCTGACAGGCCATATCTGGGACGGCTACTGGATGCTGGCCAATAACCGGGCATTCGAGAGTATGCCGGTCGCGTTGCGCGAGATCGTGACCAAGAACTTCAATGCGGCTGCCATGGTCCAGCGCGCCGACAGCGAAAAACTGGCGGTGTCGTTGCAACAGGAACTGGCCGGCAAAGGACTTGTTTTCAACAAGCCGGCGATCGAGCCGTTTCGCGTGGCGCTGCAACAGGGCAAGTTCTATTCGGAGTGGAAGGGAAAGTTCGGCGACGAGGCTTGGGCCAAGCTCGAGGCAGCGGTCGGCAAGCTGGTGTGACGGGAGCAGGACATGAACACCCAGGTCTTGTCCCCGGAGTTTGTTGCGCGACCGCCGCTGCGGCCCCTGGCGGCCCGGCTGGATCAAGCTTTTTTCAGCGTCATCGAGAACGTCGCAGCGCTGTTGCTCATTGGCGAGATCTGCATCCTGTTTGCCGGCATCGTGGCGCGCTATGTTTTTCATGCGCCGTTGATCTGGTCGGACGAACTCGCTCAGATGATGTTCATCTGGCTGGCGATGCTGGGCGCCGTGATCGCGTTGCGGCGCGGCGAGCACATGCGAATGTCGACCTTCGTCAACAACGCATCGCCAGGCACCCGTACGCTGCTCGAGACGGTGGCCATCATCGCGGCCATCGTCTTTCTCGGCTGCATTCTGGTTCCGGCCTACGAGTACGCGGCAGACGAGCAATTCATGATGATGCCCGGCCTGGAGTTGTCGAGTTCATGGCGGGCAGCGGCGTTGCCGGTCGGCATGTTCCTGATGTTGCTCGCGGGGTTGCTTCGACTTGCCGTCGTCGCTGAATGGAGGGTGATCCTGACTTCGCTGGTGCTGATCGGTGTGTGCGCTGCGGCCCTCATCCTGGCCAAGCCGCTGTTCGGATCTCTGGGTAACGTCAACCTGGTGATCTTCTTTGTCTTCATGATCGCGGGATGCGTGTTCGCCGGCGTGCCCATCGCGTTCTCGTTCGGACTCGCCACGTTGAGCTATCTGGCGTTGACCACCACGACACCGCTGGCAGTGCTGGTGGGGCGCATGGGCGAAGGCCTGTCGCATCTGATCCTGCTGGCGGTGCCCATGTTCGTTTTTCTCGGGCTGCTGATCGAGGCGACCGGCATGGCGCGACGCCTCATCGGTTGCCTTGCTTCGATGATCGGGCATGTCAAGGGCGGACTCTCTTACGTGCTGGTCGGCGCCATGTACCTTGTGTCAGGAATTTCAGGATCCAAGGTGGCCGACATGGCGGCCATCGCCCCCGCGCTCTTTCCGGAGATGCGCAAACGCGGGTCGAAGCCGGGTGAGTTGGTGGCGCTGCTTTCTGCGACGGGCGCACAGACCGAGACCATTCCGCCGAGCCTGGTGTTGATCACGGTCGGCTCCGTCACCGGCGTCTCGATTACCGCGTTGTTCGCGGGTGGCATGCTGCCGGCTGTGGTGGTCGGCCTGCTGCTTTGCGTGGTCGTCTGGCATCGACACCGTCACGAAGACCTTCGGCATATCTCCCGCAGCACCAAGGCGCAGATCGCGAAGCACCTCCTTGCAGCCTCGCCTGCCATCGCGTTGCCCTTCGTCATCCGGTTTTCCGTCGTCGAGGGCATCGCCACCGCCACTGAAGTTTCGACGATCGGCATCGTCTATTCGATGGCCGTCGGCCTGTTGATCTACAAAGAGTTCGACTGGAATCGGCTCAAGCCCATGCTGCTCGACACGGCTGCGCTTTCCGGCGCGATCCTGTTGATCATCGGCGCGGCCACCGGCATGGCGTGGGCGCTGACGCAATCGGGTTTCTCCACCAGTCTTGCCGAGGCGGCGATGGCGCTCCCCGGCGGCAAGTGGACGTTCCTGGCCGCGTCCATTGTCGGTTTCATCGTTCTCGGCAGCGTGCTCGAAGGCATTCCCGCCATCGTGCTTTTCGGGCCACTGCTGTTTCCGATTGCCCAGCAAGTGGGGCTTCACGAGGTGCACTACGCCATGGTGGTCATCCTGGCGATGGGCATCGGATTGTTCGCTCCGCCATTCGGTGTGGGCTACTACTCTGCGTGCGCCGTGAGCAGGATCGATCCGCAAGAAGGACTTCGGCCGTTGGTCGGGTATATCGTCGCGCTGGTCATCGGCGTCGTGGTCATCGCGGCCGTTCCCTGGTTCTCCACGGCATTCCTGTAACGCACGGGCGACCCGGCGCCCGCCCTCGAAGCGCCGGGTTTTTACGCTTTTTTTACGGCCCCTGGCCGACTCCATTCCCCGTTTTTATGTGCCCCTGCCGAGACTGACCGCCATGTCTCGAAACAGGAGTGACTGAATGGACTTCGTATGGATTGCCGCCCTCGCCGTGTTCTGGCTGGGAATGGTCGGCATGGTGAACGGGTTGCACAAGCTGCAATCCGCCAAGGGTGAACAGGGAGCGCGCAAATGATCAGTCTCGAAGTGCTTTACGGCTTCGGCGGATTCATCGCGATCGCGTTGTTCGCCTATCTTGTCTACGCCCTGATCCGCGCAGAGGAGTTTTGACATGACCACCTCCGCATGGACCCTGCTGGTGGTCTTTCTCGTTTTACTGGGCGTGCTGGCTTGGCCGCTCGGCCGCTTCATGGCCGCGATGTGCGACAGCCGCTTGCCGCGCTGGATGCAGCGCGTCGAAGCGCCGTTGTACGCGGTGGCGGGTACGTCGCCTGACCAGTCGATGCACTGGCGCACCTATGCGCTGGCGCTGGTTGCTTTCAACACTCTCGGCGCGATCTTCGTCTACGGCTTGCAGCGCCTGCAGGCCGTGCTGCCGTTGAACCCGGCCGGCATGGCAGAGGTGTCACCGGATTCGTCGTTCAACACGGCGGTCAGCTTCGTGAGCAACACCAACTGGCAGGGCTACGCCGGCGAGTCAACCATGAGCTATCTCACGCAGATGCTCGGCCTCACGGTGCAGAACTTTCTGTCGGCGGCCACCGGCATCGCCGTCGCGTTTGCGTTGGCACGCGGCTTCGCGGCGCGGCGCACCGACGGCAAGGGCCTGGTCGGTAACTTCTGGGTCGACCTGACGCGCATCACCGTTTGGCTGTTGCTGCCGATCTCGTTCGTCATCGCAATGGTGCTCGCGGGCCAAGGCGTCATCCAGAACTTCGACGCTTACAAGACCGCGACGACGATCGAAGCACAAGCTTACCAACAGCCCAAGCTCGACGCCGGCGGTCAGCCCGTCAAGGACGCCGCTGGCGCTCCGGTGCTCGAAGACGCCAAGACCACCACGCAAACGCTCGCCATGGGTCCGGTCGCTTCGCAAGAAGCCATCAAGATGCTCGGCACCAACGGTGGCGGCTTCTTCAACGCCAACTCGGCGCACCCCTACGAGAACCCGACGGCGCTTTCCAACCTCGTGGAGATGCTGGCGATCTTCCTGATCCCGGCGGGTCTGTGCTTCACCTTCGGCCGCGTCGTGGGCGACCGGCGCCAGGGCTTCGCCGTGCTCGCGACGATGACGGTGTTGTTCGTCATCGGCGTGCTGGTCATGCTGCCGGCCGAGCATGCGGGCAACCCGTTGCTGACGTCGCTCGGTGTCGACCAGGCATCGAGTGCGATGCAGGTCGGCGGCAACATGGAAGGCAAGGAAACGCGCTTCGGCATCGATGCGTCGTCCCTCTTCGCCGTCATCACCACAGCCGCATCTTGCGGTGCTGTCAACGCGATGCACGACTCGCTTACGCCGCTCGGCGGCATGGTGCCGATGGTGATGATGCAGCTCGGTGAAGTCGTCTTCGGCGGCGTCGGCACCGGCCTGTACAGCATGCTGATCTTCGCGATCCTCGCAGTGTTCATCGCCGGCCTGATGATCGGTCGCACGCCTGAATACCTCGGCAAGAAGATCGAGGCGCACGAGATGAAGCTCACCTCGATCGCCATTCTGGTCACGCCGATGCTGGTGCTCGCAGGCACCGCCATCGCGGTCATCGCGGGGGACGGCAAGGCCGGCATCGCCAACCCTGGCGCGCACGGTTTCTCGGAAATCCTGTACGCGCTGACATCGGCGGGCAACAACAACGGCAGCGCCTTTGCCGGGCTTTCGGCCAACACGCCTTTCTACAACGGGCTGCTCGCGGTCGCGATGTGGTTCGGCCGCTTCGGCGTGATCGTGCCGGTGCTCGCCATCGCGGGTGCCCTCGCTGCCAAGAAGCGTCTGCCGGTGACCGCCGGAACCATGCCCACGCACGGGCCGCTGTTCGTGACTTTGCTGATCGGTACCGTGCTGCTGGTCGGCTTGCTCAACTACGTGCCTGCGCTCGCGCTTGGGCCGATGGTCGAGCACCTCATGCTCTATGCGACGAAATGAGCGTACTGAAATGAAGACTTCTACTTCCCTCTCCCTGTTCGACGGTGCGCTTCTCAAGCCCGCACTGTGGTCCTCCGTCACCAAGCTGAGTCCGCGCGTGCAATGGCGCAACCCGGTGATGTTCATCGTCTACATCGGCAGCATCCTGACGACGCTGCTCTGGCTGCATGCGCTGACATTTCCGGGTGACACCGGCATGCCGCCGGCGTTCGTTCTGGCCGTGTCGATCTGGCTCTGGTTCACCGTGCTCTTCGCCAACTTCGCCGAAGCGTTGGCCGAAGGCCGCAGCAAGGCGCAAGCCGCTTCCTTGCGCGGTTTGCGCAAGGACACCTGGGCCAAGAAGCTGCAGCAGCCGCACTACGGCGCGGCCTTCCTGCCCGAGCAGGCGCCCAACCTGCGCAAGGGTGACGTCGTGCTCATCGAGAGCGGCGACGTGGTGCCGCTCGATGGTGAAGTCATCGAAGGAGTGGCCTCGGTCGACGAAAGCGCCATCACCGGCGAATCGGCACCCGTGGTGCGCGAATCGGGCGGCGACTTCTCGGCCGTGACCGGTGGCACACGCGTGCTGTCCGACTGGCTGGTGGTGCGCATCTCGGTCAACCCCGGCGAGTCGTTTCTCGACCGCATGATCGGCATGGTTGAGGCTGCCAAGCGTCAGAAGACGCCGAACGAGGTCGCCCTCACCATCCTGCTGGTGGCGCTCACGCTGGTGTTCCTGATGGTCACCGTCACGCTGCTGCCGTACTCGGTGTTCAGCGTGGCCGCGGCCGGTACCGGCACGGTGGTGTCGCTCACCGCGTTGGTCGCGCTGCTGGTGTGCCTGATCCCGACGACCATCGGCGGCCTGCTGTCGGCGGTCGGCGTGGCCGGCATGAGCCGGATGATGCAAGCCAACGTCATCGCCACTTCGGGCCGCGCGGTAGAGGCCGCCGGCGACGTCGACGTGCTGTTGCTCGACAAGACCGGCACCATCACGCACGGCAACCGCCAGGCCAGCGCTTTCCTGCCGGCAGCCGGTGTCCGGCCCGAGCGGCTGGCCCGCGCCGCAGTCGTCGCCTCGCTGGCCGACGACACGCCCGAAGGCCGCAGCATCGTCGAGCTGGCACGCCGTCAGAACGTGTCCGATGCCGGCGTCGAAGGCGCGACCTTCGTGCCCTTTACCGCGCAAACGCGCATGAGCGGCGCCGACCTGCCGGCCGCGGCCAACAGTCTCGACGTCGACACCATCGCCATGCGCAAGGGCGCGGTGCACGCGGTGCAGAAGTACGTGGAAGCGCTCGGCGGCACGATGCCGCCCGATGTGCTGCGCGCATCCGAAGAAGTGTCGCGTCGTGGCAGCACGCCGCTGGCCGTGTCCGAAGGCAACCATGTGCTGGGCATCGTCGAGCTGAAGGACATCGTCAAGACCGGCATCAAGGAGCGCTTTGCCGAGCTGCGCCGCATGGGCATCAAGACGGTGATGATCACCGGCGACAACAAGCTCACCGCGGCTGCCATCGCAGCCGAAGCCGGCGTCGACGACTTTCTGGCCGAGGCCACGCCGGAAGACAAGCTCGCGCTCATCCGCCAGTACCAAGCCGACGGCCGGCTGGTCGCGATGACCGGCGACGGCACCAACGATGCACCGGCACTGGCGCAAGCCGACGTGGCGGTGGCGATGGGCAGCGGCACGCAGGCCGCGAAAGAGGCCGCCAACATGGTCGACCTCGACTCCAATCCGACCAAGCTGCTCGAAGTGGTGGAGACCGGCAAGGCCTTGCTGATGACGCGCGGCTCGCTCACCACGTTCTCCATTGCGAACGACGTGGCGAAGTACTTCGCCATCATCCCGGCGATCTTCGTGTCGACCTATCCGCAGCTCGGTGCGCTCAACGTGATGCGGCTCGCCAGCCCGTCGTCGGCCATCCTGTCGGCGGTGATCTTCAACGCGCTGGTCATCGTCTTCCTGATCCCGCTGGCGCTCAAGGGCGTGCGCTACCGGCCCGTCGGCGCTGCTGCGCTGCTGCGCCGCAACCTCGCGATCTATGGCCTCGGCGGCCTCATCGTGCCCTTCGTCGGCATCAAGCTGATCGACTGGATCCTCGTCGCCGTGCATCTCGTTTAACGGACTCATCGTCATGAAAAACATTCTTCGTCCCGCGCTGGTTCTGTTCGTCTTGCTCACCGCTCTCACCGGGCTGCTCTATCCGCTGGTCGTGACCGGCGCCGTCAAGGCGGTGTTCCCGGTGCAGGCGGCGGGCAGCATCGTCGAACGCGACGGCGTGGTCATCGGCTCGACGCTCATCGGTCAGAACTTCAGCGACCCCAAGCACTTCTGGGGACGCCCGTCGGCCACCTCGCCGATGGCCTACAACGGCGCGGCTTCGGGCGGCGCCAACCAGGGCCCGCTCAACCCGGCGCTGGTCGACGCGGTCAAGGGTCGCGTCGAAGCCCTGCGTGCTGCCGATCCTGGCAATACCGCGCCGGTGCCGGTCGATCTGGTGACCGCATCGGCCAGCGGGCTCGACCCACACATCAGCCCGGCTGCCGCGAGCTACCAGGCGGCCCGCGTGGCACGTGAGCGCGGCCTGCAACCGGCGCAAGTCGAGCAACTGGTCGCCTCGCACACCGAAGGCGCGCTGTGGGGCTTTTTGGGCGAGGCGCGCGTCAACGTGCTGGCACTTAACATGGCGATCGACGCCGCCAAGTGAGGAGCACCTGTCATGGCCTATGCCGCTTATCGAGAGAACAATGGTGTCCCGCGAATCTCGCATGCCACGCCCCGCAACGCGACCGCGTTCTGCGTGCTCGACGTGACCGTCGCCTGCGCAGATGCCGCCTGCGTACGGCGTAACGTCGCGCAGGTCGACGACACCGGCGTGGTCCGGTGCGAGCCGCTGCTGCACGACGACGGCACGCAAGAGAGCGTTGCGCCCCGCGTGCGCTTGATGATTCGCTTGCCGATCACCCGCTACACCGAGCTGCTGCACCGGTTGATCGAGTGCGTGCCTTCCGGTGAAATCGGTCGCTTGGTGAGCTGGCGCGAGCACCTCGCGCGCTGCGGGTTGCGCGATGGCCGATAGCACCTTGGTGCAGGACCTCTGGCACGGGCTGCTGGCCCTGGCGGCGTTGATGGTGCCGTTGTTGTTCGCGTGGTTCGTGCTGTCGCGCACCGCAAGGCGGCACAGGCATCCGAAGCGCAAGGACGAGTCGATGCGCTAACCTGCCCGCTCCCTGCCCACCCCGGATTCATGCAAGACCACACCCGCCCCGACCCCGACGCATTGATCGCGCAGATGCGCAACGACGAGGCGCGCGCCAAGCGCGGCAAGCTGCGCATCTACTTCGGCGCGAGTGCCGGTGTCGGCAAGACCTGGGCGATGCTGAGCGCCGCGCAACGCGAGCGCACGGCGGGCCGCGACGTGATGATCGGCGTGGTCGAAACGCATGGTCGCAGCGAGACCGCGGCGCTGCTGGTCGGGCTCGACACGTTGCCGTTGCGGCAGTTGCCGTACCGCGACCGCACGCTGCCCGAGTTTGACCTCGACGCCGCGCTGGAGCGCAAGCCCGCGGTGTTGCTGGTCGACGAACTGGCCCACACCAACGCGCCCGGGTCGCGCCATGCCAAGCGCTGGCAAGACGTGCAGGAGCTGCTGGCCGCCGGCATCGAGGTCTGGTCCGCCCTCAACGTGCAGCACCTGGAAAGCCTGAACGGCACGGTCGGCGCCATCACCGGCGTGCGCGTGCACGAGACCGTGCCCGACACCGTGCTCGACGAAGCCGACGAGGTGGTGCTGGTCGACGTCACGCCCGACGAGCTCACCGCACGACTGGCAGCCGGCAAGGTCTATTTGCCCCAGCAGGCCGAGCGCGCGGCGAAGAACTTCTTTCGCAAGGGCAACCTGATCGCGCTGCGCGAGATCGCGTTGCGACGCACCGCCGAGCACGTCGAAGACGACATGCGCGGCTGGCGCGTGGAGCAGTCCGGTGCGACCGCGCTGCAGGCGTGGAACACCTCGGGCGCCATCCTCGCCTGCGTCGGTCCGCACGAAGGCTCTGCGCAAACCGTGCGCACCGCCGCGCGACTGGCCGGCCAGCTCAACGTGCGCTGGCACGCCGCGTATGTCGAAACACCGCGGCTGCAACGGCTCGACGCGGCGCAGCGCGACCGCATCCTCGCGGTGCTCAAGCTGGCCGAAGAACTGGGCGCTGCAACCGCGGTGCTCACCGGCGCCGACATCGCGCAACAGCTGACGGCTGAAGCGCAGCGGCTCAACTGCGCCACGATGGTCATTGGCCGACCCGAGGCCGCGACAGGATGGCGCCTCCTGGTGTCGCGCATGTGGCTTCAGCCCGCGCTGGCGCTTTCATTGGCCGAGCAGGCGCCAGCGCTCGACATCGTCGAAGTCGGGCGTGCCGACAGCACCCGCCGACTGGCCTGCGCCCCCCTCGGCCTCGGCCACCGCGCTGGGAACGGCGACCGCGACGATGGCAGCAACAGCAACCACGCGGCCGATGACGACGACGATGCCGACCGGCCGCGCGCCCAATGGCCCGGCTATGCGCTGGCAGCGGCGAGCAGTGTGGCGATCACCCTGGTCGCGACGCCGCTGCTCGGCGTGCTGGAACTGACCAACATCGTCATGCTTTTTCTGCTGGGCGTGGTGGGCATCGCGATGCGCTTCGGTCGCGGCCCTTCAGCCTTGGCGGCGCTGCTCAACGTGGCGGCGTTCGACTACTTCTTCGTGCCGCCACGGCATTCCTTCGCGGTCAGCGACGTGCAGTACGTCGTGACCTTCGCGGTGATGCTGGGCGTTGGCTTGCTGATCGGCCAGTTGACCGCGGGCTTGCGCTTCGCAGTGGGCGTGTCGACCAGCCGCGAGCGGCGCGCGCAGTCGCTGTTCGAGCTCACGCGCGAACTGTCGGCCGCGCTGGAAAGCACGCAGGTGGTGGCGCTCGGCGCCGCTGCGGTGCAACGCCATTTCGGCGGTCGGGCTCTCGTGTTGGTAACCGACGCGACCGACCAGCTGGTGCGCCCGCTGGCGCCGCCGCCCGGCTTCGACGCGAGCGTGGCCGACTGGGCGTTTCGGCAAGGCCAGCCGGCTGGCCTTGCGACCGCCACGCTGGCCGCGCAGCCCTGGCACTACGTGCCGCTGAAGGCGCCGATGCGGGTGCGCGGCGTGCTCGCGCTCGAACCCGCGCGACCGCGCTGGCTGCTCATCCCCGAGCAGGCGCAACAGCTCGCCACGCTGGCGCGGCAGATCGCGATCGCGCTGGAGCGCGTGCACTATGTCGAGGTCGCGCAGGGGGCGGTGGTCGAGATGGAATCCGAGCGCCTGCGCAACGCCTTGCTCGGCGCCATTTCGCACGACGTCCGCACCCCACTGACCGCATTGATCGCGCTGGCCGAGTCGCTGCAAACCTTGCCACCCGACCAGCATGCCGAGGCTGCCCGCGCCATCGTCGCGCAGGCGCGCCAGCTGCATGCGTTGGTCAATAACCTGCTGGACATGGCGCGGCTGGAGAGCGGTGGTGGCGCCGTCAATTTGCGGCGCGATTGGCAGTCGGTCGAAGAGGTGATCGGCTCGGCCATTCGGGCGGCACGACCCGCACTCGGCGACTGGCCGGTGCAAACCGCGCTGGCGCCCGACCTGCCGCTGGTCGAATTCGATGCGGTGCTGATCGAGCGCGTGCTGGCCAACCTGCTGGAGAACGCGGTCAAGTACGGCGCACAGCCGGTGGTCGTGAGCGCCACCGTCACGCCCGTTTCGCTGGTGCTGACGGTGCGCGATCACGGGCCCGGTCTGCCCGCCGCCCTGCACGGCAACGAGCAAACGCTGTTCGACAAGTTCACCCGCGGCCAGGCCGAGTCGGCCACGCCGGGCGTGGGGCTGGGCCTGGCGATTTGCAAGGCGGTGGTGAATGCGCATGGGGGTGACATCGCTGCGATGAATGCGGTCACTGATGCCGAAGGTGGCGGCGCAGAATTCACCGTCACCCTGCCGCGCCGTGCGCCGCCAGCACTGCCCGAACTGCCATCGTCATGAGCACCACGCCTCGTCCCCTGCAGCCCACCGCCATCGTGATCGAAGACGAGCCGCAGATTCGTCGGTTCGTGCGCGGTGCGCTCGAATCCGAAGGCTGGCTGGTGCATGAAGCCGCGACGCTGCGCGATGGCCTCGCCGCCGCCGGCACGCGCCAGCCCGACCTGCTGGTGCTCGACCTCGGCCTGCCCGACGGCGACGGCGTGACGTTGATCCGCGATGTGCGCGGCTGGTCGGGCGTGCCGATCATCGTGCTGTCGGCCCGCACCGACGAGGCCGACAAGATCGCCGCACTCGACGCCGGTGCCGACGACTACCTCACCAAGCCCTTCGGCACCGGCGAACTGCTGGCGCGCGTGCGCGCCAACCTGCGCCGGCCGCGTGCGGGGAGTGCAGGCAGTGACGAGCCCGAGGCGCTGTTTCGCTTCGGCGAGATCGAGGTCGACAGGGCCGCACGGCTGGTCCGACGCGCGGGTGCCGAGGTGCATCTGACGCCCACCGAATACCGCCTGCTGACCGTGCTGGTCGCGAACGTCGGCCGCGTGATCACGCAGCGGCAATTGCTGCGCGAGGTGTGGGGTCCGTCGCATTCCGACCAGAGCCATTACCTGCGCATCTACATGGGACATCTGCGGCAGAAGCTGGAGGCCGATCCGGCGCAGCCACGGCATTTGTTGACTGAGACGGCTGTGGGGTATCGGCTCGTGGTTTAGGGGTGGTCTGCACAACGCACGCGACGCTTTCGATTGAATGAATAGCGCCATGGCGATGCCTCCAAACACCTGGATAGGGGAGCCTTGCAGTTCATTTGCTGCGCAGCGTAGTCGCTTGATTACATGGAACGGATGCTCAACCTTGGCACAGCTGCCGCCGCCTGAACTTGAGCCGCGTGGTGGCGTCGGGCCCCGATTCGCGCTACAGGTCGGTGCTCACGAAGTCGTGCATTGATTGGCTGAAGTACAGGGCATCTTCCAGTGCCTCGCCGTCCAGCGCTTACCACTGCGGCAAGCAATAGGTGTGCAGCATCCTTAGCACACCAATGGGCTGACGACCCACCCGTCCACTGGTGGGGTACAGCGGCTCGATCACGGCAATCAAGCGGGCCCAGGGCACGACGCGATCCATCTCGGAGAGAAACTTCTCGCGGCGCGTCCGCTTCTTCTTCAATGCATATTCGGCGCCAGCAAAGCTGAGTTGAATCATGCTCGTTGCCTTCGAAATCAGGTCCTCTCATGCATGCATCTGCACGCTGGTATCAATCAATAAACCAGTGTCTCCCTAATTCATCTGGAGCAGTAGATTAGCGTGAGCTGCGTTCAGTGTCCAAGATGCTTTCCGAAGAAGCTGGCGATCTCGTCGAACGCTTCTTTTGTCTCGGGCACACGATCGTCGAATTGATATTGGGCATGCGATTGCCCCTCAAAGACGACCAGATCGGCGGGTACGCCTGCCCTGCGGAGCTCACGGTGGACCCGAACGGTATTGCTCAACAGAAGGTCGCGCGTTCCTGTGGTCAGTATTGCGGGAGGGAAGCCGTGCATATCGCCATAGACTGGAGAGAGCAGCGGATCCTTGAGGTCGTGGCCTTTGGCGTAAATCAGAGTCCCGGCATCGCAGAAGCCGTCACGGGACACAAGAATATTGTCGACCTTCTCGTTGGTGTAGAAGCTGTCGCCGGTCTTCGTCACGTCAGACATCGGCGTCCCAGGAGCAATGGCGCCCGGTACGGGGAGTCCTTGCGCCCGCGCGCTCAACACCATTTCGAGTGTCAATGCGCCACCGGCCGACGTTCCAAAAAATGCGACATTCTTTGAAGGCGTGTTTTTCAAAACAGCCTTGTAAACGTTCACCGCGTCATCTAGCGCAGCGGGGAAATAAGCCTCCGGGGGCATGCGATAGTCGACAGAGATAACTTTATAGTGCCCGAAGCCGGCCATCATGATGGCCTCTGTCGTACCGGATTCGCCGGGAAAAAGAACATAACAGCCGCCGTGCACGTGGATCAGAACCTTGTCGCGGTTTTCTGGTGGAATTACATCGGGCGTAATGGTGAACACTTTGACGCCATCGACTGTTGACGCCGTTGACTTTACATGCAGCCGTTCAAGCATTCCCGGAATTCCTTTGACGGCGTTAGCGGCCTGGACATCTGCATACTTTCTTGCCTCATCACCGGTTTTCCAAAGCTTGTCCCAATCTGGGTTCAGCGGCGCTGCAATAAAGGCTTGCATGCCGGTGCTGATGCCTGCGGTCGGTACGGGCAAGCTCTTGGCAGGGACCTGTAGTGGTGAAGCGATGTCGGCTGCAAAAGCATGCTGGGCAGCCAGTATCGAAGCGGCCAAAAATATTGTCTTTATGGTGCTCATGCGAGGTCTTTCGTTCTGGGAAAATTGATTTCGTGCAGTCGCGGAGAAAACTGTGCATCACCGTTTGACTTCAACAGATCGCGCTATCTGCAGATGGATATTCGTACTGGCTTCTCTATTGGCTCGTGTCCGTAACACTCGCTTCTAGGCCGTATCGAAGGCGCCAGATCGGCGCCCGTCGTCGACGGCACTCAGTGACTATGGGGCCGCCGGGACTTTTTCAACGGGAGCGCTAGTTAAGCAATGATTAACGTTTGTTTAACAATAAAGACGTGTTGGCGCCGGCCGCAAATTGACCTCAGGGGGGTCAAGATTCAACCGGTACAGACCGGTCAAGCCTTACCGCTTCGGTCCACGCCCGCCACCGGCGCTTGGCGAATCGAATTCGCACTTCGTCGCAAGGCACGCGACCGTCTGCAAGGCCATCCAGACAATCGCCGATGTCGTCTCCACTGAAGGCCATCACCATGAATACGTTCACCTCCAAACTGCGCTCCGCCGCCGCCGCCATTGGCACCACCATCGCACTCACGCTCGCCGGCACCTGCGTTCATGCCGCAGGCTTCCAACGCGGCTTTGCCGCCGACCCCGATGGCAAACCATTGGAGATCGGCATCTGGTACCCGAGCGAGGCCACGACCCAGCCGGTGACGATGGGGCCCACGACGATGAGCGTTGCGGTCGACGGCCCGGTGCAAGGCAAGACGCTGCCGCTGGTGGTGATGTCGCATGGAAACGGCGGCTCGTTTCTCGGGCACTACGACACGGCCATTGCGCTGGCCGACGCGGGCTTCGTCGTTGCGGCCGTCACCCACACGGGGGACAACTACGCAGACCAGAGCCGCAGCACCGACGTGATGGACCGGCCGCGCCACATGAGCAGGGTGATCGACCACATGCTGTCGACCTGGGATGGCCGCGCCACGATCGATGCGGCGCGCATCGGCATGTTCGGCTTTTCTTCGGGTGGATTCACCACGCTGGTGAGCATCGGGGGCCTTCCGGATTTCTCGACAATCGGGCCGATGTGCCGCCAGTACCCCGGCGACTTCGCATGCCAGCTCATCGCCAAGAGCGGCGGCAATGTCACGGCGCCGCCCACGTCCGCAACAGCCCGTGCGGCCGACCCTCGCATCAAGGCCGCGGTGGTAGCCGCACCCGCGCTCGGCTTCGCTTTTTCTCCGGACGGGCTCACGAACGTCAAGGTGCCCGTGCAGCTATGGCGCGCCGAAAACGATCTGATCCTCCCGCACCCGCGGTATGCCGAAGCGGTGCGGCTCGCGCTGCCGGACGCGCGGCAGATGCTGGACTACCGCGTCGTTCCCAATGCCGGGCACTACGACTTTCTGGTGCAGTGCAGCAGTGCCCTGGCGTCGATCGCGCCCGCCATTTGCAGCAGTGCCGCAGGCTTCGACCGGGCAGCGTTTCACGCCAGCTTCAATACGGCGGTCGTGGGCTTTTTCAGCAGGACGATAGGCGTCGGTTCTAGCAGCTGATCCGGCCGATCGTAACGGCGAGGGTCCGTCGAGCTCATTCAGCACTTGCGGCGGATGCGCAGGGGCCACACCGGATGGAAACTCGGGCTTTCTGCTGACGAAGGAAATCGCTGCTGACGAGATAATTTCGCCAGCCATGACTACCGACTTCACCACGCCCGCTTTACTCGCAGCTTCCAGCACGTCTGTCTTCGATTCGGGCGGCGGTGTCATGGGCGCCCGGTTGCGCGTTTTCGACTGGTCGGGCACGCCCCTCGGCGCCATCGAAGGCTGGACGGGCGCGCTGCGTGTCGCGGTCGATCTCATGATGTCGTCGCACTTTCCGTCGTGCTTGTTCTGGGGCCCGGACCTGGTGGCCATCTACAACAACGGCTACCTTCCCATGCTCGGCGAAAAGCCGGAGGCGCTGGGGCAGCCCATGCGGGTTACGTGGCACGAGACGTGGGATCAACTTGAGCCGATCGCTGACAAGGCGCTCAGAGGCGAGTCGACCTACATCGAAAACTTCATGATCACCATCGACCGGCATGGCTATCTTGAAGATGCGTACTTCACCTTCTGCTACAGCCCGGTGCGTGACGATCGCGGCCGCATCGTGGCGTTGCTGGACACGGTCACGGAAACGACGGCGCAGGTGCAAGCGGCGCGAAACGCGGTCGACGAACGCGGGCGGCTGCAGCACCTGCTCCAGCAAATGCCGGGCTTCGTGGCCTTGCTCAACGGAGCGTCCCATGTGTACGGCTACGTCAACGACGCGTACATCGCCGTCGCCGGCGCGCGAAACTATCTGGGCAGGACGGTGCGCGATGTCCTCCCCGACCTGGGAGGCCAGGGCTTCTAAGAAATGCTCGATGGCGTCTATGCGACCGGCGAAGCGGTCCACGCCAAAGCCCTGCCGATCCGGCTGACCGGCCTCAGCACCTTGCGCTATATCGACCTCCTGTTAGAGCCGATGCGCGATGCTCAGGGCCAGGTCAGCGGCATCTTCGTGGGCGGGTATGACATCACAGACCGGGTCGAAGCCGAGGCCCGGCTGAGCGATCTGAATGCCGAGCTCGAGCGCAAGGTGATCGAGCGTTCGCAGGCGCGTGGGCGTACCTGGCAGGCCAGCCCCGATCTGCTGGGTGCGCTCAACAGCGAAGGCTATTTCCAGACATCCAATCCCGCGTGGCAGTCGATGCTGGGCTGGACCGAGCAAGAAGTCACCAGCATGTCGATCTTCGAACTCTTGCATCCGGACGATGTGGAGCGCACGCGCAGCGGATTCAACCTGACCCAGCACGGGCAGCCCGCCATCCGGTTCCCCAACCGGTACCGGTGCAAAGATGGTGGCTACCGATGGATTTCGTGGGTCGGCGTGCCCGAGGACGGCCTGGTTTATTGCAGCGGTCGTGACATCACCGACGAGATGGAGCAGGCCGAAGCGCTCGAACGTACGGAAGACGCGCTCCGGCAGGCGCAGAAGATGGAGGCGCTGGGCCAGCTCACCGGTGGCATCGCGCACGACTTCAACAACATGTTGCAGGGCATCGTCATGCCGCTGCAATTGATCCGTAAACGGATCGAGGCCGGGCGCTATGACGGGCTCGACCGGTATGTGCAGGCCGGGCTGGAATCCGCTCGGCGGGCAGCGTCGATCACGCAGCGCCTGCTCGCGTTTTCTCGTCGTCAACCGTTGGCCAACCAGAACGTCGAAGTCGCCGGCACGCTGTTGGGGCTGGAGGAGATCATCCGCAATGCGGCGGGCGAAAACATCGGGATCTTCATTCGTATCGAGGCCGGGGTATGGAACGTGATGACCGATGCGCACCAGTTCGAAAGCGCCATCATCAACCTCGTCATCAACGCGCGGGACGCCTTGCCCAACGGGGGCGAGGTCACCCTCAGCGCACGCAACGTGCACATCGGCACGACAGAAGCGCGCTTCACGGAAGGTCTGGACAGCGGCGACTATGTCCAGGTCGACGTGCGCGACACGGGGATCGGGATGCCGCCCGACGTCCTGGCAAGGGCGTTCGAACCTTTCTTCACGACCAAGCCGATGGGGCAGGGGACCGGGTTGGGCCTGTCGATGATCTACGGCTATGCGAGACAGTCTCGGGGTACCGTCATCATCGAAAGTATCGAGGGCTCTGGCACCTGCGTGCAACTCTATCTGCCGCGTTCCACATCGGCCGAAACCCGCAAGGGGGAGGGGCCGGTCGCCACCCCGTCACGGTCCACCGCCGCGCGCTGCATTCTTGTGGTGGAGGACGACAACGTGGTGCGTCGCATGGTCGTGGAACTGCTGCGCGACCACGGCTATCAGGTGCTGGAAGCTGGCGACGGCGCCGCCGGCATGGCGCTGCTCGAGGGCTCGATCGCGGTGGACTTGTTGCTCTCCGACGTGGGCTTGCCGGGGCCGAATGGCCGGCAGCTTGCAGACTTCGCCCAGTCCCGCTTCCCGGAGATGAAGATCATTCTGATGACGGGCTACGCCGCGCACGTCGCGACCGACACGGCACAACTGAATCAGGGCGTCGTGCTAATGATCAAGCCGTTCGATGCCGACACTTTGCTCGCCAAAGTCTCGACCGTCCTCGCACTGCGAGAAGCTGTGGGCGCACTGCATTGATCAAGGATGCTTGCTGCACCCGGCGTGGAGATCCCGGGCCGGGCTTTGCTACGTCGCAGCCTGTAGGGCGGGTAACAGGCGGTCGTACTCGTGCCTCACCACGGCATAGCATTCGCAGGTGCGCGCTTCCAGTCCTTCCCGGTCCAGCACGGTGATCTTGCCGCGCGCATAGCGGATGAGTTTGCTTTTCTTGAGCTTGTTGGCGGCTTCGGTTACGCCTTCGCGGCGCACGCCGAGCATGTTGCCGATGAGCTCTTGCGTCATCACCAATTGGTCGCCTTCCAGCCGGTCGAGACTTAGCAGGAGCCAGCGGCAAAGCTGCTGGTCGAGCGAGTGATGGCGATTGCACACGGCGGTTTGCGACATCTGAGCGATGAGCGCCTGCGTGTACCTCAGCAAGAGGTGCATGGCCGGCCCGCCGCGCTCGAACTCCTGTTTCAGTGCGCTCGCGGGCAATCGAAATCCGTGGCCTCCGCTTTGCACCACGATCCGGCTCGTGGCAGAGCCTCCGCCCATAAAAAGCGAGATTCCGACAATTCCCTCGTTACCGACCACAGCCACTTCGGCAGAGGCGCCCGTGTCCATCACGTACAGCAAGGACACGATGGCCGTCGTCGGGAAGTAGACGAACTTCATCGTCTGGTTGGATTCGGCCAGGACCAGGCCCAGGGGCAACGCGACAAACTCAAGGTCGGAAGACCAGCGCTCGCGCTCTGCTGCACTCAATTTCGCCAAAAGCAAATTGGCTTTCAGATCCTCGCTGGGGAGCGTTTTGATTGCCATGAGGACTCCGGTGGTGGGCCGGTCAAGTTGAAACTCAGGAGAAGTTAAAACTTCTGACCACGCTTGAAAATACGACTTGCGGCTAATCTGGCTTGTCGGGAATTAGCCCGATTCATGCGTCGGTCGAAGCCTGAGCCAGCTGCTGGACGCGGCTGCTCGGCGCGATGACACGTTCAGCACCCTTTGGTGATTGCACGAAGGCGTCGCGCTGACTGTGGCAAGGTGCCGATCGGGGATAATTTCTGGGGATAGTTTCTGGCGGCCGAGCGATGCGTTTGCAACGCTGCCTCAACCGGTCGAAGGAGACCTTATGGACGTCGCACGCCGCAACAACGTCAAAATTCTGGGCGATGGCCCGGCCACCATGGTTTTCTCGCATGGGTTCGGTTGCGACCAGAACATGTGGCGCTTTCTGGCGCCGCAGTACTCGGCTCGCTTCAAGACGATCACGTTCGACCTGGTCGGCGCGGGCGGGTCCGATGTCACCGCCTACGACCCCAAAAAGTACGCCTCGCTGTCGGGCTACGCGGACGACCTGCTGGAAATCGTCGATCAGTTTGCGACCGGCCCGGTGATTTTTGTCGGCCATTCGGTCAGCGCGATGGTGGGCATGCTGGCCGGCATCCGCGAGCCAGAAAAATTTGCTGCGCACGTCATGTTCGGGCCTTCGCCTTGCTACATCAACGATGGCGACTACGTGGGCGGTTTCTCGCGTGAAGACATCGACTCGCTGCTCGACACGCTGGAGTCGAACTATCTGGGCTGGGCCAGCAGCATGGCACCCGCCATCATGGGCGCGCCGACGCAGCCGGAACTCGGAGAGGAGTTGACCAACAGCTTTTGCCGCACCGACCCCGACATCGCCAAACATTTCGCACGCGTGACCTTCATGGGAGACAACCGTGCCGACGTGGGGAGGCTGATCGCGCCGACGCTGGTCGTGCAGTCCAGCGACGACCTCATCGCACCTTTGTCGGTCGGCGAATATCTGAAACGCACACTGCCCAACGGCATGCTGCGCGTCGTCGAGAACGTGGGCCATTGCCCGCACCTGAGCGCACCCTGCGCCAGCGCCGACGTGATGGACGAGTTCCTCGCGACGCTGGGACGTTGACGAATGCCTGAGCAGTTGCCCACGTTGCCGGGTGCGGATCAGCTTTTTGAGGAATTCCCCAGCGGGCTGCTCGTCACCAGCACGACCGGCCTGATCCTGAAGGTGAACCGTACGTTCTGCACCTGGGTGGGCATGCCGGCAGAAGAGCTGGTCGGGCTCAAGCGCCTGCAGGAGCTTTTCACCATGGGGGGCAGGATCTTTCACCAGACGCACTGGCTACCGACGTTGCAGATGCAGGGGTCGCTGTCCGAGGTCAAGTTCGAAGTGCGCCACAAGGACGGCCGCACCATACCGATGATGATGAATGCGATCCGTCGCGTCGGGACGTCGGGCAGCTACGACGAGATAGCCGTCGCGGTCGCAGAAGAACGCAACAAGTACGAACGCGAGCTGGTCTCCGCGCGCAAGCGGGCGGACGAACTGGTCCTGAAGGAACGAAGCGCGCAAGAAGACCTGACCATCAGCCAGGCCCGATTGCGACAGGCCCTGCGCATCGGTGCCCTGTTTCTTTGGGAGGTCGATGTGGCGAGTGGGCGCAGGCGCTATGAAGACGAAGCCGCCCGCCTGCTCGGGTTCGAGGCGCCGCGCGCTGTTACCGATGTCATGTACGCCAGCGCCATCGCGCCGCACGACCGCGAAAAGGAAGCCGAGGCGTTTGCACATGCCATCGAGAGGACGCTCGACGGTTACCAGTGCACCTACCGTCTGAACGGCGTCGACGGCGTCCAGCGCACGGTCGTGTCGTCAGGCCAGGGCTTCTTTGACCAGGAGGGCGCCTTGATCCAGTTCGTCGGAATATTGAGCGACGTGACAGAGCCGACGCGGCAGCGCGCGCTGGCCGAAGACCGGGCATTGTTTGCCGAGCAGATGGTCGGCATCGTGAGCCACGATCTGCGCAATCCGCTCTCTGCCATCCTGATGGGAATCAAGCTGCTTGCGCATGAGGAGACGGCGCCCGGCAAGGTGCGCGTGCTGGGGCACGTGACAAGTTCTGCCACTCGGGCGCAGCGGCTGATCGAAGAGCTGCTCGACTTCACCCAGGCGCGCGTAGGACGGGGCATAGCGGTCGTCCCCAGGCCCTTCGACCTGCACGCTTGCATCGCCACGATCGTCGAGGAGCTGGCGCTGGCCTTCCCCGATCGAAAGATCGTCCACCAGCGACTGGGCGAAGGGCGAGTCGTCGCAGACCCGGACCGCATTGCTCAACTGGTGGGCAATCTGGTGGGGAACGCGATGGCTTACGGCACACCGGGTGGAACCGTCACGGTCAGTTCGTCGACCGACCAAGTCACCGCGAGCCTTCGGGTGCACAACACTGGCGACGTCATTCCGGACGTGCAGATTGCATCGCTCTTCGAGCCGATGGTGCGTGGTGTTCCCGGTGACAGCGGAATACGCAGCGTCGGCCTGGGCCTGTATATCGTCAAGGCCATCGCGGCGGCGCACCGCGGTGGCGTGACCGTCACGTCCTCGCGGGATCAGGGGACCGAGTTCGTCTTCACGTTCCCGCGTATTTCCTGAAATTGTGCGTCGCGCTGCCTTACAACCCTGCGCGCACCAGCACCACCATGAGCATCGACACGCCGCCCATCGCAAGCGCCAGGGCGATCTGGCTCCATCTGCCGTCCATAATTTTCTCCGTGCTTGTTGACGATCGTCCGCGTTACAGCGCGTCGGCCAATCCCTTGTTCGGATTCAGCAGAAACTTCTCCCCCGTCGCGGCCTTGCCGTAGATCGCAATCGCGTCGAGCTGCAGCATCTCCGCCAACGACACTTCACGCGTGTAGTGGCTGGCAAAGGTGGTCTTCAACTCGTCGGTCACGCGCTTCTTGAGGCGCGAGACGTCGGCAGGTGCGAGCTTCTGTAAAAAGGGGAACAGCAGCCAGCCGCCCATGCTCCACGCCATGCCGAAGGCGCGGGTGAATTCGGTCGGCCCGCGGTCGAGGCCGCCGTAGATGTAGACCTGCTTGTGCGTGGTGGAGCCGTAGCGGCTGTATTCCTTGGCCGTGCGGTTGATCGCGATCTCCATCGCCGTCAATATTTGCCCGGCCAGCTTGCCGCCGCCGGTGGCGTCGAAGGCCAGCGTGGCGCCGGTCGCGATGATGGCTTGCGTCAGGTCTTCCATGAAGGTCGGCGACGTCGCGTTGCACACGTACTTGGCGCCGATGGATCGCAGCAGCGCTTCCTGCTCGGGCTTGCGGACGACGTTGACCAGGCCGATGCCGTCCTTCAGGCAGATCCTGTTGAGCATCTGGCCCAGGTTCGATGCGGCGGCCGTGTGTACCAGCGCAGTGTGGCCTTCGCGCCGCATCGTCTCGACCATGCCGAGCGAGGTCAGCGGGTTGACGAAGCACGACGCGCCTTCGGCCGCGGTCGTGCCCTCGGGCAACAGCAGGCACTGGTCGGCTGGAAACGCGCGGTATTGCGAGTACATGGCGCCGCCGATGGCCGCGACCATCTTGCCGAGCAGCGCTTGCGCCGCCGGCGACGAACCGGCTCGCACCACCACGCCGGCGCCCTCGTTGCCAACCGGCATCGACTGGCCGAGCCGCCCGGCCATCGCCGGCATGGCGCGCTCGGGCACGGTGGCGGTCACGACGGGCTTGTGCGCCGTGCCCGTCACGGTGGCGGTGCTCATGTCGGCCGCGCCGAAGAGCAGGCCGAGGTCGGACGGGTTCATCGGCGAGCCTTCGACGCGCACCAGCACATCGTCGGCGCCGAGTTCGGGCACCGGCACGTCGGCCAGCGAAAGTTCGAGTTCGCCGTTGGCCTGGATGATCGAGCGGAGTTGAAGCGCCATGGTGATGTCTGCCTTGTGTTGTCTTGGAGGATGCGCTGGGAGTATAGGAACGGCTCGACGGCGCGGTGTGGTCGCGACTGCAATGCCCGCCAGACCCGTGGTCATTCCAAAGACGAATGCTGTAATGCGCGGCAGGTCGTCGAGCCGACGAGACCATCTTCAGGGCCCATTCACTTCATGACCAAACTACTCATCCTCAGCGTGAGCGCCGGCAACGGCCACGTTCGCGCCGCGCAGGCGCTTGCTGCCACCGCCGCGGCGCTGCAGCCGCCCCCGAATTCCACAAGTCACCCGGCCGTCGAGGCGACGCACATCGACGCCATGCAATACGTCGCGAGCGGCTTTCGCAAGGTCTACACCGACTGGTACATCCAGCTCGTGAACCGCGCGCCGGAGGTGTGGTCGTACATCCACCAGAAGGCCGACAGCACGCCGCACAGCGCGACCTCGCAACGGCTGCGCCGCGGCATCGAGCGGGTGAGCGCCGGCGCGCTGCTGCGCGAGGTGCAGCGCGTCAAACCGGACGCAGTGATCTGCACGCACTTCCTGCCGGCCGAGCTGTTGATGCGCGAGCAGACCAAAGGGCACATCAGCTGCCCTGTATGGCTCCAGGTGACCGATTACGACCTGCACAACATGTGGATCGTGCCGGGCATGGCGGGCTACCTCGCGGCCACCGACGAGGTCGCGTTTCGGATGCGGGCGCGTGGCCTTGCGACCGACCGCATCCATGTGACCGGCATCCCGGTGATGCCGGCGTTCTCGCAGCCCGACGCACCCGCGCTGGCGCGCGATGCATGCGTGACGCGGCTCGGGCTCGACCCGGCGCGCAAGGTGGTGTTGATGGCGTCGGGCGGTGCTGGTGTCGGCGATTTGCCGAGCATGGTCGAGCGCGTGCTGGCGCTCAGCGGGCCGGGCAGTGACTTTCAGGTGATCGCGGTCGCGGGGCGCAATGCAGCAGCGCATGCATCGCTCAACGCATTGGCACAGCGCATGCCCGGTCGCCTGGTCGCCATCGGCTTCACCGACGAAATGGAAAAGCTCATGGCTGCCGCCGACCTGGTCGTGACCAAGCCCGGCGGGCTGACGATTTCGGAATGCCTCGCACTCGGCAAGCCGATGCTGCTCGTCTCGCCCATCCCGGGGCAGGAAGAGCACAACGCCGGCTTCCTGCTGGAAGAGGGCGCCGCCTGGCTGGCGTACGACACCATCGGCCTTGAATACAAGGTCGCCCACCTGATGGCCGCGCCCGACAAGCTGGCGCAGATGGCGCGCAAGAGCCGCGCGCTCGGCAAGCCCGATGCGGCGCGGCGCGTGCTCGACTGCGTGCTGGGCACGGCTCGGTCAACAACTACGGCGGGTGCTCGATGAGTTGGAACGAACCCGGCCTGACGGTCGAATTGGGCACGGGCGATGTCGGTTGGCGCCGCACCGTCATGTACATGGCCTGGGTGCTGGTGATGGCGTTCTTCTTCGCCAACGCCGAGATCCAGATCGAGGGCGGTGCCGGCTGGGCGACCAGCCTCCCGACCTGGCGCATCGAGCACCACTGGCTGCTCGACATCTTCTGGGGCGGCCGCGCGATGACGGGCTATCACGCATGGGTGTTCAGCTTCATGGCGCTGGTGTTCTATTCGCCGCTCGCCTTCAACGGCCGCGGCCGATGGCGCGACGCCGGGCTGGCGCTGTGCGGGCTCATTGCCTTCTGGATCGTCGAAGACTTCCTGTGGTTCATCATCAACCCGGCATGGGGCTGGGCGCAGTTCAGGCCCGAGCTGGTGACGTGGCACAAGCACTGGGTGATGGGCGCGCCGGTCGACTACTGGGTCGGGCTCGGTGTGATTGCGCTCATCCTGTATTTCAGGCATCGGCCGCGTGCCGAGCATGAAAGGGCCGAAAAGGCGACGCGATGAAGCGGCGCTCCAAGCGGCAGGACGCCCCGGTAGATGCGAGCGGGCGGGCCGCCGAATGGGCCCAAGCGGTGGCCGGTGCGGAGCGCCCCGTCGAGAACCTGTACCGCATCACGCCCACGCTCTACCGCAGCGCGCAGCCGCGCCGCGAAGACGTGCCGGCCTTGCAGGCGCTCGGCATCAAGACCGTCATCAGTTTTCGCTCGTTCAACAGCGACGAGCGCGCCTTTCGTGGCAGTTCGGGCGGCAGTCCGGGCGGCAGCGGCATCGACCTGGTCCGCGTGCCGATCGACACCTGGTCGATCAACGACGACGAAGTGCAGCGCGCCCTCATCGCCATTTGCGAGGCAGAGAAGAAGGGCCCGGTGCTCATTCACTGCTGGCACGGCGCCGACCGCACCGGGGTGGTCGCGGCGGTCTACCGTATGGTGGTGCAAGGCTGGACCAAGGACGCCGCCCTGCACGAAATGTTTCGCGGCGGGTACGGGTATCACACGCTGTGGCGGAACATTCCGCGCTATCTGGAGCAACTGGACGTGGGCGCGATGCGGGAGGCCTTGACGAAGGCGTCGCGTGCGTCGCTTTAGAACTCGCAGAAGCTGTTGGGCCAATGCACGCCGACCTCGGCTCGGTAAACTCGACGCCACTGCACCATGACCGAGTCCACACCTTCTGCCCCCGGCGCCGTGCGCCTGAACAAACGCATGGCCGAACTCGGCTTGTGCTCGCGCCGCGAGGCCGACGAATGGATCGCGCAGGGCTGGGTGAAGGTCAACGGCCGGCCGGCTGAGATGGGCGTCAAGGTCACGCCTGCCGACCGCGTCGAGGTCGACCGCAAGGCCGAGCAGCATCAGCAGCAGCAGGTGACGATCATCCTGCACAAGCCGATGGGCTACGTGAGCGGCCAGGCGGAAGACGGGCACGAGCCCGCAGTGGTGCTCGTCAACCCGCGCACGCACTGGCGCGAGGACCCGAGCCGCAACCGATTCTCCCCGCCGCAACTGCGCGGCCTGGCGCCTGCAGGGCGGCTCGACATCGACTCGGTCGGCCTGCTGGTGTTGACGCAAGACGGCCGCGTGGCGCGCCAGCTCATCGGCGAAGACTCGGGGATGGAGAAGGAGTACCTGGTGCGCGTTGCCTATCACGGCTTGGGCAGGCCGGCGCCCATGGGGCAACTGGTGCGCATCGATGACGACGATGCCATTTCGACGAATGTGCAGGCGGTGTTCCCGCCCGCCATGCTCGCCAGGCTACGCCATGGCCTGAGCCTGGACGGTCAGCCACTCAAGCCGGCGCGGGTCGATTGGCAGAACCCCGAGCAACTGCGCTTCATCCTGACCGAAGGCAAGAAGCGGCAGATCCGTCGGATGTGCGAGCAGGTCGGCCTGAAGGTCGTCGGCCTGAAGCGCATCCGCATCGGCCGCGTCGTGTTGGGCAACTTGCCGGCCGGGCAGTGGCGCTACCTGGGCGCCGACGAGCGCTTCTAGCGCTCTGCGGTCAGGCCGCGCAGACCTTGTTGTGCGACGCGTGCATGCCCTTGGCCTTGGCGTCCGCTTCGCTCAGGTACTCACCCTTCTTGGTCTTGCCGTAGTAGCGGTCGCCCATGCAGTGGTAGACCTTGGTTTCGTCGTTGGCCCAGACCTTGCCGGCACCGCCGCCGGGCGCCGCCGTCATGGTCGACGGGTCGTTCTTTGCCGGGGTCTTAGTGGCGCTGCCGGTCGAGGGCGCCACGTTGGTCTTGCTGACAGCGGCGGACTGCGTTTGCACTGCGGGTGCGGCGGCAGCCGCAGTGGCTGCAGCGGCCGGTGCAGCGGCTGCACCCGCCTTGCCGTACCAGGTCTTGATGCCCTTGTGACCGCGGCATGCGCCTGACTTGGTATCGGGCGAGGCGTAGCTGTCGTCCTTGCATTGCACCGTGCTGCCGGCTGGCGCGTCGTTCGGGAGGGTCTGTGCCTGGGCGGCCAGCATGCCGACGAGGCCGGTGGCGGCGAGCAGCAACTTGACGGAAAACTTCATGCGAAAACTCCAGATGATGGGATACGTGACGAAACGCACATGCTCGGCGTTCGTTCCCAGCGCTACCTGACTCCTCCCGGACTTCAGCGCCCACTCAGGGCACCCTAAGAAAAGCGGCGTAGCCTGCGCCGTATGCCCGAAGGGCAAGGAAAAAAGAGCAAGGAGACAACGTGCGCGTGCTGCTGGTGGAAGACGACGACATGATCGGGCGCAGCCTGATGCAGGCGCTCGAAAGCGCTGGCTGGTCGGTCGACTGGGTGCGGGATGGCTTGCTCGCGCAGAGTGCGATGTCCGATGGCGGCTACACCTGCGTGCTGCTCGACCTCGGGCTGCCCAAGCAGGACGGCACCGAGGTGCTGCGCCGCGCCCGCGAACGCGGCGACCTCACGCCGGTATTGGTGCTGACAGCGCGCGACGGGCTGGACGACCGCATTCAGAACCTCGACCTCGGCGCCGACGACTATGTGCTGAAGCCTTTCGAGTTCCGCGAGCTGCTGGCACGCATGCGCGCCGTGATCCGTCGGCGCGACGGCAGCGCGCATTCGCTGGTCGGCACGCTCGCTCTGCAGCTCGATCTGACGACCCGCGAGGTCTTGATACAAGGCGAACGCGAGGCGCTGACCGCGCGCGAATTCGCATTGCTTCATGCGCTGCTGGAGCGCCCCGGCGCCATTCTTTCGCGCGACCAGCTCGAACACCGCATCTACGGCTGGGGCGAAGAGGTGACGAGCAACGCCGTCGATGTGCTGATCCACGGCATGCGCCGCAAGATCGGCCCCGACGCCATCCGCAATGTGCGCGGGCTGGGCTGGCGCGTGGTACCTGCGTGATCGACGCGCTGCGCGCGAGCCGTGCTTGGGGCCGTCCGCACTCGTTGCGCGGCCAGTTATTGTGGTGGTTGCTGACGCTGCACCTGATCGCTGCCGGCCTGACGGCCTGGTCCGCCTACGTTGTCTATGGCCGGCTGGTCCACAACTTCATGGACGACCAGATGCGCCTGGTGGCGGAGTCGTACACGTCGCACCACCGGCCGCCCGCGTTGCTGCCGCTGCCCGAAGCGGCAGACCTCGGCCGCGGCGCTTTCGTCTTGCAGCTCTGGAGCGCCGACGGCACCACCCTGCTCGCCAGCAGTTGGCCTGCGCTGACGCTGCCGTTGCAGACGCAGACCGGCTTCGGCGACGTGCACACCGGCACCGGCACCGGCACCAACTGGCGCGTGTACACCGCGCCCGGCGTGCGCGAAGACCAACTGCGCGTGCAGGTGGTGCAGAGCGACGACTTCCGTCGGCATCGCGTCATACGACGTGCCCTGTTCGAAGGCTTGCCTATCGCCCTGCTGCTGCCGCTGGCGATGCTGATTTTGTGGATCATCGTCACGGCGGCATCGCGCTCGTTGCGAGCCGTGGCACGCGACGTGGTGGCGCAGGACGAGCGCAGCCTGTCGGAGCTTTCGGTTGCGCGCGTGCCTGAAGAAATCATGCCGCTGGTCGATGCTTTCAACGGCTTGCTGGCGCGACTGCGGGCCGCCTTTGCGACGCAGCGGCGCTTTGTGCAGGACGCTGCACACGAGCTGCGCAGTCCGATCGCGGCGATCACTCTGCAGATCGAAGCGCTGCGCCCGCACGTTGCGAGCGATGGCGATGCGGCACAGCGTTTTGCGCAGCTCGAAGCGGGTGTGACGCGCGCTCGGCGTCTGGTCGATCAGTTGCTGTCGTTGTCGCGCCAAGAGGCGCCGCCATCGACGAGCGCGGCGGCGCCGGTGGACCTCGCGGCACTGCTGCGCGACAGCATCGGCAGCCTCATGGTGCTGGCCGATCAGCGCGGCGTCGATGTCGGCTTCGAAGGACAGCTGTACCAGCTGGTCGATGCGCCGGCCAGCGAGCTGCGCTGCGTCTTCGACAACCTGATCGACAACGCGCTGCGTTACACGAAGCAGGGGACCGCGGTCGACGTGCGGCTGCATGCGGTCGAAGGGCGTCCGGTGGTGGATGTCATCGACCACGGGCCAGGCATTCCATCGGATCTGATGGGCCGGGTATTCGACCGTTTCTTTCGCGCGCCGGGTGCAGCAGCGGGTGGCAGTGGGCTGGGGCTGTCGATCGCTCAGGCGGCAGCCGCCCGGCACGGCATGCGCATCGCGCTGCGCAACCGCTCTGTGGACGAGGGCGGACCGGGCGTCGTCGCCCGCGTGTATCTGCCTGTGCAGTTGTCCGTCACGGCCAACTAGGTTTTTGCTCACCCGGGCGTAATTCGACGCTCACTGGGCGCTCAGTCTGCATGCCTAGAGTGATTGCAGGTCGACCGACGAGCATGTCGCTTCCGGTGCAAGACCGACGATCCCCAAGGAGACCATCATGCAAGCTTCGACTCGATTTCTGGCACTCGGCGCCATTGCTGCTGTCACCGCTTTCGGCTCCGCCGCGGCCTCGGCGCAGACCCCTAAATGGGACGGCGGCGGTAGCGAGGCGATCGGCCAGTCCACCGGCATGTCCATCGAAGGCACGGCGTCCAGCGACGAAGTGACCAAGGGTGCGATGGCCGCTGCCCGCCCGGCCGACACCGAGGCAAGGGGTCAATCGACCTCGATGCCGATGCCCGCCGGTGGCATTTCGTCGGACGAGGTCTACAAGGGCGCCGTGCTGGCCTCCCATCCGAGCGGCACCGAAGCGCTCGGCCAGTCGACCTCACTGCCAATGGGCGCTGGTTCCTGAACGGCTTCAGGCCACCGGAACATCGCGCGCCAGCGTCGGGTGCGGTTCATCCGCAGGCGACGTGAGCAGCAGTTTGTAGATCAGCGCGCCCAGGATGGCGCCGACGATCGGCGCGACCCAGAACAACCACAGCTGGTCGACGGCATAGCCGGGGCCGAACAGCGCCGGGCCGGTGCTGCGGGCCGGGTTGACCGACGTGTTGGTCACCGGGATCGAGATCAGGTGGATCAAAGTCAGGCACAGGCCGATGGCAAGACCGCCGAAGCCCGCCGGATTGCGCTTGGAGGTGGTGCCGAGGATGACGATCAGGAAGATGGCCGTGAGCACCACTTCGATCAGCAGCGCAGACATCATGTTGTAGCCGCCGGGCGAATGCGCGCCGTAGCCATTGGTCGCAAAGCCGCCGATGTCGGCGCCCGTCTTGCCGGTCGCGATAAGGTAAAGCACGCCGGCACCGGCGATGGCGCCGAGCACTTGCGACACCACATAGCCCGCGAGCTTGCTGGCGCGAAAGCGGCCACCGACGACCAGACCGACCGATACGGCCGGGTTAAAGTGGCCGCCCGAGATGCCGCCCAGCGCGTAGGCACCGGTCAATACCGTCAGGCCGAGAGCCGGCGAGACGCCGGCAAAGCCGATGCCGAGTGCCGGGAACGCCGCAGCCAGAACTGCGCTGCCGCAACCGCCGAAAGTAAGCCAGAAGGTACCGATGAATTCGGCCGCCCATTTTTTATGCGTGCTGTGTCCCACATCCCTAACTCCCCGTTGTGTGTGAAAGGCGGATTCTGGGCAGACACGTAGGACGAGTCGTACATCCATATTGAAGGGAGCGCAGGCCGGTTTGCCGCTACGCTTTCTGACGTGCTCAAGAAAAAAAAGCTGGCCGAGCCCAGGTGCTGGGCTGACTTGGTCAAACCCGAGTACAAGGGCGAGATCGAGATTTCTCACCCCGCATCGAGCGGTACGGCCTACACGTTCATCGCTGGCCTGGTGCAGCAGATGGGCGAAGACGCCGCCTTCGACTACCGCAAGAAGATGCACAAGAATGTGACGACCTACACCCGGAGCGGACAGGCGCAGGCACCCAACGTGGCCAAGGGCGAGGTAGCCATCGGCGTCAGCTTCTTGTTCGGCTTCGAGAAGTGGCGTTTCGACAAATTCCCGGTGAAGACGGCGGCGCCGTGCGAAGGCACCGTCTACGAAATCGGCGGCATCGCGCTGGTAAAAGGCGCGCGCAACAAGGCCAACGCCATCAAGTAATACGACTTTTTGATGAGCCCTGAGGGCCAGGCGATCGGCGCCGCAGCGGGCAGCTATCAGACGCCGGCCAACAAGACCTTCAAACCCGATTCGCACATCCCGTCGTCGGACGGCATCAAACTCATCAAGTACGACTTCGAGAAGTGCGGCAAGGCAGCTGAGCGCAAGCGGCTGATCGAACGCTGGACTCAGGAAGTCGAGTCGCAGCCGCGTTGAACGGGCGTCTGAGCGCGACCCTTAAAGAGCCACTGAGGGCCTAGAGTTTCGCTCGAGCGCGGGGCGTCTAGAATTTTCGTCTTTCGCACCCACGTCAGAGCCATGTCCGAACCCTTCAACACCAAACTCCCCTTTCAGGCCGAAGTCGCCCAACTGCTTCACCTGGTCACGCACGCCTTGTATTCGAACAAGGAGATCTTTCTTCGCGAGCTGATCTCCAACGCGTCGGATGCCTGCGACAAGCTTCGCTTCGAAGCCATCGACCAGCCCGACCTCTATGAGAACCAGCTCGAGCTCGATGTCCGCATCAGCTTCGACAAGACGGCCCGCACGCTGACCATCGCCGATCGGGGCATCGGCCTGTCGCGGCAGGAGGCGATCGACAACCTCGGCACGATCGCCAAGAGCGGCACCAAGGACTTCATGAGCAAGCTCTCCGGCGACCAAAAGGCCGACGCACAGCTCATCGGCCAGTTCGGCGTCGGCTTCTACTCCGGCTTTATCGTGGCCGAAAAGATCACGGTCGAGTCGCGCCGTGCCGGCTTGCCGACCGAAGACGGCGTGCGCTGGGTCAGCGGTGGCGCCGGCGACTTCGACGTCGACACCATCACGCGCGTCGACCGCGGCACGACGGTCACGCTGCATCTGCGCGACGACGCCGAGGAATACCTCAACGCCTGGAAGATCAAGCAGATTGTCGGCAAGTATTCCGACCACATCTCGCTGCCCATCCTGATGGAAAAAGAGGAGTGGAAAGAGGGCGAGAACGATCAGCCCGGCGACATGGTCAAGACCGGCGAATGGGAAGCCATCAACAAGGCCAATGCCTTGTGGAGCCGTGCCAAGAAAGACATCACGCCCGAGCAGTACGTCGAGTTCTACAAGGCCATCAGCCACGACTACGAGGCACCGCTGACCTGGAGCCACAACCGGGTGGAAGGTTCGACCGAGTACACGCAGCTGCTCTACATTCCGGCCAAGGCGCCTTTCGATCTGTGGAACCGCGACAAGAGCGCGGGCGTCAAGCTCTACGTCAAGCGCGTCTTTATCATGGACGACGCCGAGGCGCTGATGCCCAGCTACCTTCGCTTCGTCAAAGGCGTGATCGACTCGGCCGACCTGCCGCTCAACGTGAGCCGCGAGTTGCTGCAAGAGAGCCGCGACGTCAAGGCGATCCGTGAAGGCAGCACCAAGCGCGTGTTGTCGATGCTGGAAGACCTGGCGAAGAAGGCGATGGCACCGGCCGAAGCCGCACCTGCTGAAACGGCCGGCGACGGCGTGACCGATGTCGTCGACAAGAAAGACGACGCGGTCGAAGAAGCCACGTCCGAAGACACCGGCAAGTACGCCAAGTTCTATGCCGAGTTCGGTGTCGTGCTGAAAGAAGGCCTGGGTGAAGACAACGGCAACCGCGATCGCATTGCCAAGCTGCTGCGCTTTGCATCGAGCACGAACGACACGGTGAGCGTGAGCTTCGCCGACTACAAGGCGCGTATGAAAGAAGGCCAGGACGCCATCTACTACATCACCGCAGACACGCTGGCGGGTGCGAAGAACAGCCCGCAACTCGAGGTCTTCAAGAAGAAGGGCATCGAAGTTTTGTTGATGACAGACCGTGTCGACGAATGGGCGCTCAACTACCTCAACGAGTTCGATGGCACGCCGCTGCAAAGCGTGGCCAAGGGTGCGGTCGACCTGGGCAAGCTGCAAGACGAAGGCGAGAAGAAGGCGGCTGAAGAAGCTGCCGAGTCGTTCAAGCCGATGCTCGAGAAGTTGAAGGCGGCGCTCAAGGACAAGGCCGAAGACGTGCGCGTGACCACGCGCCTGGTCGACTCGCCCGCGTGCCTCGTGGTGCAGGACGGCGGTATGAGCACGCAACTCGCGCGCATGCTCAAGCAAGCCGGCCAGCCGGCGCCGGAACTCAAACCAGTGCTGGAGGTGAATGCCGACCATCCGCTGGTCAAGAAGCTGGAGACCTCGACCCACTTCGACGATTTGGCGAACATCCTTTTTGACCAGGCCTTGCTGGCCGAAGGCGGTCTGCCGGCAGACCCTGCCGCCTACGTGCGTCGCGTCAACGCGCTGCTGGTCTGACGCGATGCCGGCGCGCTATCGCATTGGCTGGTTGATGGCGTTGCTCGCGGGCGTGTCTGCTTCGCTGGGTGTACCGATGCTTGCAGGTTGCGCAGGTGTCGGCGTCGCAGGCGGTTCAGGACAAGGCTTGGGTGTCGGCCTGAGCCTGTCGCCCGATGCACTGTTTCGGCGGTCGTCTCCCGCAGGCGCCGTGGCGTCGCCACCTCGCATCGAGGGCTCGGTGGCGACACCGGTGCCCGCCATCGTCGAAACATACGAGTCGGCACCGCCAGCGAGCACGCGCTGATGCAGCGGAGGCGGAGAGGCACACTGATAGCTTGCAGAGCTTTTGCAGGGATTCGTCCCGAACTCGCTTTTGTTCATTTGGGCTGGTAAATATGGATCGAGACCGGTTTCCCGGCCGTTTGGAACCAAGGCGAATGTGCGTGCCTTGTAATTCCGTTGTCGGCTGCCGTGAATCGGAGCGAGGAGGTGTGTGCTCGCGCATTCGATGTATGGACCGGACGGTCAGCCTCGCGGCACAATTCGACGGGTACGTGCGTGGAGTCGGGCTCGACCACGCGGCTAAGCGCCATGCCGCCGCTCAGCAACCGGCGTCTCAGCGAGGCCTCGTCCAGTTCGGCCGTTGACGGCCAGTCAAGCCCGGCCGCATCGGCCAGGCTGAGGTATTTGGCAACGGCTTCCTTGGAGATCGAGAGGCTCTGGGCGATGCGCTCGTGCGACAGGCAGCTCTGGTGCTTAAGTCCGAGCATGTCCTTGATCATGCGTTACTGTGGTATCGAGCGCGGCCCTCAAAAAGCGCAAGGCCATGCCCAGCGGGTGCTTCATACGCAACGTCAGCACCGACCGTGCAACCGGTCAGATGTAGCTCGAAACCTCTTCGGTCACGATGCCGAAATCACCGGTCATGCACCGCCGAAGTACGCATCAGCGGCACAGGAACGACGTCCGTGCTGAGATCGTGGCCATGATGCAGCTCATAGGGCCCATTTCCGTGCCTGTTGCGCCTCCAGCTACGGTGGATGCTCTTTGGCAAGCCGCGTATGTCGCCGCATCCGACCATGTTCTCTTTCACTTGGAGACCCCGTGCCCTACACAGGGAGGTACTGCAAACTTATTTAGCTACGCAGGACGCTGATCCAGAAGCAGCCAACGCTGAGTCATATCGGTTGCGTGATTAGGCTTTTGTTGCGGTCGCATCGGGTGTGGCTCTGTCCCAGTTTTTAGCTCGTGAACTCCAGATTGCTCTCGACCGAGATTGCAAGTTTCAGGTTTGACTTACGGTCAAGGCGAAGTTGGTGCATGAACGTGAAGCGGATAAGCACGCGTCCATGCTTGCAGCTGCACAGTGGGAAATCAGGCGGCGCACGATTCAAGCGCAGATTGACCGACACCAAGAGCGTTTAGCGGAAATGCGAGGTCTAGAAATTGGGCGGCTGCTAAGGCCGGTCCTCAGGCTAGTCCGACTTAGTTCGACTTCACCAAAGTGACCGGCTGCATCCAGCCCGCAGCCACGCTATCGGTGACGCCAGGCACGGGCCGGGAGTTTTTCGCACGGGCTCGAGGCGCCCGGGTTCGAGGCCAGGCCGGGAGTTATTCGACGACGGGGAGGAAGCCGGCGGCGGCCACTTCCCTCAGGTCCCTAGTTCCGATGAAGCCTTCTACGACGCATTTCAGGAAGGTGAAATCTGGGCGTTCGTTGCTAACTGATCGAATCCCTGACCCGTCCTGACGCCAGTGGAGGAAACGACTACGGGCAGCGGGTCGGTCCGGACGGGATCGGCGGAAACGACCGGCAGCGGGTCGAGTCTAAACAGGGCGCGCTCGTCCGGACGGGTCAGAAAGCGGTCCAGGCCAGCAAGCACGTCCGCTTTGATTTCCTCCCTGACTGCCATTTCACCCAGGATGTAAGAGCCGATGAGGACTTTCTTGCGGGTGTCCGCCTTTCTTTTTGAAGCCACGTCGAGGTGATCGATTTTGAGCTTTGCCTTTTTCAAGTTGGCGATCGTGCTTTTCTGAGTGACCAGTCTTTTCTCCCGTGCTTCAATGTCCGTTCTCAGTTTCTCGGAGCGTTCCAAGTTCGTTCTCATGTTGTTGCCTGTTTTTTGTAGTACACAAAGTTTAAGGTAGCGCGATGTAGTCGGGCTTTTAGGATTAAAACGGGAATCAAAGACAACACAGCCTTCGAGACGCACGCGGGAAGGGTTTAGATTCACATAAGCGCACTTAGTAGTTTTATGCAAGAAACTTCGCTCGCCTGCCGCTGGCTTTAAACTCGGGGAAAATGGTCTCATTTCATATCGCCGCCAAAGCCGGAGCCGGAGGGCAGGGAGGTGCGCACGCGGACTACATCGAGCGGGCGGGGAAATACAAAACCAGAGATCGTGACGATCTCGCTTTTTCCGAGACGCTGAACCTGCCCGAGTGGGCAACCAACGCGCACGAATTCTGGGAGCAAAGCGACCGTCTCGAACGCGCGAACGCGGCGGGCTATCGAGAATACGAAATCGCGCTACCCCGCGAAATGACTTCCGAGCAGCGCCTCGACCTCGTGCGCGATTTCATCGCGACCGAGATCGGTATCCTGCATGTCTGCACCTACGCGATTCACTGTCCCCGCGCAGCACTCGAAGGCGGCGAGCAGCCGCACGCTCACATCATGTTTTCGGAGCGCACGCATGACGCGGTAGAGCGAAAGACGCCGGAGCATTATTTCAAGCGCGCGAATCTGAAAGAGCCCGAGCGCGGCGGCTGCAAGAAGGCCCGCGGCGAGCCGAAGATGGTGGCCGAACGAAAGGCCGAGCTCGTTGCATTGCGCGAGCGATTCGCCGCGCTGCAAAACAAGCATTTAGAGCAGCTCGATCTGCCCGACCGCGTGACGCACCTGAGCCTGAAGGCCCAAGGAATCGAGCGCGCTCCTGAGGAGCACCTCGGGCCCAAGCGGATAGCAGCTAAGACGCCCGAGGTCGCGCGCGTCCTGGCTGCACGTCAGGACCGCACCTTGTCGGTCTTGCTTGAGCAAAGCATCCGCATTGGAGAGCGTCGACTGCATCGACTCGTGAGCCTTCGGATGGCTCGGGGTGCTGCTGCGCTTAAGGCGCTGATGACGAAGACGCCAACAGATTTATTCGGGGAAGCTGGCGGAGCTCGAAGTGAAAGAGACGACGCCGGCGTAAACCACCAGGTCGAGCAACCGGCGCCGGCAGCGGCATCGAGGATGAGCCGATTCGGCCAGGCGGCGAACCTGGCCACACAGGCAAAGCTCGCAACAGAGGTGAAAGAGGCGGAAGCGAAGCTCGCCGCCCAAGCCAAAGAAGCCGCGATCAAGAGAGCCGAGGACAGGAAAGCCAAGGCCAAAGCCAGAGAAGCAAAGGTTCGGGCAGCCACTGAGCGCGCTATTCCGCCAAAGGCTATGAATTTCCCACCCGCTGCGCCAGCGCAGCCCGTAGCACCAGCTACGGCCCGGGCTGACGGCGTGGTGATCGGTGCGAAGGTCACGAAAAAATACTACGACGATCTTCTTGTGCGCCTCGATGGCTTACGACCGGGGAAAGTGGAGTGGATCGTGAGCATCGCTCGAAGCGAGCAGGTCTACGAAGGCCCGATCGTCTACATCACAGACACGCACATCGGACAGCGCACTGGCGATCTGTCAGTCGTGCTGCACGACATCAGCAAGCTCGATAACGCCGTCTGGATCAACAAACTCATCAACAACCAAAAGATCACGACGCGGGACAAGATCGTCGTGACGTACGACAAGACGCAGGGCCAGCTCGTGCAGCCGCCGCGGAATCTGGCGCCACCCCCGCCGCAGCCACGGCAGCGAGATCCGCAGATCGATCGAGAGATCGACCGCCCTCGATAGCGAGGGGACAGTCAAGGGGACAGCAAGTGAGCAATGACCGAATTAGTCGTAAAGGCCAACATGGACGCAGAACTTAGCCGTTTTAAGTCGGACATTTCGTTGACTGACTACGCTCAAGCCGAGTTCGGCTACGAGCTGGTGGAAGGGGAGAGCAGCGCCGCTTCGAAGGTGTTGAAGCTGGGTGGCGACAAAATCATTGTGATCCGGAAGCAGGACGGTCACGACGTGTACTTCAGCACCGGCGACGGCAGCGATTGCGGATCTATCGTGGACTTTTTGCAGAGGCGCAAGCCGGTCTATCTGGGCTTGGTGCGCAAAGAATTGCGGCAGTGGCTGCCGGGTTCAAAGAAGCCCACGACGAACAGGCCCGCTGGGGAGCCAGTACGGGTCATGGCCACGTCAAGAGACCAAGCCGATGTATTCTCCGCTGGGCCAAGATGGAGCCTTACCGCGGCTCTTATCTGACCGGCGAGCGCGTTGCTGGCAGGCCCGACAGTCTTGCGTAACCGACGAGACGTCGCACGACCGAGCAGTTCTTCTGCTCGACCCAAGCCTGGTCATTCTTGCGGTATGCACGCGAGCGCGTCTGCTCCAGGCCATACGCCCGGCAGTAGTCGAAGACGGTCTGGTTCATGAAGGCGCTGTCGTTGTCGGTGTCCACGCCGAGCATGCCGAAGGGAAGTACGGCACCCGGCATGTTCTGGTAGACGATCCAGCTCATCTTGGCCTCTTGCAGCCGCTCGGGATACGTCTACGATGGACAGCGCTTCCACGATGAGCGCCTGATTGCGTACCGGCATTGCGACGCATTCGGTCCAGCCGCTGGCGATGTCGGTGAGCGTCAGGGTATGGACGAAGTCACCGCCCATCTTGGAGCCACCGCAGTGTTCGACCATGTCGACTTCGAAGAAGCCCGGCGGCGGGTCTCTCCAGTCGGCAAAGGTGCGAACCGGAACGCTGCGCCGGATGGCTGCATCCACGCCTGTTCTGCGCTTGCGCTGGCCGTCGGTGCTGACACGCGTGGCGGCCAGGGGGCGGTCGATGGTGGCGGCACTGATCTGCATGAGCCGGGCGCGGACATCCGCGTGAAGCTGCAGATGACCGTGCCGCTCCATGGCAACGACGAGGATCGGGATGAGCGTCTTCAGGCGCTTGCCGCAGACGCGGTCGCCTGCCTCCCACAACACGATCAATGCTTGCCGTACCGCTTCGTCGTACACGCGGTTCATCGGCGGTCGCGCCGGCTTCGGTGATGCATCTGCAAGCACGCGGATCGCGTGCTTGCGGTGATAGCCGGTGACGGCCACGAACTCATCGAGGATGCGGCGCCGGTCGACGCCGGATGCCCGTAGTATCGCTCACGGACCGCCTCAGTGAGCTCCTTGCGTGTGGTCATGCTGACTTGCCTCTTCACGTTGCTTGCTCCCGCCGCACCATCCGGTGGGTAGCAAATTACGTGAGGCAACAGGTCAGCATGGGTAGCAAAACTACCGAGTCAATGCGCCGGACAAACAAATTGTCGCCAACCAAAGGCCATGGCAGCGAGTCGAAGTACACCACATCGGGTGTGCGGGCTTGCAAGCTCGAGTGCGGCCGGCGGGTGTTGTAGAACTCAATGTACCGGCCGATCCCGGTGCGGGCCTGGCCGACGCTCTCGTAGGCGTGCAGGTACACCTCCTCGTACTTGAT